>LJHX01000178.1 GCA_001295935.1 alpha proteobacterium AAP81b
GGGCGCCGGTGTCGCCGAGCGCACGGCGTTCGGCCTCGCTCGACGGCAGCAACGCACCGAGCGCCGCACCGGCGACGACGCCGAGCAGGATCGACACCAGCGGATTGGCCTCGACGCTGGCTTCGACGCGCGCCGCCGCCGCCTGGACGCGCTCTGCCACCGGCGGCGCCGCGTCGGCGATGTCGCCGGCATCGGGGAAGCCGAAGCCATCGTCATAATCGGTATAGGCGGCAAGATCGTCGCCGAGGTTGACCGTCGCATTGGCGAGGCGGTGGCGGGTGAACAACGCCAGCCCGACCGCGGCGACGGCGGCGCCGATGGCGATCGGATGCGCCTTGGCGGTGTCGCCGGCGCGCGCCGCGAACTGGCGGGTGCCGTCCTGGACGCGGCCGACGGCGTCGGTCACGATGCGCCGCGGATCGAGGCGATCCTGCAGCGCGTCGATCGTCGCGGCGACCCGCCCGCGGGCATCCTCGGCCTCGGCTTCGATCGTCTCCACCGGCTGCGATGCCATCGTCACTCTCCCTTCAACGCCTGAACGTCACGCTTCACATTGGCGACCGTGCGGCGCGGCGCAAGATCGATTTTCTTGACGGCGTTGACGCCCAGAAGGATCAGCACCATGCCGAGCACCGCGGTGCCGGCGGCGACGGCGAGCGCCGCGCCGGGGACGCCGAGCCAGGTCGACAGCCACGCCACCAGCGCCACCGTCAGGCAGATCAGCGCCGCCGAAACGAACACGATGCCGCCGACAATCATCCCGGCGCCGCCTGCCGCCGCTGCCGCCCCCGCACCGACTTCGGCGCGCGCCAGGCGAAGCTCGGTCCGGACAAGATGGACCACGTCCTCCAGGAGCCGGCGCAGCAGCTCGCCGATCGAATCGGCTTCCGGCGGCGCGACTTCGGCGCCGGGCAGGGGGCCGTCGCTCATCGGCTGGCCTTTACCAGGCGGGCGGCGAGGAAGCCGACCGCCACGGCGACGCCGACAGCGATTTCGGGCTGGCGACGGACGATCGCGCGACCCTCGTCGACCAGCGCTTCGACCGGGCGGTCGCGCAGCGCGTCGCGAACATCGGTGATGGCGCTGACCGCCTGATGGGCATAGCCGGCGACGGGATTGCTGCCGCTGGTGCCGACCTTGCCGGCCAGGTCCTGCGCCAGCGCGACCAGCGCGTCGAGGCTCTTGACGAGTTCGCTGCGGCCGTCGTCGACGAGGCTGTAGAGGCGGTTTTCGGCGACGCCGAGCAGTCCCGAGCGGCGGCCAAGGACTTCGCCGTCCTGCGGGCGGGCGGGATCGCCCGAGTCATAATTGGCATAGTCGTCGGGGGTGCTGGCAGCATAGTCGGTCGGGGCGGTGGCCATCGTGCGGCTCCCTTGTTGGCGATACCGCGCCTCAACGTGTCGGCTCGGCGGCTGTTCCGTTTGCTGTAACGCGCGTTGGCCGATAGATGGCGGCACCGACGCCGCGGCGCAATATCGTTGCGGCGCCGGCAAGGCCCAGCAGCGACGGAAACCCCGCCCATGACCGCGATCATCGACCTTCACGCCCGCGAAATCCTCGATTCGCGCGGCAATCCGACCGTCGAGGTCGATTGCGTCCTCGAGGATGGCTCGTCGGGGCGCGCCGCGGTGCCGTCGGGGGCGTCGACGGGGGCGCATGAAGCGGTCGAACGCCGCGACGGCGACATGGAGCGTTATCTCGGCAAGGGCGTCCTCGACGCCGTCGCCGCGGTCAATGGCGAGATTTTCGACGCGCTGTCGGGGATGGAAGCCGAGGAACAGGGCGGCATCGATGCCGCGATGATCGAACTCGACGGCACCCCCAACAAGCGGCGGCTGGGGGCCAACGCCATATTGGGCGTCAGCCTGGCAGTGGCGAAAGCGGCGGCCGACGCGCGCGGGCTGCCGTTGCACTCCTATGTCGGCGGCATCAACGCGCACATTCTGCCGGTGCCGATGATGAACATCATCAACGGCGGCGCCCATGCCGACAATCCGATCGACTTCCAGGAATTCATGGTGATGCCGGTCGGCGCCGACAGCCTCGCCGAGGCGGTGCGCTGGGGCGCCGAGATTTTCCACACGCTGAAGGCCGAACTCAAGGCCGGCGGCCACAATACCGCCGTCGGCGACGAGGGCGGCTTCGCGCCGAACCTTGGCGGCACGCGCGCCGCGCTCGATTTCGTCATGGCGGCGATCGAGAAGGCCGGGTTCAAGGCCGGCGAAGACGTGTTCCTGGCGCTGGATGCCGCGGCGACCGAATTCCATCACGATGGCCATTATGTGCTGGCCGGCGAAGGCAAGACGCTCAGTGCCGAGGCGATGGCCGATTATTATGTCGCGCTCGCCGATGATTATCCGATCCTCAGCATCGAGGACGGCATGGCCGAGGACGACATGGCCGGCTGGAAGTTGCTGACCGAGAAGCTTGGGCGTCGCGTGCAACTGGTCGGCGACGATCTGTTCGTCACCAACCCCGCGCGGTTGCGCCAGGGCATCAAGGACGGCCTCGCCAATGCGCTGCTGGTCAAGGTCAACCAGATCGGCACGCTGACCGAGACGCTGGCGGCGGTCGATCTGGCGCATCGTTCGGGCTATCGGACGGTGATGTCGCACCGTTCGGGCGAGACCGAGGATGCGACGATCGCCGACCTCGCCGTGGCGCTCAACTGCGGGCAGATCAAGACGGGATCGCTGGCGCGGTCGGACCGGCTGGCCAAGTACAACCAGCTCATCCGCATCGAGGAAGAGCTCGGCAATGTCGCGCGCTACGCCGGGCGCGACGTGCTGCGGGGGTGACGCAGTCTCTCTCTCCCAGGGTCATGCCAGCGCACGCTGGCATCCAG
>LJHX01000179.1 GCA_001295935.1 alpha proteobacterium AAP81b
GGGGAGGGAGGGCCGGAAATCAAACATTCTGCGTGACATAGCGCGCCATCTCATCGGCAGCGTTGATGATCTTGGCGTTGACCTCATAGGCGCGCTGCGTCTCGATCATGTCGACGAGCTCCTGCACCGTCGAGACATTCGAGCCTTCCAGCGCCCCCTGGCGCAGCGCCCCCATGCCGTCGGTGCCGGGGGCGCCGGCCTGGGGCGCGCCGCTGCCGGCGGTTTCGAGGTAGAGATTGTCACCCTGCGGGCTGAGCCCGGCGGGATTGGCGAAGCGGGTCAGGGTGATCTGCCCGGCCTCGACCGGCGCCGCTTGCCCCGCGACTTGCACCGAAACCAGGCCGTCGCCGGCGATGGTGATCTTTTCGGCGCCATCGGGAATGGCGATCGGCGGCTGCAGGCGCAGGCCTGCCGAAGTGACGAGCTCGCCTGTCGCCGACAGCTTGAACGAGCCGTCGCGGCTATAGGCGACGCGGCCATCGGGCAGCGCCACGGCGAAAAACCCCTGGCCTTCGATGGCGAGATCGAGGGCATTGTCGGTCTGCACCGGCGCTCCCTGGATATGGATGCGCTCGGTGCCGCCGACGCGGACGCCGGTGCCGGTGCCGAGCCCGGTGGCGAACTGGCCGTCGCCCCCCGATGCCGCGCCGGGGTTGCGCGGGTCCTGGTACATCAAGGTGACGAAGCTGGCGCGGTCGCGCTTGAAGCCCGTCGTGTTGACGTTGGCGAGGTTGTTCGAAATCGTCTTCATCCGCTGGTCGAGGGCTTCGAGCCCCGAGCGGGCGATCTGCAGGGCGTTGGTCACGGCATGCTCCTCAATTGCTCGCCGACATCAGCCGCGCGCCACGCTCGTCGATGTCCTTGACGATGCCGATCAGCCGGGCGCTGACCTCGAAGCCGCGCTGCTCCTCGACAAGCTCGGCGAGCGCGCCCGACACCTGGACATTGGCGCCTTCGAGCGCGCCGATGGTCAGCCGCGCCGCGGGGTCGGCGGGCAGCGGCTCGCGCGTCGCGAACAGCCCGTCGCCGGCTTTGTCCATGCCGGTCAGCCGGCCGCCGTCGACGAGCTTCAGCTTGCCGATCGGCGTCGCCGTGTCGCCGGTGCGCGCCGAAAGGCTGCCGTCGGGGGCGATTTCAAGCGTTGCCCCCGCCGGCACCGTCACCGGCGCGCCGCCGTCGCCCAGCACGATATGGCCGTCACCGGTCTGCACCAGGCCGGTCGCGGTGACCGCGAGGTCGCCGCGGCGGGTATAGGCCTCGCTCGGTGTGCCGGCGATCACCGGGCCCTGCACCGCCAGCCAGGCACTGCCGGCGAGCGCGATGTCGAGCGGCCGGCCCGAGCTGGCGATCGCGCCCGGCGCGCGCGGGCTGGCGAGGCTCGGCGCGCCGGCCTGGGCGCGCG
>LJHX01000018.1 GCA_001295935.1 alpha proteobacterium AAP81b
CCCCGACCCCTCCCGCGAGCGGGAGGGGAGAAGGCTACTTCTGCCGCAAGGTCACGACGTTGTCGGGCAGGGCGGTTTCTTCGCCATAGACGCTGTCCATCGGCTCGTCGCGCGCGACGATCGTCGCCCCGGCGGTGAAGCCGTTGAAGCCGGTGCGCATCGCCGAGCCATAGGCACCGAGCATCCCGAGCTCGATGTAATCGCCGGCACGGACATCGGCGGGCAGCTCGAAGGGCCCGCGCATGAAGTCCATGTCGTCGCAGGTCGGGCCGTAGAAGCTGAAACCCATCGACTTGGCGCGCGAGCCGCCTTCACGGACGAGCTTGGCCGGAAAGCGCCAGTTGATGTGCGCGGCATCGAACAGCGCGCCATAGGCGCCGTCGTTGATGTAGAGCACATCGTCCTTGCGGGCTTCGACACGGACCAGCACGCTGGCGTACTCGGCCGACAGCGCGCGGCCGGGTTCGCACCAGAGTTCGGCCGAATAGCTGACCGGCAGGCTTTCAAAGGCGCGGTGGATGACCTCGAAATAGGCGGCAAGCGCGATCGGCTCCATGCCGGGATAGACCGACGGGAAACCGCCGCCGACATCGACGACATCGACGGTGACGCCCGCGGCGACGATCGCCGCGCGCACCTGCGCCATGGCGTCGGCGTACGCCTGCGGGCTCATCGCCTGGCTGCCGACATGGAAGCACAGGCCCAATGCGTCGGCGGCCTGGCGGGCGGCCATCAGCAGCGGCGCCGAATCCTCGGCCGCCACGCCGAACTTCGAGGCGAGGCTGAGCTTCGAATGCGCCGACGAGACGCGCAGCCGGACGCAGAGCGTCAGGTCGGCCGCGGCGACGCCGTCGGTCGCCGTCGCGGCGACGATCTTGGCGAGCTCGCCTTCGCTGTCGAGGCTGAAGGTGCGCACGCCGTGAACGTGATACGCCTCGGCGATCGCCTCGGCGCCCTTGACCGGGTGCATGAAGCACAGGGTCGCGGTCGGCAGCAGGCCGCGCACCAGCCGCACCTCGGCGATCGAGGCGACGTCGAAATGCGTGATGCCGGCTTCCCACAGCGCCGCGATCAGGTCGGGCGACGGATTGGCCTTGACCGCATACATCGACGTTCCCTGGAACTTCTCAAGGAAGTACCGGGCAGCGCGATGCGCGGCGTGCGGGCGAACGAGGGTGATGGGCTGCGTCGGACGCAGTCCAAGCGCTACCCCCAGCGCGTTATGGTCTTCGTGCAATTCAAGGGACCTCCGAGGCGGATTGGATTGCCGGATCGCGGCCGGCACCAAAGCTGCCTTGCGGTGGAAGTCCCATGGGGCAGCGCGGCGCTATCTATGGATGCGTACCCCCCCTGTAAAGCGTTTTTTTGGTTCCCTTGAAATGTGGGTTTTTCTGTGGTCTTTCAACAGCTTGCCGGGGGGCTTCGCGAACCCGGAAAGGAGCCGATTTCAATGACTTCGCCGGTGACTTTGCACGAGGTGGAACAGGCGGCGGGGCGTATCGCCGGCGTGGCGGTGCGGACGCCGCTGCTCAGCCATCCGGCGCTCGACGCCGCAACCCGAGCGCGGGTGTTGCTCAAGCCCGAGAATTTGCAGCGCACCGGGTCGTTCAAGTTCCGCGGCGCCTACAACCGCCTGGCGGCGATTCCCGAGGCCGAGCGCGGGCCGGGGGTGGTCGCCTTTTCGTCGGGCAATCATGCGCAAGGGGTGGCGCAGGCGGCGCGGCTGCTGGGGATGCCGTGCACCATCGTCATGCCCGCCGATGCACCGCGGGTGAAGATCGAGCGCACCCGCGCCGATGGCGCCGAGATCGTCTTCTACGACCGCCTGACGCAAAGCCGCGACCTGATCGCCGCCGAGATCGCCGCAGCGTCGGGAGCGGTCGTGGTGCCGAGCTATGACGATCGCTTCGTCATCGCGGGGCAGGGGACGGCGGGGCTGGAAGTTGCCGCCGACCTCGCGGCGCTGGAGGTCACTGCCGATCTGGCGCTGGTCTGCTGCGGCGGCGGCGGGCTGTCGGGGGGCTTTGCCGTGGGGTCGGGGCTGCCGGTGGTGACGGTCGAACCCGAAGGCTATGACGATGTCGCGCGCAGCCTGGCGGCGGGGCAGGTCCTGCCCGTTGAAAACCCCGGCCCGACGCGCTGCGACGCGCTCCAGACCTTGCGCATGGCCGAGCTGACGCTGGCGACGCTGCGATCGCAGGGCGCGCGCGGCGTCTGGGTGAGCGAGGCCGAGGCGGCGGCGGCGGTGGCTTTCGCCTTTCGCGAACTGAAGCTGGTGCTCGAACCCGGCGGCGCGGTGGCGCTGGCGGCGGCGCTGGCGGGGCGCGTCGACATCGCCGGCAGGACAGTGGTGGTCGTGCTCAGTGGCGGGAATGTCGATGCGGTGGTGTTTGCCGAGTGTCTGGCGGCGACAGGTTGAGCTGAGACTTGGGAGCACCAGCTTTTGTGTTCGCGGAAAAAAATCGGCAGTAATGTGGCTATCGTTAAGTCATGTCCTACCGCTATTTTGCGCGCTAACTGCAGTTAACAAATGTAATGATACCGGCCTCACCGGTGGCTTGCACAATGCCAAGCGCCGAAGGCGATTTTACCCATTATTGGCTCGGAGACCTTTAAAGGAGGGTCGACTATGGAACCGACAACATATTCAACCTTGGCGTCCATTGCTTCAGCTACGTAGTGTATCCACCTATCAAATATATACTGTAGACTTGCAACTAAAGCTTCATCCTTAATGTTTCTAACAAGAAGCCTTGGCTGAGATATCAGCTCATTCTCCTTTATCATGTCAACCGATAAGCATAACACAAAGTCGACGAAGCCGAATTGCCCTTCCTTCCATTTCTTTTTACAATGATATTCTGTAAGTCGGAACATCAGGTCGACCGGCATATTGAAGTCACCAGTGTTTGCCAGTATGATGCCGGATCGCACATCATTAGAGTCTCGTACAATCAGAGGCGCGGACTGCCTCAGCTGGATAGAAGCCTTGTCGAGATGTCGCGACACAGCAGGTCGAAATTTCTTATAAAAATGGTTCCATTGCGATGTTGAAAGGCTATCAGGAGTGATTTTAACGATACTGGAGGAGATTTGTGAATAATTCTTGACCTCCCCATTACTTACTAGACTCATAAAGTAAGACTCTGGCGATTGGGTGTTGTCGTATCTATTGATTTGTTTAAGTTCGATAATCAACGGCTGTAGTGTGTTTAGAAATACGTAATCGGCATTTTTTACAGCGTCCGGTACACTTACGACTTCTGTGAGGCGCTTTCCACCCGCAAATTCTACGAATAGGTCAAATATATATTCGTAGTCCTCTTTGGTTCTCCGGCTAGCTTCAGTGTGAAAAAGCTCCTTTAGCGACAGCATATCAACAGATATTAGCAGTTCACCGGAAGGCGTCAAGGCCGTGGTGACTGTATAGCACCGGTCCTACACGCCCGGTGTCGCGAACCTATGCGTCACCGGCACTTCCTCGCCCAGCGTGATCGTTTCGCCGAAGAACGCCGCCACCCGCGCCTTGCCGGCGTTGCCGATGTGCAGGCCGAGCTTGGTGCGCCGCCACAGCACGTCTTCCGATGTCGTCGCCCATTCGTGGCGGGCATAATGATCGACCTCGGCCTCGAAGGGTCCGTAGATATTGTCGCCGAGATTGGCGCCGAGGCCGGCGGCGAGCAGGCCTTCGGTGGCGCTGCCCAGCGTGATCGCCAGGCGCTTGACCAGCTTGGGGTCATAGTCGCCGTTGCTGGCGACGAGATGCGCCAGCCAGCGCTTGAACGCCGCCTGGCCGCTTTCGCCCTTCAGGCGCTCGATGTCGCCGCCGGGCAGCGGCGCGGTCGCCGTCCAGGCCTTGGTCCGCGGCGCGATGCGCCTCAGCACA
Source organism: alpha proteobacterium AAP81b (assembly GCA_001295935.1). GTDB lineage: Bacteria > Pseudomonadota > Alphaproteobacteria > Sphingomonadales > Sphingomonadaceae > Sandarakinorhabdus. The sequence continues at coordinate 3,887 of LJHX01000018.1, forward strand.
TCCTCGGCGAGGACGCGATAGGTGGTGATCTTGCCACCGACGATCGTCATCGCGGGCAGGCCGTCGTGCTCGACGATGCGATAGTCGCGCGTCGTCTCGCGGTCGCCCTTGCCGGCTTCGAGCACCAGCGGGCGCACCCCGGCATAGCGGTGCACGACATCGTCGTGCGTCAACGGCCGGGCGAGATAGCGGTTGGCGGCGGCGAGGAGATAGTCGGTCTCGGCCTCCGAAATGCCGACCGCGCCGGGCTCTTCGATCGTTCGTTCGGTCGTGCCGATCAGCGAGAAGTCGCGCTCGTAGGGGATGACGAAGATGATGCGGCCATCGGGCTGCTGGAACATGAAGGCATCGCGGCCGAGGTGGACGCGGCGGGTGACGATATGGCTGCCCTGGACGAGCTTGAGCGCCGGGGCGTCGTTGCGGCCGAGAACGCGCGTCGCGACGTCGCCCGCCCAGGGGCCGGCGGCGTTGACGATGCGCCTGGCGCGCAGCGTGCGACCGTCGCTCAGCTGCAACCACCAATGATCCTTGCCCGGTTCGGCGCGCAACACCGGGGTGCGCGGCAGCACCAGCGCGCCCTTGGCGGCGGCGTCCTGGAGGTTGGCGATGACCAGCCGCGCGTCGTCGACCCAGCCGTCCCAATAGCGGAAGGCGCGGGTGAATTCGGGCTTGAGAGCGCGGCCGGCGCGATCGTTGCGCAGGTCGATTCGCGCCGACCCCGGCACCTCCCGGCGGCGGGCGAGGTTGTCGTAGAGCAAGGTGCCGGCGCGCAGCATCCATAGGGGGCGCTGCTCGGCGCTGTGCGGCAGCACGAAGCTCAGCGGCCATGTCAAATGCGGCGCGATGTCGAGCAGCACCTCGCGTTCGGCGAGCGCCTTGCGCACCAGCCCGAAGGCGTAGAATTCGAGATAGCGCAGCCCGCCATGGATGAGCTTGGTCGAGGCGCTCGAAGTGGCGCCACCGAAATCGCCTTGGTCGAGCAGGACCACCGACAGCCCACGCCCGGCGGCGTCGCGGGCGATGCCGGCGCCGTTGATGCCGCCGCCGATGATGGCGACGTCGTACAGGCGGTCGAAGGCGGCGGCGTCGGTCATCGGGATTCCATTGGGGCGGGCAATTCCCTAGTCGCCGCCGCCGGGTTAGGGAAGGCGGATGACCCAGGACCTTATCGTCGCGCTCGACGCCGGTACCACCTCGACGCGCGCCATCGCCTTCGACCTGAGGGGCGGCATCGTCGCCAGCAGCGGCCGGCCGATCACCCAGCACTATCCCCGGCCGGGCTGGGTCGAGCATGACGCCGGTGAGATCTGGCGCGCCAGCCGCGACTGTCTGATCGAGGTCGCCGATCGCGTCGGTGCGGCACGGATCGCCGCAATCGGCATCACCAACCAGCGCGAGACCTTGGTGCTGTGGGACGCCGAGACCGGCGAACCGCTGACGCCGGCGATCGTCTGGCAGGACCGTCGCACCGCCGACACTTGCGCCGGCCTCAAGGCGGCGGGGCATGAGCCAGCGGTGCAGGCCAAGACCGGGCTGTTGCTCGATCCCTATTTCACCGCGACCAAGCTGCGCTGGGCGCTCGATAACTGGCCGGCGGTGGCGGCGGCGGGGGATCGCCTGCGTGCCGGCACGGTCGAAAGCTGGCTGATCTGGAAGCTGTCGGCGGGCGCCGCGCATGTCACCGACGCGACCAACGCCTCGCGCACCCTGCTGATGGACCTTGCGACCTGCGCGTGGGACGACGACCTGCTGGCGCTGTTCGGCGTGCCGCGCGCCATATTGCCGACGATCGTCGATTGCGCCGGACACCTCGCGACAACGGCGCTGCTCGGCGGCGAGACGCCGATCACGGGGGCCGCCGGCGACCAGCAGGCCGCCAGCATCGGCCAGGCGTGCCTCGCGCCGGGCGAACTCAAGGCGACCTATGGCACGGGTTGCTTCCTGCTGGCGCATGCCGGCGCGGCGCCGCCAGTGTCACAGCATCGCCTGCTGGCGACGGTGGCGTGGCGGCTCGATGGCGCCGCGGCCTATGCCCTGGAAGGGGCGATCTTCACCGCCGGCAGCGCCGTGCAATGGCTGCGCGATGGCCTCGGGCTGATCGCGACCTCGGCCGAGACCGAAGCGCTGGCGCAGAGCGTCCCCGACAGCGGCGGGGTGATGTTCGTGCCGGCGCTTGCCGGCATGGGGGCGCCGCACTGGCAGCCACAGGCACGGGGGCTGCTCGCCGGGCTGACCGCCGGCACCAAGCGCGCCCATATCGTCCGCGCGACCTTGGAGGCCATGGGCCAGCAGACCGCCGATCTGATCGACGCGCTCGCCGCCGATGGCGTGACGGCATCGGCGCTTCGCGTCGATGGCGGCATGGTCGCCAACGACTGGCTGTGCCAGGACCTCGCCGACAGCCTCGGCATCGCCGTCGAGCGGCCGCGCTGCATCGAGACGACGGCGCTGGGCGCGGCGATGCTCGCCGGGGTGGGGGTGGGGCTGTTCCCCGACCTTGCCGCTGCCGCCGCGGCGATGACCGGGCCGGATCGCACCTTCACGCCCGAACTGCCCGCCGACGCCCGCACCGCGCGCCGCGCCGCCTGGGCCCGCGCCGTCCGTCAGGCGCTCGTCGAATGACCCAGGGGAGACATCATCATGCCGAATGCCGAGATTGCCGCCATCCGCGCCTTTCTGGCGAGCATGCCCGCCGACCAGAGCATCGCCGAACGCCGCGCCGGCTATGACAATATCGGCGCGGCCTTTCCGACCGCGGCCGATGTCACCCTGACCCCGGTCAGCGCCGCCGGCGTGCCGGCCGAGTGGAGCCTCACCCCGGGCGCCGCCGAGGATGCGGCACTGCTCTATCTCCATGGCGGCGGCTATGTCATCGGCTCGGTCGCCAGCCACCGCCATCTGGCGAGCGAACTCGGCCGCGCCGCCGGCATCGCGGCGCTGTCGCTCGACTATCGCCTGGCGCCCGAGCATCCCTTTCCGGCCGCCGTCGACGATGCGCTCGCCGGCTATCGCTGGCTGCTCGACCAGGGGATCGCCGCGGGGCGGATCGCCATCGCCGGGGACAGCGCCGGCGGCGGGCTGACGATGGCGCTGCTGCTGGCGATCAAGGCCGCCGGGCTGCCGCAGCCCGCCTGCGCCGTGCCGATCTCGCCCTGGGTCGATCTTGCCATGACGGGCGGCTCGATGGTCAGCAAGGCGGCGGTCGATCCGATGGTGCAGCGGGATTCATTGCTGGTTTTTGCCAGCCGGTATCTCGGGGCTGCCGATCCCCTGGCGCCGCTGGCCTCGCCGGTTCATGGCGATCTCGCCGGCCTGCCGCCGCTGCTCATCCAGGTCGGCGCCGACGAGACGCTGCTCGACGATGCCGTGCAACTGGCGCGCGCCGCCGGCCATGCCCAGGTGGCGGTGCGGCTCGAGATCGCCCCCGAGATGATTCACGTCTGGCCCTTCTTCCACCCGATGCTGGCGCCGGCGCGCGCCGCCATTGCCACGGCGGGCGCCTTCATCGCCGCGCATCTGGCGTGAGCAGCGCCGGATGCCTTCGGAACGCTGGATGATCTCCGATCAGACGGCTTTCATCATCGGCGGCACCGCGGCGACGCTGCTGGCGCTCGGCGGCCTGTGGATGGCGATCAAGGCGCCCAATGCGGCGGCGCGGTTTCGCGGTCGGCTGATGGTCGTTGCCGCCGCGGTCATCGCCTTCAACGTCTGGATCAATTCGCTGCCGCTGCCGGCAACGGGACGGCATTCGCCGCCGGTCAGCGCGTCATCAGCGCGTTGATCTCGCCATAGGCCAACGGCGCTTCCCATAGTGGCGCCGCCTGACCGGCCAGAAACGCCTGCGTCAGCCGCTGCGTCAGGCCATAGACCGCCTGGGTGATCCCCGATCCGGCGCTCAGCCGCCGCACGCCGAGGCGGTGCAGCTCGGCGGCCTCGGCAACGCCGGGGCGGGCGAGCAGGTTGAGCGGCAGGCCGTGGCAGCCGGTCACCGCGACGGGAATGGCAGCGATATCGGCGAGGCCCGGCGCGAAGATGCCACTCGCCCCGGCGTCGGCGTAAAGCTGGGCGCGGGCGAGGAATTCGGCCATCGGCCCCTCCATCGGATTGCCCGGTGCCAGCCCGCGCAGCCAGACATCGCAGCGTGCATTGATGAACAGCGCCTCGCCGACCGCGGCGCGGATCGCGGCGATCTTGGCGGCGAGCAGGTCGGGCGTACCGCCGCCATCCTCGATGTTGATGCCGACGACGCCGGCTTCGACAAAGCGCGCGACATGCGCCGCGACCACGGCAGGGTCGTCGCTGTAGCCGCCCTCGATATCGGCGCTGACCGGCACTTCGACCGCCGCGACGATTGCGCCGACGACGCCGAGGTAGAGGTCGACCGGGAGCGCGTCGCCGTCGGGATAGCCCAGGCTCCAGGCGACGCCGGCGCTGGTCGTGGCGATTGCCGGGGCGCCGGCCGCGGCGATCAGTCGCGCGCTGCCGGCATCCCAGGCGTTGGCAAGGATCAGCAAATCGTCGTGGAGGGCGGCGAAGCGCGAAAAAGCGTTGGACATGGTGGCGATATATCGCGCCCGCGGCGCCGGGTCGCGCGGAATCCGGCTGTGATCGCCGCTTTTGCCGCCGCCGCCCTGCGACATTCGCTTGCTTGGCGCCGGCGAACCGCCTGCTACACCTGCCGCACAAGAAGACATCCGAGGGGAGCGACGATGCGGTTCAAGAGCAGCACGAGCACGGTGGCGATCGTCGCGCTGGCGACGATGGCGTGGGTGGCAACGACCGCGCTCGACACGCCGGTGGGCTCGGTCGGCGCCGCGGCGGTCAACGCGGCGCGGCTGATGGCCGCCGCCCCCGGCCAGTGGCTGACGCATGGCGGCACTTATTCCGAGCAGCGCTACGCCGATCTCACCGCGATCAACGCCGGCAATGTCAGCCAGCTCGGCCTCGCCTGGTTCCATGATTTCGATACCAACCGCGGCCAGGAAGCAACGCCGCTGATCATCGATGGCACCATGTACACGACCAGCGCCTGGTCGAAGGTGATGGCGCTCGATGCCGCCACCGGCAAGGTCAAGTGGCGCTATGACCCCGAGGTTTCCAAGGACCGCGGCTTCTCGGCGTGCTGCGACGTCGTCAACCGCGGCGTCGCCGCCTGGAATGGCCTGATCTTCGTAGGCGCATTGGACGGCCGGCTGATCGCGCTCGATGCCGCCACCGGCAAGGTGAAATGGTCGGTCGTCACCGTCGACCAGGGCCAGCCCTACACGATCACCGGCGCGCCGCGCGTCGTGAAGGGCAAGGTCATCATCGGCAACGGCGGCGCCGAACTCGGCGTGCGCGGCTATGTCACCGCCTATGATGCGATGACCGGCCAGAAGGCCTGGCGTTTCTACACCATCCCCGGCGATCCGGCGAAGGGCCCCGATGGCGAAGCCTCGGACGACGTGCTCGCCGCCAAGGCGGGCAGCACCTGGAGCGGCAAATATTGGCAGGCCGGTGGCGGCGGCACCGTCTGGGATGCCATTGTCTATGACCAGGAACTCGATCGCCTCTACATCGGCGTCGGCAATGGCAGCCCGTGGAACCATGAGATTCGCAGCGAGGGCAAGGGCGACAACCTGTTCCTGTCGTCGGTCGTCGCGCTCGATCCCAACACCGGCAAATACATCTGGCACTATCAGGGTACGCCGGGGGAAACCTGGGACTTCACCCAGACGCAGCCGATCCTGCTGGCGACGCTGAAGATCGACGGCCGCGACCGCAAGGTGCTGATGCAGGCGCCGAAGAACGGTTTCTTCTATGTCATCGACCGTGAGACCGGCAAGCTGATCTCCGCCAAGGGCTTTGTGCCGCAGACCTGGACGACCGGCGTCGACCCCGCCACCGGGCGGCCGATCGAAGTGCCGGAAGCGCGCTACAAAAAGGCCGCCTTCGTCACCGCGCCCTCGGCATTGGGCGCGCACAATTGGCACCCGATGTCGTTCAGCCCGCAGACCGGCCTCGTCTATCTGCCGGCGCAGGAAGTGCCGATGCAATATGAGAACCAGGCGGGCTATGCCCATCGGCCGGGTGCCTGGAATGTCGCCATCAAGATGATCGCGATGGAGCCGCCCAGCGATCGCGCGGTCTACAAGGCGACGCGCGCGCTGCTGAAGGGCCAGCTCGTCGCTTGGGACCCGGTCAAGCAAAAGGAAGTCTGGCGCGTCCAATATGATGGCCCGTGGAATGGCGGCACCCTCGCCACCGCCGGCAATCTGGTGTTCCAGGGCAATGCCAAGGGCAGCTTCCAGGCGTTCGACGCCACCACCGGCAAGCCGCTGTGGAGCTTTGCCGCGCAGACCGGCGTGATGGCCGGGCCGGTCAGCTACACCGTCGATGGCGTGCAATATGTGGCGGTGACGGCGGGCTATGGCGGCGCCTATCCGATCTCCGGTGGCTTCGGCGACGGGCCGCAGCGCATTGCCCCCAATGGCCGGATGCTGGTGTTCAAGCTGGGCGGCACGGCGAAGCTGCCGGCCTATGTGCCGCCGCAGCTGCCACCGCCGAATCCGCCGCGCGACAGCTTCACCACCGCGCAGATTTCCGCGGGCGCCACCAACTTTGCCGAAAACTGCGCCGTTTGCCATGGCGCCGGCGCCCGCGCCGTCGGCATCCTGCCCGATCTGCGTCGCTCCGGCGCGCTCGACGACAAGGCGCTATGGGCGTCGATCGTTCATGATGGCGCGCTGAAGGAAAATGGCATGGTCGCCTTCTCGAAGTGGATCAACCGCGACCAGGTCGAGGCGATCCGCGCCTATGTCGGCGAACAGGCCAAAATGCTGGTGAAGGAAGACGCGGCTGGCGGGAAGTAGCGGCAGGTCGCGCCGTCGCTCAGGCGGCGGCGCGGCGCCCGGCGAGCATGCCGGCGACGCTGAGGTCCTCGTCGATCGCCGGCCAATGGATGCCGCTGCCGGTGCCTATCAGGCGCCAGTTCTGACGCTCTGCCAGCGTGGCATCGCGGAGGCGCGGATACCACGCCAGCGGCAGTTCGAGACGCCGGTCGTCGGAGAGCGTGACGATGAGATGGGTCGACGAGAAGTCGGCCGTCGTGGCGCGCACCGGCGGCTGCGGGTCAATCTGACGAACCGAAGAAGCCATCCCACGCATCCTGAAGCAGCTGCCGATGCTCTCCTACCATGGATTGCGCTCGCGCCAAATCACGACTCCGCATCCCGTCATTTTCGGTCATTCGGACGAGTTGTAGTTCGAACCTCGCCGCCGTCCCGGCATATTCGACATGAATATGCGGGGGAGGATGTTCGTCGGAATAGAAGAAGAAGCGAAAGCCATTCCGGCTAAAAATCGTTGGAATGGATTACTCCCTGCCACCGGGATAGCATCAGAAGGGCGATCGACTCTACGGTTCGGCCTCTGGTGCGTTGAGGTGCGTGATCGGCGCCGAGGCTCAATGCGACCGCGTCAACTCGCGCATCGCCCGATCGAGCCCCTCGATCGTCAGCGGGAACATGCGGTTTTCCATCAGGGTCTGGATCATCCGGATCGACTGGCTGTTGGCCCAATGCTTTTCGGGGATGGGATTGAGCCACGCCGCCGAGCGATAGACGTCGAGCATGCGCTGCATCCAGACGTCGCCCGCCTCCTCGTTCCAATGCTCGACCGAGCCGCCGGGATAGTTGATTTCATAGGGGCTCATCGAGGCGTCGCCGACGAAGACGAGCTTGTAGTCATGGGGGAATTTGTGGAGCAGCTCCATCGTCGGGGTGCGTTCCGACCAGCGGCGTCTATTGTCCTGCCACAGCGCCTCATAGGGGCAATTGTGGAAATAGAAGAATTCGAGGTGCTTGAATTCGGATCGCGCCGCCGAGAAGAGTTCCTCGCAGACCTTGATGTGCGGGTCCATCGAGCCGCCGACGTCGAGCATCAGCAGAAGTTTCACGGCATTGTGGCGCTCGGGGCGCATGACGATGTCGAGATAGGCCTTTTTCGCCGTTCCCGAAATCGTCGCGTCCATGTCGAGCTCGTCGGGGGCGCCGGTGCGGGCGAAGCGGCGCAGGCGACGCAGCGCCACCTTGATGTTGCGCGTGCCGAGCTCGACCTGTGAATCGAGGTTCTTGAACTCGCGCTTGTCCCAGACCTTGACCGCCTTGCCTTGGCGGCCTTCCTTCTGGCCGATGCGGACGCCCTCGGGGTGCGAACCGTGCGCGCCGAAGGGTGACTTGCCGCCGGTGCCGATCCATTTGTTGCCGCCCTCGTGGCGCTTCTTCTGCTCCTCGAGGCGCTCCTTCAAGGTCTCCATCAGCTTGTCCCAGCCGAGCTTTTCGAGTTCGGCCATTTCTTCGGGGCTGAGGTTCAATTCGGCGACCATGCGCAGCCAGTCTTCGGGAATCTCGGCGGTGCCGGTCTCGATCGTCGGTTCGATCCCCTTGAAAACCTTGCCGAACACCTGATCGAAGCGATCGAGCAGCGCCTCGTCCTTCACATAGACGGCGCGGGAGAGATAATAGAAATCCTCCATCGTCCGCTCGATGACATCGGCCTGCAGCGCCTCCAGGAGCAGCAGATGCTCCTTCAGCGATGCCGGGATCTTGGCGGCGCGCAGTTCTTCGAGGAAGGTGATGAACATGCGCGCATCCTATCAGCGCCGCGCCGGCTGCACAGCCTGTTCGTATCGCGCGGTCTCTCGCCGGGGGACTGTCGGGCCGACCCCCACCCCAAAACCCGCTCATGCCGAGCGAAGTCGAGGCACGATCCGTCGGTGGCGAGTGCCTCGACTTCGCTCGGCATGAGCGGCTGGGGGATACTTACCGACCCGCATCGCCACTAGCCCGCCGCCAGCGCCCGCAACGTCCGGTTGGGCGGCGACACCGTATCGATACGGCCGCCGGGATAAAAGGCCTTGATCGCCGCCTGCAGCGGCGTCTCGGCGAAGGCTTCGGCGAGCGTCTCCGCCGTCCAGCCGCCATCGTGGGTGACCAGTCGCTCGGCGCTCCACGGCGTGTAGAGCGCCACATCGGGGCCTTCGACGCCGAAAATGCGCCCGGTGAAGGCGCAAAGCGGCGATGCCAGGAACACCACCAAGGGCGAGACATGCTCGGGCGCATGGCGATCGAAGCCCTCGGCGCGCGGCATCAGCGCGTCGACGTCGGGGCTGGCCATGACCATGCGCGTCCGCGCCGCGGGCGCGATGGCGTTGGCACGGACGCCGAGGCTCGCCAGCTCCTGCGCCAGCACCTGGGTCAGCGCGGCGATGCCGGCCTTGGCGGCGCAATAGGGGCCGCCGTTCGGCATGGGGTGGACGCCGACCGGCGAGGTCGTGTTGACGATGGCGCGGCCGGGCTCGGGGCCGCGCTCGCTCCAGAAGGCGGCGGCGTGGTGGCAGACGGCGGTTGTGCCTTTCAGGTGCACGCCGATTTCGAGGTCGAAGTCGGTTTCGGTGAGCGCCGCCATCGTCGCCGGGCGGTTGATGCCGGCATTGTTGACGACGATGTCGAGCCCGCCGAAGGTCCGCACCGCCTGTTCGACGATCGTGCCGGCGCCCGCCCAGTCGGCGACACTGGCGCGATTGGCGACCGCTTGGCCGCCGGCGGCCTGGATCTCGGCGACGACATCGGCCGCCGCATCGTCATCGCCCGCCTCACCGGTGACGCTGCCGCCGTAATCGTTGACGACGACGCGCGCGCCCGCCGCCGCCAGCGCCAGCGCGTGACAGCGCCCGAGGCCGCGCCCGCCGCCTGTCACTATCGCGACCTTGTTCTCGAGAAGCGTCATGGCGAAACCCTTGTGCAGCAAGGGGCGAAGCATGTTGGCACTGGATTTCACCGGCAAGACGGTGGTTGTGACAGGGGGCAGCACCGGCATCGGCAACGCCGCCGCGCGGGGCTTCCGCGACGCCGGCGCGCGGGTGATCGTCACCGGCACCCGCGACAGCGCCGCCGACTATGCCGGCACCGACGGCGACCTGACCGGCATGGAATATCACCGCCTCGACCAGGGCGATGCCGCCGCGGTCGCCGCCTGGGCGCCGGGGCTCGAGCGCCTCGACGCGCTCGTCGTCGCCGGCGCCAAGGTCGCCTACAAGCGCCGCGAGTTCGAGATCGCCACCTTCGCCGAGGTGCTGGCGACCAATTTGACCGGGCCGATGCAGCTGGCGGAGAAGTTCCGTGGTGCGCTGGCGGCGGCGAAGGGCGCGGTGGTCTTCATCGGCTCGGTGGCGAGCTTCCGCGGCGTCATCGGCCAGCCGGCCTATTCGGCGTCGAAGGGCGGGCTGCTGACGCTGACGCGCAGCCTGGCGCAGGCCTATGGGGCGGAGGGCATCCGCGTGAACCTCGTCGCCCCCGGCCTCGTCCGCAGCAAGATGACGGCGATCACCTGGGAACACCCCGAACGCCTTGCCGCCACCGAAAGGCAAGTCCCGCTGCGTCGCATCGGTGAGCCCGACGATCTGGCAGGCGCCATCCTGTTCCTGGCGTCGCCGCTCGCCGCCTATGTCACGGGGACGTCGCTCGTCGTCGATGGGGGGATGAGCGCATGAGTTGGGCCGCAGGCAAGACGGCACTGGTCACCGGCGGCAGCCAGGGCATTGGCCATGCGACGGCGCGCGCGCTCCGCGACGTCGGCGCCGCGGTGACGGTGACGGGGACGCGCGCCGCCTTCGGCGATTACGACGAGCCGCTCGACGGCGTGGCCTACCTCCAGGTCGACTTCTCCGACCCGGCGGCACCCGCAGCGGCCGCCGCGGCGATCGGCGACCGCCTCGATGTGCTGGTCAACAATGCCGGCGGCGGCCGCGCCGGCGAATATGACCAGGGCAATTTCGAAGCGGTCATCGACCTCAATTTGAACGCCGTCATGGCGCTGTCGACGGCGCTGCTGCCGGCGCTGAAGGCGGCACGCGGCGCCGTCGTCAATGTCGGCAGCGCGGCGAGCTTCCTCGCCATCCGCGAGGCGCCGGCCTATACCGCGTCAAAGGCCGGGCTGCTCGGGCTGACGCGCGCGCTCGGCGACAAATGGGTCGCCGACGGCGTTCGGGTCAACATGGTCGCGCCGGGGTTCATCGCGACGCGGATGACCGGCCCCGCCCGCGTCGACCCCGACTATGAGAAGCGGCTGCTCAAGACGCTGCCGATGCGCCGCTGGGGGACGCCTGCCGAAGTCGCCGACGCCATCCTGTTCCTGGCGTCGCCGGCGGCGAGCTATATCACCGGGCAGAGCCTGATCGTCGACGGCGGCTTGATGCTGCGCTGATCATTCGATCCGCCGCGCTCGCGCCTGCGCCGTCGCGATGATCGTCTCGACGCGGATCAGTCGCTCGCGGGTGTCGAGCTCGCGGCGGTCGAGGTCCTTCAGCCGCTCGGCGAGGTCGGTGACGCGGTGTTCGATCAGCACCGCCTGGCGCAGCGCGGCGAGCAGGTCGGAAATGCCGCTCATGCGCCGAAGTCGAGGATCGCGGGATCGATCGCGAGGTCGGCGGCGATGCGGGCGCGGATTTCGTCGTCACTGGCGCGTGCCGAGGCGTCGAGCTGGGCGATGGCGCTGTCGATCGCCGCGTGCATCCGCGCGGCGCCGCCGGTCAGCGCTTCGGCAAGCTGGCGAAGCTCGGCAAGTTCGGCATCGCTCGGCGCGGTTTCGGCTGCGGCGAGGCTGCGGCGGACATATTCGCCGAAGGACACGCCCTGGCGGCGCGCGGCGTCGGTCCAGCGGCGATGCTCGGAGGGTGTCAGCAGGATGTTGGCGCGGACGCTGGCAGTCTCGCGCGGCGGTTCGACATTGGAGGGCTGGGTCGCCATATGCACATGATGATGCGCAGGTGGCGAAAGTCAAGCTCGGCTAGGCGCCGGCGGTGTTCTACGGCTAGAGCCCGCCCATGTCTCTGCCCGTCGAAGCGGTCCTGCCCAAATTGCGCGCCGCGCTCGCCGCCAATGCGCCGGTGGCGCTGGTGGCGCCGCCGGGTGCCGGCAAGACGACCGCGGTCGCGCCGGCGCTGCTCGGCGAAAGCTGGACGGCGGGGGGCAAGCTGATCCTGCTGTCGCCACGCCGCCTCGCCGCGCGCGCCGCCGCCGAGCGGATGGCCGAACAGGCCGGCGAAGCGGTCGGCGCCACCATCGGCTATCGCACCCGCATGGACAGCCGGGTATCGGCGGCGACGCGGATCGAGGTCGTCACCGAGGGCATCTTCACGCGGATGCTCGTCGCCGATCCCGAGCTGTCGGGGGTCGCCGCGGTGCTGTTCGACGAGGTCCATGAACGCAGCCTCGACAGCGACCTGGCGCTCGCCCTGGCCCTGGAGGCGCGCGAGGCGCTGCGCCCCGATCTGCGGCTGCTGCTGATGTCGGCGACGCTCGACGGCGCAGCGTATCAGGCGATCATCCCCGATCTTGCCAGCATCACCAGCGAGGGGCGGATGTTTCCCGTCGAGATGCGCCATATCGGCCGCGACGCCGCGGTGCGGATCGAGGACAGCGTAGCGTCGGCAATCCGCGCGGCGCTTGCCGAAGAGGCGGGGTCGATCCTCGCCTTCCTCCCCGGCGCCGCCGAGATCGAGCGCACCGCCGAGCGCCTCGCCGAGCGCTTGCCCGGCGATGTTGACCTCCACCGCCTCTATGGCGCGCGCGACGGCGCCGACCAGCGCGCCGCCATTCGCCCGCCGCCGCCGGGGTGCCGCAAGGTCGTGCTGGCGACGTCGATCGCCGAAACGTCGATCACCATCGATGGCGTGCGGGTGGTGATCGATTCCGGCCTCGCCCGCCGCCCGCGCTATGACCGCGCGGTGGGGCTGACGCGCCTCGTTACCGAGCGCGCCTCCCAGGCGGCGGTGACCCAGCGCGCCGGGCGCGCTGGGCGCACCGCGCCGGGGATCGCCATAAGGCTGTGGGAGGCGGGCGAGACCGCCGGCCGGCCGCGCTTCGATCCGCCGGAAATCCTCGAATCCGACCTGTCGGGGCTGGTGCTCGAATGCGCGCGCTGGGGGGTGAGCGACCTCGCCGCCCTGCGCTGGCGCGACGTGCCGCCGGCCGCCGCGGTCGCCGAGGCGCGCGACCGGCTGGCGGCGATCGGCGCGCTCGATGCCGATGGCCGGCCGACACCGCATGGCGAACGCATCGCGGCGCTGCCGATGGCGCCGGTGCTTGGGGCTATGCTGGTGGCGGGCGCGGCGCGCGGGCTGGGGCGGCTGGCGGCC
>LJHX01000180.1 GCA_001295935.1 alpha proteobacterium AAP81b
CGCGGGCTGGCGAGGCTCGGCGCGCCGGCCTGGGCGCGCGACACGCCGGCGCCGCCCGCCGACAAATAGCGCCCCTCCTGCGCCACCAGCTCGCGGCGGAAGCCCGGCGTGCCGGCGTTGGCAAGGTTGTTGGCGGTGACGAGCTGGCCGCGGCTGCGCGCGTTCATCGCCGTCAGCGTCGTGTAGATCAGCCGGTCCATCTATCAGCTGCGCATGTTAATCATGGTCTGCAGCAGGCTGGTATCGGTCTCCATCGCCTTGGCATTGGCCTGGAAATTGCGCTGCGCGGCGATCAGCCCGACGAGTTCGGCGGTCAGGTCGACGTTCGAGCGTTCGAGGCTGCCCGACTGGATGGTGCCGAGGCCGTCGCGTCCCGCCTCGCTGATGATCGCCGCGCCCGAACTTGGCGAGGCGGAATAGCTGGCGTCGCCAACCTGCTTCAGCCCCTGGGGGTTGGCGAACAGCGCCAGGGCGACCTTGCCGAGCACCTGCACCTCGCCATTGGTGAAGCTCGCCGTCAGCGTGCCGGTGCCATCGACGGCGACGCTTTCCAGCTGCCCCGCGGCAAAGCCGTCCTGGTCGATGCTGCGGCGGTTGAAGGCGCCCGATTGCTGGGTGGTGGCGCTGCCATGGTCGATGCTCAGCGCCAGCGCGGTGGCGCCCGACGCCGGGGTGAAGGGATCGAAGGCGAAAGCGGTGGCGGGGCTGGTCAGCACGCCGGTGGTATCGAAGACCAGCGGAATGCCGGCGGTGCCGCCGACGCTGAGTTCCTGGCCCGCGACGAGCACATGCGCGGTCCAGCGGTGGGTCGGATCGGGGACGGTCGGCGCGCCCGTCTTGACGTAGTAGATGCTGGCATCGAGCGGATTGCCGAGTGAATCGAACACCGTCGTCGACGTCGAATGGTTGAAGGTGGCGGGGTTGCCGGCGTCGAAAACATAGGGGTTGACGGCGGTGTAGATCGGCGACGCCGGGATGATCGTCGCGTCCGATGGCAGGTTGACGCTCAGCGCGATGTTGCTCGTCGCCTGCGGCAGCCCGGCGGTCAGCGGCAGGCGGGCGGAAATCGTCGAGGCGAGGTCGGTCGACTGGACGCTGCCGTCGGTCGTCGTCGGGAAGAGCTGGAGCTTGCGCCCGGCGGGATCGACGATGAAGCGATCGACATCGACGGCGAAGCCACCGTTGCGCGAAAAGTTGATGTTGGCGTCGCCGGGTCCCGATTTCAGCGTGAAGAAGCCCTGGCCCGAAATGGCGAGATCGAGGCTTGAATCGGAACTTTCGATCGGTCCCTGGCGGAACTGCTGGGCGACCGACCGCACGCTCGTCCCCTGGCCGACGATGCGCTGCGGGTTCTGCAGCGGCGAGGCGGCGATGACGTCGCCGAAGGTCACCCGGCTGCGTTTGAAGCCATTGGTGCCGACATTGGCGATATTGTTGGCGAGCGTCGCCAGTTCGGTCTGGGCCCCGGTGAGGCCCGAGATGGAGGTGTAAAAGGCCATGGCTCAGCTCTCCTGGGGGGCGGACGGGGTGGTTGCGGGAGCCCGGACGGCGGCGATCAGGTCGTCGAGCTTGGCGGCGATCGCGGCGAGCGCCTTGTTGCTCTCGGTGATGCCGCTGACGGTCGAGAATTGCGCCAGCTGGGCGACATATTCGCTGTTGTCGACGGGCTTGGTCGGGTCCTGGTTCTTCAGCTGGGCGGTCATCAGGGCCAGGAAGTCCGACTGGTCGAGGGTCGATTTGTGCGGCTTGACGCCGGGCTGGCTGGCGGTGGCGATGCCGGCGGGCAGGGCGGAAACGCTCGTCATCGTCAGCGGCCCAGCCGCAGCGTGTCGAGCGCCAGCGATTTGGCGGCGGTCAGCACTTCGACGTCATTGGCATATTGCCGGGCGGTTTCGACCATTTCGACAAGCTCCTGGTTGGGATCGACCGCCGCCTGCCAGATGAAGCCCTGGGCGTCGGCGAGCGGGTGGCCGGGATCGAGGCGCTTTTCGGGGCTGCCAGTGCGGGCGATTGCGGCGACATCGACCCCGCCGTCGGCGGCGGTGGCGAACACCGGTTTGAGCGCGCGATAGGCGCCGGCCTCGGTGCCGGCGACGGCGCCGGCGTTGGCGAGATTCGACGCGATGGTGTTGAGGCGGACGAGTTGTGCCGCCATCGCCCGGCCGGTGGTGGCGAAAAGGTCGCTCATTCGCCGCCCTTCAGCGCGGCCATGATGGTCTGGATGCGACCGCCGAGGAAGCTGAGCGACGCCTGGTAATCGAGGGCGTTCCTGGCGAACGCCGTCTGTTCGGTGGCGAGTTCGACGGTGTTGCCATCGAGACTGGCCTGCACCGGCTGGCGGAAGCGCAGCGCCGGCGGGGTGCCAACGTTGGCCAGCGCCGTCTTCATGTCGAAGTCGCGCGCCTTGTAGCCGGGGGTGGCGGCGTTGGCGATGTTGGCGGCGAGCACGTCGAGGCGCTGGCTGCGCAGGTGCAGCGCGGTGGCGTGAAGGCCGAACTGGCGATCGAGCAGGTCCATGGCCGGGGCTCAGCAAGGGTCGTGCCAGACGGCTGTTGCAGGGGCGGCGAGGGGTGGCGGCGCGGCGCTGCGGCAGCGGCTGGCCGGCAGGCGGCGGTGGTTTGCCTTGTTGGCGCTGCGGCGTGGCGGCGTTTCCATGGGTAATGGCGGCTGGCGCGGAAGTTGCTCTGCATGCCGTACCTCATCCCTCCCCC
>LJHX01000181.1 GCA_001295935.1 alpha proteobacterium AAP81b
ACCCCCGCTCATGCCGAGCGAAGTCGAGGCAAGCCCCTATGTCGGAGCGTGCCTCGACTTCGCTCGGCATGCGCGGGTGGGGAGGGTCGTTAGAGCGCCGCCTTGAGCGCCTCGACCAGATCAAGCTTCTCCCAGCCGAAGCCGCCGTCGGCGTCGGGCTGGCGGCCGAAATGGCCATAGGCGGCGGTGCGCTGGTAGATCGGCTTGTTGAGGCCGAGATGCTCGCGGATGCCGCGCGGCGTCAGGCGGACGAGCGTCGGCAGCACCGCCTCGATGCGGCCTTCCTCGACCGTGCCGGTGCCGTGGAGATCGACATAGACGCTCAGCGGCTCGGCGACGCCGATGGCATAGCTCAGCTGGATGGTGCAGCGGCGGGCGAGGCCGGCGGCGACGATGTTCTTGGCGAGATAGCGGGTGATGTACGCCGCCGAGCGGTCGACCTTGGTCGGATCCTTGCCGCTGAAGGCGCCGCCGCCATGCGGGCTGGCGCCGCCATAGGTGTCGACGATGATCTTGCGGCCGGTGACGCCGGCGTCGCCATCGGGGCCGCCGATCTCGAACTTGCCGGTCGGGTTGATGTGGACGGCGGTCTCGTCGGTGACGAAGCCTTCGGGCAGCACGTCGCGGAAGACGCCCATCACATAGTCGCGCAGGGTCGCGTATTTCGCCGCATCGCCGCCGCCGTCATAGGGCAGGCAGAAATCGGGCTTGTGCTGGGTCGAGACGACGAGCGCGGTGGCGCGCACCGGCACTTCATTCTCATAGGCCAGCGTCACCTGGCTCTTGGCGTCGGGTTCGAGAAAGGGCGCCGCGCCCGAGTGGCGATCGGCGGCAAGGCGCTCGAGGATACGGTGCGAATAATAGAGCGTCGCCGGCATCAAATCGGGCGTCTCGTCAGTGGCATAGCCGAACATGATGCCCTGGTCGCCGGCGCCTTCGTCCTTGTTGCCGCTGGCGTCCACCCCTTGCGCGATGTCGGGCGACTGCGGGTGGAGGTGGTTCTCGAAGACGAGGTTCTGCCAGTGGAAACCGTCCTGCTCATAGCCGATGCGCTTGACGGTGGCGCGGACGGCGGCCTGGATTTCTTCCTGCGCGCCGGGCTCCCAATTGCCCTGCGCGTCGATCATCCCGGCCCCGCGGACTTCGCCGGCGAGCACGACGCGGTTGGTCGTCGTCAGCGTTTCGCAGGCGACGCGGGCATAAGGGTCCTTCGACAGGAACAGATCGACGACGGCGTCCGAAATCTGGTCGGCGACCTTGTCGGGATGGCCTTCCGAAACGCTTTCCGAGGTGAAGAGATAGGAGGAGCGGGGCATCGAGATCGTTTCCCTGAGAGCTTGCGCGCTCGCGTCTAGGCCGCGACCCGGCGCCACGCAAGGGGCATAAAGATTGCTTTATATCTTCCCGGGCGGTCGGCGGCGGGCGATCAGCAGGCCGCCGCCGGCGAGCGCCAGCCCCAGCCACAGCGGCGGCCAATGCCCCTGGCGGGCGAAGAACGGCGGTGGCAGCGGCGGCGGCAGGGTAAAGGAGATTACCCCCTGCGTCCCGGCGGGCTGGACGGCGACGTCGCGGCCATTGGCATCGAGGATGGCGCTGATCCCCGTCGGCGTCGCGCGCACCACCGGCAGGCCTTCCTCGATCGCCCGCAGCCGCGCCTGCGCCAGATGCTGCGGCGGGCCGGAGGCGCCGAACCAGGCGTCGTTCGAAATGGCGACGATCCACGCCGGGCGTTTGCCGGGCTCGGTAACGGCGCCCGGGAAAATGATTTCGTAGCAGATCTGTGGCCCCGCCGGCGAAAAGCCCGGCAACGCCAGGGTACGCGGCCCGGGACCAGCGGCGAAATCATAGTCGCCGGGCACCAGCCGCGACAGCCCGAGACTTGTCATCAGGGGCCGCGCCGGCAGATACTCGCCATAGGGCACGAGATGCGCCTTGTCATAGCGGCCGCGCAGCTTTGCCTTGGCATCGAGGACGAAAAGCGTGTTGGCATAAGCGATCACCTGGCCACGGCCATTGCGCACCAGCCCGGTGCCGCCGAACATCAGCAGATCATTGGGGCCGAGCGCCGCCGCCAGCGCCGCGCGCAGCGCCGGGTCGTTCTCGACCGGCGCCTGCACGGCGCCCTCCGGCCAGACGACAATCGCACCGCGTGCACCCGCAGCCGGCACGAAGCCGGCGGCGCCGCCAGGGCCCGTCGCCGCGCCTTCGCCGCCCGGCAGTGGCGTTACCCCGGCGCCACTGGTCGTCGGTGGCAGCACCGCCGGCGCTGCCTCGGCATCGGGCGCCGCCGCCTCGGCCGTCGCCGCCACGGTCTCGCGGTTGGCGAGCGCCGAGCGCGTCAGCGCCAGATAGACGTTGAGATTTTCGGCGTCGCGACCGTAGCGCTCGTCCTCACCGATATTTGCCTGGACGACGAAGACGTTGAAATTGTCGGGGTAATAGGTTTCGCGGTTGAAGCCGTCGCCGATCATCGCGCTGCCGGCAACGACCGCCGCAAGTGCCAGCCCGAGCCCGCGATCGACCAGCCGCTGCCCCGGCGCCACCATCTGCCACAGCGCCGCGCCGGCGAGCACCATCAGCCCGCCGATGCCGATCGCGCCGATGACGCCGGCGAGCTGCGCCATGCCGGCGGCCGGCAGCCAGGCGGCGCCGAGCGGATTCCACGGAAAGCCGGTGAAGACGATGCCGCGCAGAGCCTCGCCGGCCATCATCGCCGCCGCCAGCACCAGCGCCCGGCCGGGCCCGGCGCGGACGAACGCCGCGGCGCCCGTCGCCAGCGCGACGAACAGCGCGAGATACAGCGACAGCGTGCCGACCGCCGCCCAGCCGAGCGCTGCCGGCATTTTCGCTTGGTAGGTGAAGGCCTTGGCGATCCAGGTCAGCCCGAAGGCGAAATGCCCGACGCCCCACAGCCAGCCGATCAGCGCGGCGCGCCAGCGGCTGCCGACAAGATCGATCAACGCCGCGAGGCCGGCGAGGCCGAGAACGGTCAGCAGCCAGAAATTCGCGGGCTCGAAGCCAAAGGCGGCGGCGGCACCGGCGGCGAAGGCCAGCGGCGCGGCGATGATCAGGGCGAGTTTCGGCACGGGGTGATGCGTTAGCGCGAAAGCCGCGCCGCCGCCAACCGTCATTAAGCTTGCCGCGCCGCCATCCCGCCGCCAAGGTCGCCGTAATGACCGCGCCGGCAATCGCCCCTGACGCCATCGCTTATGACGATGTGACGGTGCGCCGCGCCGGCAATGCCATCGTCGATCGCGTCACCCTGAAAATCGCGCAGGGCAGCTTCGTCGCGCTCACCGGCGCGTCGGGTGCCGGCAAGACGACGCTGCTGCGCCTCGTCAACCGCATGGTCCGCGCCGACGCCGGCCGGGTACGCGTTTTCGGCGAGGATGTCGCCGATGCCGATCCGCCCGAACTGCGCCGCGGCATCGGCTATGCCAGCCAGGGCGTCGGGCTGTTTCCGCACTGGACGGTTGCCGAGAACATCGCCGCGGTGCCCTGGCTGCTGCGTCACGCCCCCCGCCGCCGCGCCGCGCGTGTCGCCGAGCTTCTCGATCTCGTCGAGCTGCCGCGCGATTTCGGCGATCGCTTCCCGCGCCAGCTCTCGGGCGGCCAGGCCAGCCGCGTCGGCCTCGCCCGCGCGCTGGCCGCCGAACCGCGGCTGCTGCTGCTCGACGAGCCTTTCGGCGCGCTCGATCCCGAGACCCGCGTCAGCCTCGCCGACAAGATCAGCGAGCTCCACGACCTTGCGCATCTGACGACGCTGATGGTCACCCATGATCTCGCCGACGCGCTGACGCGGGTGCAGCGCGTCATCGTCTGCGACGCCGGCCGCATCGTCGCCGATGGCACCCCGGCGAGCCTCGTCGCCAGCACTCACCCCGCCGTCGTGGCGCTGATCGCCGCGCCGCTCGACCAGGCCGACAAGCTGGCGGCGCTGCGCCATCCGGAGTTGGTGCGCTGAATCCCTTCGCGCCCGAAATCGGCGAGCGCTGGCTGCGCGCCATCGACATGCTGCCCGACCGGCTGGCGGCGCATCTCGGCGTCTCGGCCGCGGCGATTGCGCTGGCCATCGTCGTTGCCGTGCCGCTCGTCATGCTGCTCGTCGCGCGGCCGGCGCTGCGCGGCTGGGTGCTCGCCGGCGCCGCGGTCATCCAGACGGTGCCGGCGCTGGCGCTGCTGGCGCTTTTCTATCCGCTACTGCTGGTGATCGGCGAAGTGACCCAGCGTGTCGCCGGCTTCGGCATTCCGGCGCTCGGGCTGCTGCCGTCGCTGCTGGCGCTGGCGCTTTACGCGCTGCTGCCGCTGCTGCGCGGCGGCGTCGACGGGCTGGCTTCGGTGCCCCCCGAAACCTTGGACGCCGCCGATGGCATCGGGATGACGCGGCGCCAGCGATTGATCCAGGTCGAGCTGCCGCTGGCGGCGCCGATCGTCATGGGAGGCCTGCGGGTCGCCGCGGTCTGGACGATCGGCGCCGCGACGCTTGCCACCACCGTCGGCCAGAAGAGTTTGGGCGACCTGATCTTTGCCGGCTTGCAGATCGAGGACTGGTCGCTTGTCGTCACCGGCTGCCTTGCCGCCGCCTTCCTCGCCATCATCGTCGACATGGCGCTGTGGCGCATCGAAACCGGGCTGGGCGAACGCGCCTGGGGCAAATGCCTGCTGGGGCTGGGGCTGCTGGTCGTCCTCGTCGTCGGCGTCACCGGCTGGTATTGGAGCAAGCGCGCGCCCGTCGCCGAAGGCGAGCGCCCCGTCGTCATCGGCGCCAAGTCCTTTTCCGAACAATATATCCTCGCCGAGCTGATCGCGGCGCGTCTGCGGGCGCAGGGCGTGCCGGTGACGATCCGCTCGGGGCTGGGCTCGGTGATCGCCTTCCGGGCGCTCGCCGCGGGCGATATCGATATCTATGTCGATTACACCGGGACGCTGTGGGACAGCGCGCTGGGCAACAAGATGCCGGCGCCGCGCGGCGTCATGTTGGCGACGCTCACCGCCGAACTGCCGAAGCGCCACAAGGTGGAGATCGCCGCGTCGCTGGGCTTCGAGAATGCCTATGCGCTGGCGATGAAGCGCGCCGACGCCGACCGCCTCGGCATCGAAACCCTCGCCGACCTCGCCACCGCGGCGCCGCGGCTGCGCATGGCGACCGACACCGAATTCCAGTCGCGCCTCGAATGGCGGGCATTGCAAGCAGGTTATGGCCTGAAGTTCGCGCGGCTGACGTCCTACACGCCGACCTTGATGGTCCGCGCGCTGCAGAGCGGCGAGGCCGATGTCATCACCGCCTTCTCCTCAGATGGCCGGATCGCCGCTGACGACCTGAAGCTGCTCGCCGATCCGCGCGGCGCGCTGCCGGCCTATGACGCCGTGCTGCTGATCGGCCCGCGCCGGCCGGAGTTGAAGGCGCGGCTGGCGGGGCTTGCCGGCAAGATCCCCGTCGAGGCGATGCGCGAGGCCAATTGGCAGGTCGATCGCGACACCGACAAGCGAACGGTGCAGCAGGCGGCGGCGTGGTTGGAGGCGCGGGCGAAGTAAGCGTCGCACGCGCCGCTGCTTTGGTGGAACCTGGCCCAAAATCGCTCATGCCGAGCGTAGTCGAGGCACATCCGCCGTTTCGGAGCGTGCCTCAACTTCGCTCGGCATGGGCGGAGACAGAAACAGTCTGGCTCGCTACGCCAGCCCCGCTCAGGGCCGCGTCACCGCACTCCGCCGCGGATCGCGAAAGCCGAAATCCGCCTTGGACAGATCGGCGTTGTAGCGGACGTTCGACAGCTGCACGACGCTCACCCCGCCTTGGGCGTCGCGCGCCGTCCAGCCGGCGAGCGCCAGGCCGCCCGGCGCCGAAGCATCCTTGCGAAATCCGATCTTGAGCGAGCCGAACTCAGGGCGCTTGGGATCGGCCGCCTCGATCAGCAGCGAGCGGTCGGTGACTTCGATGACCTTGGCGACCGAGGCGAGATCGGGCGCCGTCGCCAGCAGGATGCCGAGCGGCGTCGTCTTGACCGGCCATTGCGAGACCTGGCGGACCTTATAGTCGACGAAGGTCAGCTTCTTGCCGTCGGCGACGATCAACTTGGGCGCCTTGTCATAGCTGAAGCGCACGCGGCCGGGGCGGGCGAGCAGCAGCTTGCCGTTCTCGACGGCGCCGGTGGGATCGGTCTGGACGAAATCGGCCGACAGGCTGGTCGTTGCTTTCAGCGAGGCGGCGACATCGTCGAGCGGCGCGGCAAGCGCCGGGGCGGCGAGCAAAAGGGCGACGGGAAGCGCGAGCTTGATCATGCGGGCTTTCTGAACCGGGGCGACTTGCCGGGCGCTGAACGCTGGCGCCGCACTCGCGGTCTCAGGCCGCCGCCCCAAGATAGCCCAGCTGCGCTGCCTTGAAGATCGTCTGGCTGCGGTTGACGGCGTCGAGCTTCTCGCCGGCGTTCTGGATGTGGAAGCGCACCGTCGCATGGCTGCGCGCGAGAATCAGGCTGATTTCCTTGTCGGTCTTGCCGATCGACGCCCAGCGCAGGCACTCGACCTCGCGCTTGGTCAGCTGGCAATCGCCGGGCAGCCATTGGCGGGTGCGATGCGTCTTCACATAGCCGGCGATGAAGCGGTGGGTGAGCAGCCCGAAATAATCGGCATAGGCTTCATACTCGGCCGACAAATCGTCGCCGCGGTCCATGCGGTTGTAGGTGGCGACGCCGATCTGACCGAAGGGCAGGTGGATGGGGATGACGACGGCGCCGCGGGTCAGCGCGCGCTTTTCGAAATTCTCGAGGCCGATCTGGTCGAGGTAGCGGTTGTGCTGGCGGGTGCGGAAGCCCTGGGCGTTGACCCAGAAGGGTTCCGATTCATAGCGGCAGGCACGCGGCAGCGGCGACGACAGGGCGAGGCGGGTATCGGCCCACCAGCGCTCGTCGTCGCCGGTCCAGCCATAGACATCGGCGGCGAGCACATTGCCCTCGGCATCGACCATCGGCTGTTTGGAGGCAATGTTGTCGACGACGGCGACTTTCAGATTGCCGAGGCGCAACGCAATGTCGCGAAGGGCTTCGGCGGCGGCGCGGACATCGTCCAGGCTGCGGATCGACACCGCGGCGAGGTCGCGCGCCATGTCGAAATCGGCGCCCAATTCGGCCGTCATGGCCATGATCCCTCCCAAATGACGCTTTGGCTCGTCGGCTCTTCGCGCAAGGCGTTCCGCCACACCCGGTCGTGACGGTCTCGCGGCGGCCGGCGTTGGCGCGTCAAGCTGGACGATACTCTAGGATGACGTTCACGGCAATCCGTAACGACCACCACAGCGTGATTTTGCGCAGCATTATTCGGGCGGCGGTGCTTTCGGTAAACGAAAGTTACACGACGACGTTGCCGCGCGTCTCCCGACGCCGAACAACAGCCGCCGCGCGGTGTCGGCAATTTATGCCGCCTTGGGGGCGCTTTCCATGACGCCGGCATCGACGTGATCGGCAAACTGGGCGAAATTGGCGATGAACATGCCGACGAGCGCCTTGGCCTTGGCATCATAGGCAGCCCCGTCGGCCCAAGTCTGGCGCGGATTGAGGATCTTCGAATCGATCCCGGGCACCGACACCGGAACGGCGAAGCCAAAATTTTCGTCGGTGCGGAACTCGGCGGTCTTCAGGCTGCCGTCGAGCGCGGCATTGAGAAGCGCGCGCGTTACCTTGATCGGCATGCGGCTGCCGGTACCGCCGGTGCCGGCGCCGCCACCGGTCCAGCCGGTGTTGACTAGCCAGACATCGACGCCGCCCCTGGCGATGCGTTCCTTCAAGAGATTGCCATAGACCGACGGGTGGCGCGGCATGAACGGCGCGCCGAAGCAGGTCGAGAAGGTCGCGTCGGGCTCGGTGACGCCGATTTCGGTGCCGGCGACGCGCGCCGTATAGCCCGACAGGAAGTGATACATCGCCTGGTCGGGGGTCAGCTTGCTGATCGGCGGCAGGATGCCGAAGGCGTCCGCCGTCAGCATGATGATGTTCTTGGGCACGGGGCCGAGGTTATCGGCGCTGGCATTGGGGATGAAGTCGATCGGATAGCTGCCACGGCTGTTCTCGGCGAGGGCATTGTCGTCGAGATCGATCTCGCGGGTGATGGGATCGATGACGACGTTCTCCAGCACCGTGCCGAAACGCTGCGTCGTCGCATAGATTTCGGGTTCAGCCTCGGCGCTGAGGCGGATCATCTTGGCATAGCAGCCGCCTTCGAAGTTAAAGACCGCGGTGTCCGACCAGCCATGTTCGTCGTCGCCGATCAAGGTGCGCGAGGCATCGGCGCTGAGCGTCGTCTTGCCGGTGCCGGAAAGCCCGAAGAACACCGCGGTGTCGCCATGCGGCCCGATATTGGCCGAGCAGTGCATCGGCATGACGCCCTTCAGCGGCAGCAGGTAATTCAGGATCGAGAACACCGACTTCTTCATCTCGCCGGCATAGGCGGTGCCGCCGATGAGGATGGTCTTGCCCTCGAAATCGACCGCGACGATGGTTTCCGAGCGGCAGCCATGGCGCGCGGGATCGGCGCGGAAGCTCGGCAGGTCGACGATCGTATATTCGGGAACGAAATCGGCGAGCGCGGCGAGGTCAGGGCGCACCAGCAGCGTGCGGATGAACAGCGAATGCCAGGCGAGCTCGGTGATGACGCGGACGTTGACGCGGTGTTCGGGCTGCGAACCGCCGAACAGATCCTGGACGAAGACCGTCTCCTTGGCGGCGAGGGCCGCCTGGAAATCGGCCTTGATCGCGGCGAACTGGTCGGGCGTGATCGACTTGTTCTTGTCCCACCAGATGCTGCCGTCGGTGGCGGCATCGCGGACGATGAACTTGTCATTGGCGGAGCGCCCGGTGTGCTTGCCGGTCTCGACGACGAAGGCGCCGTGTTTCGACAACAGCCCCTCGTGGCGGGCGACGGCGAGCTCGATCAGCGGCGCGGTGCCGAGGTTCCAATGCTGTTTGGCCGGCGTCGCCCAACCCTGGGCGTCGAGCCCGACCCTGCTCTTTGGAACCATATGCGAAGCGCCGTCCGTCACGTGCCGATCCTTCCCGTTTTCGCGCGACCCGATGGCCGCTGCCCAGGCTCGGGGAGCCTGCCGCCCCGAAAGGCAAGCAGCGCCGTCGCGCCCTTTTGCCAAGGCGCATAACCGCCGCACCGGCGTTCGTCAAAAGCCAGTGTGTTAAGCGGCCGTCACGACTGCCAGGCGTTGCCGGCTTGCCAAGCCGAGTCGGAGGCGCGACAAGCCTGCGCCATGAGCGAGGCCGCCTCTTCCGCCGCGCCGGTGCCTGCCCCGGTAATCGCGCTCGTCGACGACGATCGCAACATCCTGACGTCGGTGTCGATCGCCCTGCAGGGCGAAGGCTTCACCGTGCGGCTCTATTCGGATGGCGACACGGCGCTGAAGGCGCTTACCGAAAACACCCCCGATCTCGTCGTCCTCGACATCAAGATGCCGCGCATGGACGGCATGGAAGTGCTGCGCCGTCTGCGCGACAAATCCGATGTGCCGGTGATCTTCCTGACCTCGAAGGATACCGAGATCGACGAGGCGCTGGGGCTCGCCATGGGCGCTGACGATTATATCGGCAAGCCGTTCAGCCAGCGCCTGCTCATCGAGCGCATCCGCGCCGTGCTGCGCCGCGCCGCCAACCGCCGCGCGCCGCCGGCGACCGGCGACGACGCCGATACGCCCGCCGCCGAGCCGATCGTCCGCGGCCGGCTGACCATGGACCCGGCGCGCCACCGCGTCTTCTGGGATGCCGGCGACGGCCGCCGCGGCGATGTCGCGCTGACCGTCACCGAATTCCTGATCCTCGAAACCCTCGCCGCCCGCGCCGGAATCGTCAAGTCGCGCAACCAGTTGATGGACGCCGCCTACAGTCATGACGTCTATGTCGACGATCGCACCATCGACAGCCACATCAAGCGCCTGCGCAAGAAATTCCGCGTCGTCGACCATGAGTTCAAGGCGATCGAGACGCTTTATGGCGTCGGCTACCGATTCAACGAGGAATAGCGCGCCGCTCGCCGTCGCCCTGGCGGCGCAGGAGTGGCGGCGCGGGCTGGGCTTCGGCTCGCTGCGCGCGCGGATCTTCGCGGTCAACATCGTCGCCGTCCTCGTCCTCGCCATCATGTTGCTTTACCTCGACACGGTGCGCGCCCGGCTGCTCGAGGAGCGGACCACCGGCCTCGCCATGGAGGCCGCGACCATCGCCGGCTTCACCGAGGACCTGCCGTGGCGGGCGCGCGGCGCCGCCATCGCCACCAAGAGCTTCTCGCGCGGCGCCCGGCTGCGGCTCTATGCGGCCGACGGCCGGCTGCTCGCCGACAATTGGGGCAGCCCGACGGTGCACCGCTTCCAGGTCGCCGACCCCGCGGTCGACGGCTGGCGGCGGCGCTCGGCGCGCTTCATCGATCGCTCGATCGAGACGCTGACGTCGTTTCGGGCGCTGGCGCTGTATCGCGAAGCCGCCGCCGATACCGCGTCGCAATGGCCCGAAGTCACCGCGGCGCACGCGCGCCGCGGTGCGGCGACGGCGTTGCGACGCTCGCTCGACGGCGATTTCATCGTCGCCGCGGCGGCACCGCTGTCGGGCGGCGCCACCATCCACCTGACCGACAATGCCGCCGATGTGACCCGCATCCTGCGCGCCGAGCGGCTGACGTCCTTCTGGCTGCTGGTTGGCGTCATCGCCATCACGCTGTTCCTGTCGTTCTATCTGGCACAGACCATCGTTCGCCCGCTGCGCATGCTGGCGGTGGCGGCGCACCGCGTTCGCCTCGGCCGCAGCCGCGAAGTCGTCGTGCCGCGCCTGCCCGATCGCCGCGACGAGATCGGCGCGCTGGCCCGCGCCATTTCCGACATGTCGATCGCGCTTCGCCACCGCATCGACGCGACCGAGGCCTTTGCCGCCGATGTCGCGCATGAGCTGAAGAACCCGCTCGCCTCGCTGCGCAGCGCCGTCGATACCCTCGAAACGGTCAAGCAACCCGCGCTGCGCGATCGCCTGCTGGCGGTGATCCGCGACGATGTCGCGCGCATCGACCGGCTGATCACCGACATTTCCGACGCCAGTCGCCTCGACGCCGAACTGTCGCGTACCGGCTTTTCGCGCCTTGACATCGGCCAGCTGGCGGCGGGGCTGGTCGCCGCCTATCGCACCTCCGGCCTGCCCGCCGGGCTGCGACTCGACTATTCGGCGCCCGAAGCCGGCGCCGCGCCGGTGCAAGGCGATGCCGCCCGGCTGGCACAGGTGCTGCGCAACCTGATCGACAATGCCGTCAGCTTTTCGCCGAGTCCCGGCCAGGTGCTGGTATCGACCGACACGGCGCCGGGGCGGGTGTTCGTCCGGGTTGCCGACCAGGGGCCGGGGGTGCCGCCGGAGAATCGCGGCGATGTTTTCAAGCGCTTCTATTCGCAGCGCCCCGAAGCCGAGGATTTCGGCCGCCATTCGGGGCTCGGCCTCGCCATCGCCGCGGCGATCGTCGAGGCGCATGGCGGCAGCATCGACGTCGGCGAGCGGCCCGGCGGCGGCGCGGTCTTCACGGTCGAATTACCGGCGGGATGAGCCGTGATGGACTTGGGCCCAGCGCCGCGCCATGACGCACCGGTGGTTGCCGCATCGCCTCTGCTCATTGTCACCGGCATGTCGGGCGCCGGCAAGTCGACCGTGCTCAAGGCCCTCGAGGACCTCGATTTCGAAGCGATCGACAATCTGCCGCTGGGGCTGCTCGACGCGGCGACCGGCGCCGGCGACCGTGCGCTCGCCATCGGCATCGACAGCCGCACGCGCGACTTCGACGCTGGCGCGCTCGCCGCCCGGCTGGCGGCGCTCAAGGCCGGCGGCGTCGACATCCGCCTCGTCTATCTCGAATGCAGCGACGACGAGCTGGTACGGCGCTTCTCCGAAACCCGCCGCCGCCACCCGCTCGCCCTCGACCGCCCCGCCGCCGACGGCGTCGCCGACGAACGCGCGCTGACCGCCGCGCTGAAGCGCGCCGCCGATCTCGTCCTCGACACCACCGATCTCGGCGTCACCGATCTGCGCCGGCGCATCGCCGAGCGCCTCGGCCGCGACGGCGGCGCCGGGCTGACCATCGCGCTCCAGTCCTTCGGTTTCGCGCAAGGCCTGCCGCGCAATGCCGATCTGGTGTTCGACATGCGTTTCCTCGCCAATCCGCACTGGGACCTGGCGCTGCGCCCGCTGACCGGCGAGGACGCCGCCGTCGCCGCGCATGTTACCGCCGACCCCGATTATGCCCCGGCGGTCGACCGTATCGCCGACCTGCTGCTGACGCTGATCCCGGCCTATGGTCGCGAGGGCAAGGCCTATCTGACCATCGCCATCGGCTGCACCGGCGGCCGCCACCGCAGCGTCGTCGTGGCGCGCGACCTCGCCGCGCGGCTGGCCGCCGCCGGCCACTCGCCGCTGCTTCAGCATCGCGACCTCGCTGCGAGCGGGGCTGCCCCATTGACATCGCCCCCGCCGACAGGCCAGCAGGCGGCGCAATGATCGCGGGCTGCGCATGATCGGACTCGTCCTCGTCACCCATGGCGCGCTCGCCGCCGAATTCCGCGCCGCCGCCGAACATGTCGTCGGGGCGCAGGCGCAGTTCGAGGCGATCTGCATCGCCGCCGACGACGACATGGAACTGCGCCGCAGCGATATCGCCGCCGCGCTGGCGCGCTGCGATTCGGGTGCCGGCGTCATCGTGCTGACCGACATGTTCGGCGGCACCCCCTCCAATCTCGCCATTTCGCTGCTCGGGCCGGGGGTCGAGGTCATCGCCGGCGTCAACCTGCCGATGCTGATCAAGCTGGCGAGCGTCCGCAAGACCGCACCGCTCGCCGCCGCGGTCGATGCCGCGCAGGAGGCCGGGCGCAAATATATCGCCGTCGCCTCGAAGATGCTGGGGGAGGCGGCTTGAGCGGGCCGATCACCGCGGGGCCGATCGATGTCGAGATCACCAACAAGCGCGGGCTGCACGCCCGGGCGAGCGCCAAATTCGTAAATCTGGCGATGACCTTCGATGCCGACGTGACCGTCGCCCATGATGGCAACAGCGTTGCCGGCACCGACATCATGGAGCTGATGCTGCTCGCCGCCGGCATCGGCGAGACGATCACCATCGCCGCCACCGGCCCCGAGGCCGAGGCGGCGGTCGCCAAGCTGACCGGGCTGGTGCGCGACAAGTTCGGCGAGGACTGACCCGCGACGGTGCAACAGCGCCCCCTACCAGACCGTCACCCCCGCGAACGCCGGGGCCCGTCTCCTGAATGACGACACAGGCGCCGGCACTTCGCGCGCAGCTTGCCGCGACCTCCCCAGCCGTGTCTGATGGCAGCATGAAGCTCCGCCTTGCCGCCGCCGCCCTGCTGCTCGCCACCCCGGCACTCGCCGGCCCCGATTCCGACACCAAGGCCTGGTGGGCGCTGACGACGCAGCTCTCTGACGACAGCATGGCCGGGCGCGACACCGGCTCGCCCGAACACGCCCGCGCCGTCGCGCTGGTCGTCGCGCGCTTCCAGGCAGCGAAGCTGCAACCGGCGGGGGACAATGGCGGCTGGATCCAGACGCTGGCGCTGAAGGAGGTCAAGATCGAGGCGGCGGGAACTACGATCACTATCGTCGCCCCGGACGGCAGCGCGACACCGCTGAAGTTCCTCCACGATATCGCGCCGACCGCGGCGCGCGGCCTGCCGGCGATCGACGCGCCGCTGCGCTTCGCCGGCTATTGCGGCAAGGCCGAAGTTGCGGGCCTTGCCGGCAAGGTGGCGGTCTGCTTCGGCAACCGCCGGCCGGGAGCGCCGCTTGCCGGCGAGCGCTTGGCCAATGTCACCGCCGCCGGCGCGGTGGCGCTGATCACCATCGCCGATCCGGGTTTCAGCCTCGAACCGCCGCGCTGGCCGGTCGCCTATGCCCGCAGCGTCAGCTTCGCCGCCGCCGCCGAGCCCCGGGCGCTGCCGCAGTTCAGCCTCAACGCCGACGCGCTGCCGGCAATGATGGCCGGCACCGGCCGGCTGCCGGCGGCGCTGATCACCGATGGCGGGTTCCAGCGGCCGCTCGACAGCTTCGACCTGCCGGGCCGCTTCCGCGCCACGCTGGCGCTGAGCGAGCGCACCTACACCAGCGATTCGGTGCTGGCGCGCCTGCCCGGCACCGATCCGGCGCTGGCGAAACAGGCGGTACTGCTGTCGGCGCACATCGACGGCTATGGCACCGGCGAGCCGGTCAAGGGCGACGCCATCTACAATGGCACCTACGACAACGCCGCCTATGTTGCGACGCTGGTTCGCCTCGCCGAGCGCCGCGGCGGGCGGGGCTATCGCCGGCCCTTGGTCTTCGCCGCCTTCACCGGCGAGGAAAAGGGCCTGCTCGGGGCGCGCTGGTTCGTGCGTCAGCCGACTGTGCCGCTCGCCGACCTCGCCGCGGTCATCAATCTCGACCAGCTGCGGCCGATCTTCCCGCTGCGGGCGCTGACCATGCACGGCCTCACCACGTCGACGCTTGGCGCCACCGCCACCGAGGTCGCCCGGGCGATGAAGATCGCCATCCGCCCCGACCGCGAGCCCGAGCGCAACCTCAACCAGCGCACCGATCACTGGCCCTTCCTCGAAGCCGGGGTGCCGGCAACGAGCTTCGTCTTCGCCTATGATCCACGCAGCCCGGAGGAGCGCATCTATCGCGACTGGGCGATCCGCTTCTACCACCGCCCCCAGGACGACCCCAAGCAGCCGATCGACTTCAAGGCGGCACGCGATTTCAACCGCTTCTTTGAGAAGCTCGTCGAAAGCGTCGCCGATGGCGCGACGCGGCCGAAGATGCTGGCGCCGGCG
Organism: alpha proteobacterium AAP81b; assembly: GCA_001295935.1. Lineage (GTDB taxonomy): Bacteria > Pseudomonadota > Alphaproteobacteria > Sphingomonadales > Sphingomonadaceae > Sandarakinorhabdus. Next base: position 14,834 of record LJHX01000181.1, read on the forward strand.
AAATAGCGGCGACCGAAGGGAGGGCGGGACCTACTTCTCCCTCCCCACAAGGGGGAGGGAGGCTGAGGTCGGCGCGCCTTCGCCTTTCCCCCGCTATTCCCCCGGCCGATAAACGCGAGCGACATGCCCCTTGAGGTCGTCGGCCGACAGCAGCACGCTGCGGAAATCATGGCCGCGATAGCGCTCCGCCTGGTCGAAATAATGCGGGCTGGCGGGGTCGCCGCTCTGGCCGCCGACCGAAATCGCCCGGGCGCTGACCTGCGGGCCGAATTCGACCACCGCGACGAAGCTGTTGCCATAGCCGCCGTACCAGCGTTTCGTCGCCGGCCCGGGCGCCGCGCCGAAGCTCGCCAGCGCGCCCCAATTCGCCGAGGCTAGGCCGATCGGCAGGCTCGGCGCCTTGTCGTCGAAGGCGGCGCCGGGTGCCGGGCGCTGAAGACGGTTGATCTCGCCCCAGGGGGTCTGCCAGCGGCCGAAATCGGCGGTCAGGCGGCCGATCGCGCCATCGAGCGCCGCAAGCCGGTCGGCGTCGGTCGGCGTCTTGTCGAGATAGTCGATGAGGTAATCGCGGTCTTCGCGCGCCGCGGCCTTGAACTTCGCCGCCAGTGCTTCGCCCCAGAAAATCGCCACGCTCGCCGGCACGGAGGCTTCGCCGACGCGGAAGTCCCAGCCGCGTAGCAGCGCCACCGGCGCCGCCAGCCGGGCGCGGAGGGGATCGGCGGGACCAAGGCGATCGAAGGCGGCGACCAGCCCGGGCACCAACTGCGCGAACGCCGTCAGCCGCGAATCATAGGCGGCTTCAAGCAGCGAATCGCGGGTAAAGCCCGTCGCTTCGGTCAGCACCGCGATGGCATGATCCTCGCGGGCATTTTCGCCGGCTTGGTCGAGATAGGCGGGAAACAGCTCGGCCTTGGGGCTGTCGGCGCCTGCCGACACCCAGGGGCGGTTGTTGACGTTCATCACCCAGCCGTTCTTCGGGTCGATGACCTGCGGCAGCTCGTCGATGTCATGCTCGCCCTGCCAGCGCGTCGCCGGATCGGAGCCGTCGACGGGCTTGCGATAGTCGAAGCGCGGATCGCGGCGCGGCACGAATTGCGGCACCAGCAGCGCGATGCGCCCCTGATCGGTGGCGATCAGCGTGTTGTTCGACGAATTGGCGCGCAGTTTGGCGACCTGGAGATAGCTGCCGAGGTCGGCGGCCTTGGTCCGCAGCCAGCTCTGCTGCAGCGCCTCGACGGGCTTGAACATCAGCGCCGTCGCGATCCAGCGATTGCCCTCGCCGCGGGTGATCGGCCCCATCGGCGTCGTCCAGGTGGTGAAAGTGCGTGTCGCCATCGTGCCGTCGGGTCGGCGGTAGGCGAGGGTGACGGCGCGGTTGTCGAAGGGCCGCCAGTCGCGACCGTCGCGCCATGAAAAGGTGCCGTCGCCTTCCGAGCGCACGTCGAGGCGGAATTCATCGACCGAATCGACGCCGCTCGTCGTGTGCATCCACCCCAGGTGGCGGTTGAAGCCCTGATAGACGAAGAACTGCCCCCAGGTCGTCGCGCCATAGACATCTAGGCCTTGCGCCGAGCGCACCTGCGCCTCGGAGCGGAAATAGAAGCTGGTATGGGGGTTGATCAACAGCAGCGCATGGCCGCTGGCGCTTTTCGACGGCGCGATGGCGAAGCCGTTCGAGCCGGCGGGTTCGGCGAGGCGATCGGGCTCGGCGGCGGCGACGACGGGGATCTTGCCATAGAATGCCGCGACACCGGCGACGGACACCCCCTCATAATCGGCGCCGATGCTGCCTTCGCTGAAGGCCAGCGCCATCCAGGGTTCGAAGTGCTTCAAGACCCTCGGTTTTCCGGGGTTTTTGGCGATGTAGAAGTTGAGGCCGTCGGCCCAGCCCTGGCAGATCGCCTGCAGCCAGTCGGGCGCCCGCAGGTAGCGCGCCTGCAGATCCTCGGGATCGATCCACAGCCGCATGCGCAGATCCTCGAACAGCGCCGCCTCGCCATCGGCTTCGGCGCGGCGGCCCAAGGATTTCAGATAGTTGGTTTCGATCCGCGCGAAGTCGTCCTCGGCCTGGGCATAGATCATGCCGAACACCGCATCGGCGTCGCTACGGCCATCGACATGGGCGATACCGAAATCGTCGCGGGTGATCGTTACTGCCGCGGCATGGCGCTGCCAGCGCGCCGTCTCGGGGTCGGGCGGGGCGGCGGCGGCGGCGATCTGGGCGAAAGCCGGACCCCCGAGGCAGGCGGAAAGGAGCAGCAGGGAGACGATGCGCATGCCCAAGGGGTAACCCCGCCCGGCCGCGCCAACAAGCCCGGCTGGCGCGCCTCAGGGGCGGATCTGCAAGGTCATTTCGATGCCCTTGTCGCTCGCCGCCACGGCCAGCGCCGTATTCACGAACACCCGTTCCGCCGCCAGCGCGCCATCGGCGAGCAGCGCCGTCTTGACCGCCTCGGCGCGCGCGGTGCCCAGCGCCTCCAGCGCCGCCGCCGTCGGCTCGAACTTCGGCAGCAGCGCCGTCTCGAGCCAGGCGGTCTGCGCCGCGGTCTTGTCGCCGGGCAGGTCGCCGGGGATCTTCGGCGCCGCACCAAAGCGCGCCTTGTAGAGCGTCCGCAGTCGGTCGCGCCGGGTGTCGGCGGCCAGCCCGGCATAGTCGGCCGCCTTCTTGCCGCCGCGCGCCGCCAGCACCGCCGCCTCGAGCGCGGCGCGGGTCATCACCGCGGCGTCCTCGCGCCCCGCCGGCCCCGCCGGAATGTCGAGGCGGACTTCGGGGCGCTCGGCGAGTGCCTTGGCGATCTTGGCCAGCGCCGCCCCCGATTCGGGCGCCACCGCCGCGCTGCCGGGGGCGAAGGTCACCACCTCGGGCCGCGGACCACCGCCGCCGAACAGCGATCCCAGCAGCTTGAACGGCGCCAGCGCGATCTTGCCGATGACATTGCCAACGATCTTCCAGACGATCGGCCAGATGCGGAACTTCGGATTGTCGAGCGTGCCCTTGACCGGCAGGTCGAGCGTGATCACCCCGTTGCGGTCCTTCAGCAGCGACGACGCCAGCCGCACCGGCAGCGGCACCTTGTCCTTGCTGCCCGTCGCCGCGCCCCATTGCAGCTGGTCGATGACGATGCGGTGCTGGGCATCGAGGCCGCGATTGACGATCTTCCAGTGCAGCGTCGTCGTCAGCTTGCCGCGCGCGATGGCATAGCCGGCGTAGCGCCCCGAATAGGGGTTGAGCAGCGGCAGCTCGATATTGGCGAAGCGCGCCGTCAGATCGGTATCGCGGTCATAGGCGAAGGGATTGGCGCGGCCCGTCAGGCTCGCCGGGGCGAAGCGATCGCCGACAAAGCCCCTGAGGTCGAAGCGCGCCTGCCGCCCCGGCCGGCTGTCGAGCCCGGTGATGACGCCGTTGAAACCGTCGATCGTCACGGCAAAATGCGGCTCGATCGACTGGTCGGTGAAGTCGATGCGGCTGCGGCGGATGCTGACGGCGCCGATGCGGATCGGCAGCAGCTGCGCCGCGGCGCCGGTGGTATTGGTGATCGGCGCGACGACGCGGACCTTGCCCTCGCCCGCGCCGTCCCTGGCCGCCACCGCCAGCGCCCCGGTCTCGCGCGCCGCGGTCGCGGCGACGCTCGTCGCGATCGTGCCGGCATCGGCGTCGGCCGGCGTCACGTCGTCCGCGGCATCCGGCGGCAGCTCGACCTCGCCTTCGGCCGCCTCGACGCCGGCGACGCGCGCCAGGTTGAGCTGCTGGTCGCGGGTGACGATGACATGGCTGCGCAGCCGGTCGAAGCCGACGCGGGCGATGGTCAGCCGCTCGGCGCTCGCCGCGATGCCGGCAAGGTCGAGGCGCCCCCAGCCGACGAGCGGATCGCCGCTGGCGCGCTCGACAACGGCCAGATCGGCGACGTTCACCCCGCCGGTGAAGCGCGGTGCCCCGGCGGCGACGACGACCCGCCCCCGCGCGGCAAGGCGCCCGCCGCCGACGCTGACCGGCCCCGGCGGTGCCGGCGCCGCCAGCCGCGCCAACGGCAGATCAACAAGATCGACGGCGAGATCGGCATCGCCATCGGCGCCGGCCTTGCCCTCGACGCGCAGCCGGGCGCGGCCGTCGATCCGCGCCGCCAGGGTCACCGCCAACGGCGCCGCCAGCGGCAGCGCCGCCGGCCCGAGCGTCAGATCGAGTGGCGCCACCGCCACCGTCGTCGGCCGCGCCCCGGCGAGCGCGACGTGCAGTTGTGCCGCGGCATCGGTCACCCGCAGGCCGGCAAGGCTCGCCGTCCACGTCGGCGCGCCCGCGCCGCCGCC
>LJHX01000182.1 GCA_001295935.1 alpha proteobacterium AAP81b
CGTGCCGGTCTATCGGATCGAGGACGGCTTCATCCGCTCGGCGGGGCTCGGCGCCAAGCTGGTGCCGCCGTGCTCGATCGTCGTCGATTGCCGCGGCGCGCATTTCGATCCGTCGACCCCGAGCGATCTCGAAGTGCTGCTCGAAGCCGGCGGTTTCGACGCTGCCCTGCTGGCGCGCGCCGAGCGACTGGCGGCGGCGATCGTCGCGCGCGGTATCACCAAATACAATCTCGCCGGGCGGCCGCCGGCCTTGCCTGCGGGCCGCCGGCTGGTGCTGGTGCCCGGCCAGGTCACCGACGACCGCTCGGTGACGCATGGCGGCGCCGGCATCGTCGACATGGCGCAGCTGCTGGCGCGGGTCCGCGCCGCCGAACCCGATGCCTTCATCCTGTTCAAGCCGCACCCCGACGTCGACGCCCGGCTGCGCCGCGGCGCACTCGCCGATTCCGAGGCGTTGCGGCACGTCGACCGGGTGATCCGCGGCGCCGCGCTGGCGCCGCTGCTGGCGCGGGTCGACGCCGTTCATGTGCTCAGCTCGCAGACCGGCTTCGAGGCGCTGCTGCGCGGCCGCGAGGTCGTCTGCCACGGCCAGCCTTTCTATGCCGGCTGGGGGCTGACGCGCGATCTGGCGCCGATCCCTCGCCGCACCCGCCGGCTGACGCTCGCCGAGCTCGTCGCCGGGGCGCTGATCGCCTATCCGCGCTATTGCGACCCCGTCACCGGCCGGCCCTGCACCCCCGAGGCACTGGTCGAGCGCCTTGCCAGCCTGCCGCGCCGCCGCGCGCCGATCCGCGGCACCGCGGCGCGGGTGGGGGCGGGTTGGCGGCGGCTGCGGGGCTAGAGCGGCTTTCTTGGCTGTTGAATCACCGTCATCGCCCTGCGGGCGCCCGCTTCGCGGCGGGGCGCTTTTGCTCCGTGGCAGCGTCGCTTGTCGGTTACGATGCCCAAGGCATCGCGCCCTCCTCGCTCCTCGCCACCGAACAAAATCGCCGCCGTGCCGATGATCCAACAGCCAAGAAAACCGCTCTAGCCCTCAGCGCGTCAGCACCAGCATCTGTTCGGCGTTGGCAGGCATCGCCAGCGCCTGCCGGCGGTCCCAGGGCAGCACCCCCTCGTCATAGCTCAAGCGCGACAGGGCAAAGCCGTGGCGGAGCATTTCGTCGAGAAAGCGCTCGGGGTCGGCATAACGGTCGGCGACCCATTCGACGAGGCAGGTCAGTGGCCGGCGCTGCGCCAATATGCCGTCAAGGCCCTGCCACATCAGCGCCTCGGCGCCTTCGACGTCGATCTTGATGAAATCGGGGGTGATGTCGAAGGCATCGAGCCGCGCCAGCGCGACGGGAATCCCGCCGCCAGCGCCGCCGATATGGCCGCCGCCCAGATAATGCGGGTCGACGGTCAGTTCGTCGCTGCCCTGGCGATCGGCAAGCGCCGCGCGGTGGACGGTCGTCGTGCCGGTGAAGCCATTCATGTCGACATTGCGTGTGGCGATGTCGGCGAGCCGCGGGTTGGGTTCGAAAGCATGGACGCGGCCGGCGGGGCCGACGAGCGCCGCCATCAGCAAGGTGAAATAGCCGAAATTGGCGCCGGCATCGACGACGGTCGCCCCCGGCCGGACGAACTGAAGCATCGCTTCGGTCGTCCACATCTCCCAATAGCCGTCGAGCAGCAGGTGCGGTGTCAGGCTGATGTCGCTGGTATCGACCTGCATCTTGAAGCGCCCGAGCACGCGCGCCAGCGCGATGCCGTCGCCGATCCAGGCGGTGGCGCAGAGGGCGCGGATCGCGGCTTCATTGTCGCCGCGACTGGCGCGATCGAGTTGCTGCAGGTCGAACAGCGGCGCGCGGGGCAACTCGCTCATGCCGCCACCCCGCCGCGGCGCAGCACCAGCATGTGATCGATGTCGTGGGGCATCGCGAACAGCGCTTCGCCACTGATGGGGACGATGCCGTCATTGTGCGAGACGAGTTCGAGCGAAAAGCCATAGCCGGCGATGCGATCGAGAAAGCCGTGGGGATCGTCGAGACGCACGATGGTGAACTCCATGAAGATGGTCAGTGCCCGGCCGCGGGCGAGCAGGGCGTCCATGCCGCGCCAGACCGTCGGTTCGAAGCCTTCGACATCCATCTTGATGACATCGGCGTCGAGCGCCGCCTCGAAACTGTCGAGGCGGCGGACTGGCACGGCCCGCCGCTGGGCGCCCTCGGCATTGGTCAGGCGCGCCGCCATTGCCGCGGCAAGGCCGTCGAAGTGGCGGGCGGCGGCATCGGCGGCGGCGCGCGCCGCGGCGGCGGCGTCGGC
>LJHX01000183.1 GCA_001295935.1 alpha proteobacterium AAP81b
CACCAGCCCCCACCCCGACCCTCCCCACTCTACCGCCTTCGGCGGTGGGGGGAGGGGGAAGGAAGTGCCTACGCCTCCCCCCGCGCCAGCATCGCCCGCACCGCCGGCCGCAGCGCCAGCAGCAGCACCGCCCCGCCGGCGATGATGCTCGCATGGAGCAACCAGAAAGCGCTGGCGCTCCAGGTCTCATAGAGCCCGCCGATCCGCCCGCTCACCGTACTGCCCACGAACACCGCCATCGAATTCACCCCGATCATCATCGCGTTCAAGGACTTGGGCGCCGCCCGCGCGAACAGCCCGACGGCGATCGGCGTGAAGAACAACCAGCCCAAGTTCGACAGCAGGTGAAACCCCACCGCCCAGAGCAGCGGCACGCGCGCCCCGAAGATCGGCGCCGCCAGCGCCAGCCAGACCATCCCCGACCCGAAGATCAGGCAACCGATCGCCATCTTGGTGATCGCATCGGGCTCCGCCCCGCGCGCCGCCTGGGCACGCCACAGCCACAGCACCCCCGGCAGGAACAGCCCCGGCGCGATCGCGTCGAGCGCCTGCAACCAGGGGATCGGCACCGACCAGCCGAGCAGCGCCAGCTCGACATGATCGCGCACCCAGAGGTTATAGACATTCCATACTTGGCTTTGCGCCACCCAGAAAGCGGCCTGCACCAGCGTCACCAGCAGCAGCAGCCGCACCGCGCGCCACTCGTCGGGCCTGAGCGGCGCCCGCGCTGCCGCCACGGCGCGCGGTGGATCGGCCGGCAGGTCGCTGCTGCCGGCGGCATAGACGACCAGCCCTGCCAGCATCCCCAGCCCGGCGACGCCGAATGCCAGATGCCAGCCCAGCTCCTGCCCCAGCGCGCCGCAGACGATCGGCGCGACGAACGCCCCGCAGTTGAGCGCCAGATAATAGAGCTGCAGGCCATCGTCGCGCCGCCGATCGCCGGGCGGATAGATCGCGCCGACCTGGGAGAAGAGGTTGGAATTGGCGCACCCCGTGCCGAGCATCAGCAGCAGCAGCGCCAGGAGAAAGCTCGCGTCGAAGGCCATGGCGAAATGCCCGGCGGTCATCAGCAGGCAGCCGAGCATGATCGTCCGCCGCCGCCCGAGCAGGCGATCGCCGATCAGCCCGCCGAACACCGGCGTGAAGCGCACGAGGCCAGCCCACAGCCCGAACAACTGCACCGCGAAACCCTGGGTCGACAGCGGCCCGGTGACGCTCTCGACGGCGGCGCGAAAGCTCGCCAGCCCGACGACATTCTCGGCATGGCCGGGCAGCAACAGGCTGCCGACCATGTAGAGCGTCAGCAGCGCCTGCATGCCGTAGAGCGAAAAGGCCTCCCAGAACTGCGTTCCGGCGAGCCAGGCGAGGCCGCGCGGCTGGCCGAGGATGTCGCGCGTGGGGAGGTCGATCGGGATCGCGCGAGTGGCCATGGCAGCAGACTAGGGCAGCCAAACACGCTGGCAAGGCTTCTTGCTTCTCCCTCCCCCCCGGTGAGCGCAGCGAACCGAGAGTGGGGAGGGTCGGGGTGGGGGCCGAGCCGCGCGAGGCAGCGTCGAGGCGGCCGCCCCTGGCTTTCCCTCGCCGCCGCGCTCCCCTACAAAGCCGCCATGTTCATCCGCCTCACCGACACCCTCAGCGTTGCCCCGCAGATCGCCCCCGACGACTGCGCCATCGCCGCAACCCAGGGCTTCGCCACCATCGTCAACAACCGCCCCGATGGCGAAGCCCCCGGCCAGCCCGCCGGCGCCGCGATCGCCGCCGCGGCGGCGGCAGCGGGGCTCGCCTATCATGCCATTCCCGTCGGGCCGGCGGGCATGGGGCCCGGCGAGGTCGCGGCGATGGCGGCGGCGATCGCCGCGAGCCCCGGCCCGGTGCTGGCCTTCTGCCGCTCGGGGACGCGCTCGACGCATCTGTGGGCGCTGGCGGCGGCGCAGGCCGGCGGCGACATCGAAGCGATCTGCGATGCCGCCGAGGCGGGGGGCTATGATGTCGCGGGGCTGATGCCGGTGATGCGCCGGCTGGCGATGGCCTCGCAGTGATCTTCACGCCGCTGATCGGCATTGCGCTGCTCGTCGCGGCGGCCTGGGCCTTCGGCTTTCGCGCCGCGCCGCGGCTCGATGCCGGCGAAGCGCTTCGGCTGGCGGGGGAGGCGGTCGCCGGCTTTGCCGGAACGCGCGTCGATCTTGCCGCCGACGGCCGCGCCGCGCTCGTCCATGGCGCCGACGGCCGCACCGTGCTGGTGCGCGGCCATGGCAATCGCTGGGTCGTCCGTCCGGTGCCGCCGGCGGCGCTGCGCCACGACGCCGGCGCGGTTGTCGTCGACCTCGGCGAGCCGCTCTTCCCGACAACGATCTTCGCGCCGGCGGCGCCGCGGATCGCCGCATGACCTTCCCCGATCCCGTCCAGTTCGCCGTGCCGATCTTCATCGTCGCGATCCTCGCCGAAATGCTGGCGATTCGCTTCGGCGCGCGCGGCGACTATGAATGGCGCGACACCGCGACCTCGCTGCTGATGGGATTCGGCAACACCATGGCGGCGGTGGTGTTCGGCGCCGGCATTCTCGCGCTCGGCGCCGCGCTGTGGGAATATCGCCTGTTCGACATCCCCGTCACCGCGGCGACGGTTGTGCTGTGCTTTCTCCTCGACGATCTCGCCTATTACTGGTTCCACCGCAGCGCCCATGAAGTGCGCTGGTTCTGGGCGAGCCATGTCGTCCATCATTCGTCGCAGCATTACAATCTGTCGACGGCGCTGCGGCAGACCTGGACGGGGCCGATCTCGTTCAGCTTCGCCTTCCGCCTGCCGCTGTTCCTGATCGGCTTCGATCCGCGCGTCGTCTTCTTCGTCGGCGGCCTCAATCTCGTCTATCAGTTCTTCGTCCATACCGAGGTGGTGCGCCGGCTGCCCTTCGGCCTCGAATACATTCTCAACACGCCGTCGCACCACCGCGTCCATCACGGCACCAACCCGCGCTATCTCGATCGCAACTATGGCGGCGTGCTGATCGTCTGGGACCGGCTGTTCGGCAGCTTCGAGCCCGAGGTCGAGGCGCCGCGCTATGGCATCGTCCGCAATCTCGCGACCTTCAATCCTTTGTGGGTGGCGGTGCACGAATGGGTGGCGATCGCCCGCGACGTCATCGCGGCGCGCGACTGGCGCGGCCGCTGGATGGCGGTCGCCGGGCCGCCCGGCTGGCGCGACGGCAGCACCGCGGCGGCGATCCGGGCGCAGGCCGCGCCCTCCGCCGGCGTTCCCGCCGAATGATCTCGCGGCGGCAGTTGCTCGCCGGTGCGGGCGTGGCGGTCGCCGGCGGGGTGCTGGCGCGCGCCATCGACCAGGGGCTGGTCATCCCCTTCGATCGCCCCGGCCTTGCCGCCTGGGAGGATTGGCGGCGGCGGCGCTATCAAGGCCCGCTGGCGCTGGTCTCGGCGGGGCTGCTCGCCAGCAGCCCGCACAATACCCAGCCGTGGCGCTTCGCCGTCGGCACCGGCGGCGTCGACATTTTCGAAGTTCCCGAGCGTGCGCTCGGGCCCATGGACCCCTTCGGCCGCGAGCGGCTGGCGGGGCTCGGCGCGGCGCTTGCCAATATGGCGCTGGCGGCGCCGCTGCTCGCCAGGCCCGCCGCCGTGCGGCTGCTCCCCGATCCCGCCAACCCGGGGCACATCGCCCGCATCGACCTTGACGCCCGCGCCGCCAACATCGTCGAGGACCCGCTGATCGGCATGATCGCCCGCCGCCACACCGACCGCGGGCCTTATGCCGGCGGGCCGATCGATGCCGCCAGCCGCGCCGCGCTGGTCGCCACCAGCCCCTGGCCGGGCGTGCGCGTGCTGCTCTTCGATCCCGCCAGCCCCGCCGGCCGCCTGTTCGCCGCACTGACGATTCGCGCCACCGAGGCGATCGTCGCCGACGCCGAGATGATGGCGGCGAGCCACGCCTGGTTCCGCCACAGCCGCCGCGACCAGGATCGCCACAAGGACGGCCTCGCCATCGCCACCTCGGGGGTGCCGCCGCTGCTGGCCTTTGCCGGGGCGATGCTCCCTGAGCCGAGCGCGGCGAGCGAAGGCGAATATTGGCTCGCCGGCACGCGCGAGAAAGCGCTGCCGACGGCGTCGCTGTTCGGCGTCATCGCCGTCGCCGACCCGCACGATCGCGCCGACGCGGTGCGCGCCGGCGCCGTCTGGCAGCGGCTGCATCTCGCCGCGGTGGCGCGCGGGCTGGCGGCGCAGCCCTTGAACCAGCTCCCCGAGATGATCGACCGCGATGCCGAGCTTCGCCGCCCGCCGGGCTTCGCCGCCGCGGCGGCGCCGCTGCTGGCGGGCACCGGGCTCAGGCCGACCTTTCTGTTCCGCCTCGGCCATCCGCTGACCCCGGCGCCGGCGAGCCCGCGCCGCCCGGTCGGTGACGTCATGGGCGCCCCGGCGCGGCTGGCCTTCGATGTCGAGGAGGCGCGCTTGCGCGACCTGCGGTGAGCGTGCCGCGACGCAGTGCCTTGGCGGCGCTGCTGCTCACCGGCTGCAGCCGCTTCGATCTGCTGAACGGCGCCAATGCGCTGGTGCCGGGCGATGGCGGGGTGCGCCGCGTCGTCGAAGGCGCCGCCTTCGGCGCCGACCCGCGCCAGGCGCTCGATGTCCATGCCCCCGCCGGGGCGAAGGGCCTGCCGGTGCTGGTGTTCTTCTACGGCGGCTCCTGGGCGTCGGGCCGCCGCCAGGATTATGGCTTTGCGGCGCGGGCGCTGGCGGCGCGCGGCTTCGTCATCGTCGTCCCCGACTATCGCCTCGTGCCGCATGTCCGCTTCCCGGCCTTTGTCGAGGATGGCGCCGCCGCAATCGCCTGGACGCGGGCCAATATCGCCGCGCACGGCGGCGACCCGGCGCGCATCGCCGTCATCGGCCACAGCGCCGGCGCCCATATCGCGCTGCTGCTGGCGCTCGATCGCCGCTGGGGCGCCGCCGCGACGATCACTGCCGCCATCGGCCTCGCCGGGCCTTATGACTTCCGGCCCTTTGAACCCGGCGGCGCCGCCGACGCCGCCTTCGCCGGCACCGCCGATCTCGCCGTCACCCAGCCGATCAGCTTCGCCCGCGGCGACGCGCCGCCGCTGCTGCTGCTGACCGGCGACGCCGATACGACGGTCCGCCCCGGCAACAGCGACCGCCTCGCCGCGGCGGTGACCGCCGCCGGCGGCCGCGCCGAGGTGCGGCACTACCCCGGCGTCGGCCATATCGGCATCCTGCTGGCGCTGTCGAAGCCCTTTCGCGGCAAGGCGCCGGTGCTCGCCGACACGCTGGCGTTTCTGCGACCCTAAGGCCGCGGCCCGATGCTGTTGTCGCTGACCACCAGGCCCACACCCGTGGCATTGATCACCGTCTGCCAGCGTGCGCCGGCCTGGGTGGTCAGCGTGTTGCCGGTGATCCGGCTGGCATCGCAGAGGTAGCAGGCGATCCCCTGGGGGTAGCTGGTGTCGATGGTGTTGCCGGTGATGACGATGCGCTGGCCGCCGCGATCGAACAGCGTGATGCCCTGCGTCGCACCGCTGACGATATTGCCGGTCAGCGTGATGTCGGCGAGCTGTGGCTTGCCGGTATCGGACCACATCTGGATGCAGTCGGGATGCGCGCCCGTCGACGGCGCCGGCAGCTGGCAGCGGTTGGCGCTGGCGGTGATCTGGCTGCTGCTGCCGGTGATGTTGATGCCGTCGCTGGTCATCGCGGTCAGCAGATTGCCGCTGATCGTGCCGCCGGCGACGTCGAGATAGCCGATGCCGAGGCGCAGCTTGCGGATGCTGGCGCCCTTGACGGTGATGGCGCTGCTGTTCTGGGCGATGATGCCATAGCCGAGGCCGTTGCCGTTGCCGCCGATGCTGACCATGTCGAGGGTGACGCGCGTCGATCGCTGGATGTTGAAGGCGCGCTGCGAGGTGGTGACCGGGACGACCGTCGACAGGCCGCCGCGCCAGCTGAGCCCCGTGACATTGGTGAAGGTGACGGTGCCGCTGAAGGTCGCGCCCCAGGCGGAGACGCGCAGGCCGGCGGTGCCGAAGTCGCGGTCGGCGAGGCTGAAGCTGGCGAAGCTGCCGGTCAGGGTGACGACATCGCCGGGCTGGGCGCTGGCGAACACCGCCGCCGCGGTCGCTGGCGTCGCCGGCAGATTGGCGGCGGCACAGGGGGTCGCGAGCGCCATGGTGAGCGCCGCCATCAGGCAATGGTTTCGCATATCCTGCTCCTTGGGGCCAAAATCGGCAGCGGCATTGCCCCCCGCGGCACAGGCCGGGCGAAGACCGCGGTGTTCACGCTGTTCACGGCGGCGCCGGCCGAAACTGTCGCGAACAACATCGTTTCTGCGGCGTTCATCACGTTTCAACAACGAGCCCGAAATGACGAGCAGTCGCCACGTGCAGGAAACACGACGGGCCGAAACGACCTCATTAAGAGATAGTTTCGATAATATGTTATTCTGTAGAAACCATTGCACTTGTCTTGGTTTCGATTTGTCCGCCGCGCCAGATGACGGCGGGCGGTGCGGCAGGGCGCGCGCTCTAGGGCGGTTTTCACGGTTGTTGGATCGCCGGCACGGCGGCGATTTTGGTTCGTGGCCCAAA
>LJHX01000184.1 GCA_001295935.1 alpha proteobacterium AAP81b
GGGGGGGGGGGGGGGGGGGGGGGAAAGTGCCTCAGCCGCACGCTCCGCCTGCCCGACTCCACTGCCCACCCCCGACCCCTCCCGCAAGCGGGAGGGGAGAAGATTGCTTACTTCTTCTCGTCGTCGACGTCCGAAAACTCGGCGTCGACGACATTGTCGTCCTTCGGCGCCTCGGCACCGGGGGACGCGGCTTCGGCCTGCTGGGCGGCATACATCGCCTCGCCGAGCTTCATCGCCACCTGGCCGAGCGCCGTCGTCTTTTCCGTCAACAGCGCGGCATCGCCGCTGTCGAGCACCGCCTTCAAATCGGCGACGGCCTTCTCGATATCGGCCTTGACCTCGGCCGAGACCTTGTCGCCATGGTCGGCGAGCTGGCGCTCGGTCGAATGGACGAGGCTGTCGGCCTGGTTGCGCGCTTCGGCGACTTCGCGGCGCTTCTTGTCCTCGGCGGCGAACTTCTCGGCGTCGCGGACCATCTGGTCGATGTCTTCCTTGCTGAGGCCGCCCGACGGCTGGATGCGGATCTGCTGTTCCTTGCCGGTACCCTTGTCCTTGGCGTTGACCGCGACAAGGCCGTTGGCATCGATGTCGAAGGTGACCTCGATCTGCGGCACACCGCGCGGCGCCGACGGGATTCCGACGAGGTCGAACTGGCCGAGCAGCTTGTTGTCGGCGGCCATTTCGCGCTCGCCCTGGAAGACGCGGATGGTGACGGCCGACTGGTTGTCGTCGGCGGTCGAATAGATCTGCGACTTCTTGGTCGGGATCGTCGTGTTGCGGTCGATCATCCGGGTGAAGACCCCACCCAGCGTTTCGATGCCGAGCGACAACGGCGTCACGTCGAGCAGCAGCACGTCCTTGACGTCACCCTGGAGGACGCCGGCCTGGATGGCGGCGCCCATGGCGACGACTTCATCGGGGTTGACGCTGGTGTTGGGCTCCTTGCCGAACAGCTCCTTCACGAACTGGCGGACGCGCGGCATGCGCGTCATGCCGCCGACGAGGATGACTTCGGCGATGTCGGCGGTCTTGACCCCGGCTTCGCTGATCGCGTCGAGGCACGGCTTGCGGGTGCGCTCGATGAGATCGATGACGAGCTTTTCGAGGTCGGCGCGGGTGATCGACTTGACGAGGTGCTTCGGCCCCGTCGCATCGGCGGTGATGAAGGGCAGGTTGACCTCGGTCGCCGATGACGACGAAAGTTCGATCTTGGCCTTTTCGGAGGCCTCCTTGAGGCGCTGCAGCGCGAGCTTGTCCTTGGTCAGGTCGATGCCCTCGGCCTTCTTGAAATCGGCCGAGAGGAATTCGACGAGCTTGGCGTCGAAATCCTCGCCGCCGAGGAAAGTGTCGCCCGACGTGCTCTTCACTTCGAAGACGCCGTCGCCAAGCTCGAGGATCGAGATGTCGAAGGTGCCGCCGCCGAGATCGTAGACGGCGATGGTCTTGGCGTCGGTACGCTTGTCGAGGCCATAGGCGAGCGCCGCCGCGGTCGGCTCGTTGATGATGCGCAGCACTTCGAGGCCGGCGATGCGGCCGGCGTCCTTGGTCGCCTGGCGCTGGGCGTCGTTGAAATAGGCGGGAACGGTGATGACTGCCTGGGTGACGGTCTCGCCGAGATAGGCCTCGGCGGTTTCCTTCATCTTCTGCAGGATGAAGGCGCTGATCTGCGACGGGCTGTAGTCCTGGCCGCCGGCGGCGACCCAGGCGTCGCCATTGGAGCCCTTGGCAATCTTGTAGGGAACGAGGCCGGCGTCCTTCTGGGTCATCGGATCGTCGAAACGGCGGCCGATCAGGCGCTTGACGGCAAAGATGGTGTTTTCGGGGTTGGTCACCGCCTGGCGCTTGGCCGGCTGGCCGACAAGGCGCTCGCCGTCCCTGGTGAAAGCGACCTGCGACGGCGTCGTGCGCGCGCCTTCGGCGTTTTCGACGACCTTGGGCGCCGCACCCTCCATCACCGCCACGCAGCTGTTGGTGGTGCCGAGGTCGATGCCGATAACCTTTGCCATGCGATCGTTCCTGTTGTTGTTGGCCCGTGCGACCGCGCCCCGAGGCCGCGCGGTCCATCGTCCCTTGGGTTGACTTGCGGGGAGTCACATAGGGACAGGCGCCAAGCGTTCAATAGTCGCGTTGCGCTGCTGGCCGGTGACTTTGCCGTTGCGGGCCGCTAACGGCAGGCCAAGCCCCGAGGACCCCGATCGATGCGCCGCCCGCTATTTCTGTCCGCCCTTCTCGCCGCCGCCGCCCCGTTGCTCGCGGCGCCCCCACCGCCGGTCAGCCCAGGCTGGGATCGCACCAAGCCCCATGCCAGCGCCGCCTGGGTGCGGCTGAACCCGGTGCCCGGCCGCCCCTCGGCGGGCTATCTGACGCTGACCGGCGGCGGCCAGCCCGATCGCCTGACCGGCGCCACCGCCCCCGGTGTCCGCATCGAGCTGCACAGCATGTCGATGGCGGGCGGGGTCATGAAGATGGAGAAGCTCGACGCTCTGCCGCTACCCGCCGGCGCCACCGCGGCGTTCGCTCCCGGCGGCAAGCATCTGATGATCTTCGGACTGACAGCGGGGGCCAAGTCGCTGCCGATCACCCTGGTCTTCGCCAGCGGTGCCAAGGTCACCGTCCCCGCCGAAGTCCGCGCCGCCGGTGGCGACCAGGCCAGCCATCACTGATCGCGTTCGCCCGCTGACCGCCGGCGAAGTCGCGCTCGTTGCGGCGACTTTCGGCGATGCGATCGACCCGGCGCCGGTGACGGTGCGGCGGGCGAAATTCTGGGCCTTCCACCCTTGGTGGGTGACGATGGCCCCCGACGGCCATTTGTGGTTCCACCCCAATGGCTTCGACTGGCGCGCCGATTTCAGCGCGGCGTCGCTGGGCTTCCAGGCGCATTTCCTCCACGAAATGACGCATGTCTGGCAGGTGCAGACGGGCGGCAGCCTGGTGACGCGCCGGTTGCCCTTGGCGCGCTATGGCTATCGCCTGGTACCGGGCAAGGCGTTCGCCGCTTATGGCCTCGAACAACAGGCGTGCATCGTTGCCGACGCCTTCCTGCTCGCCCAGGGCCGCGACTTGCCGGGCCGGGCCGCGCTCGCCGACTATCGCGCGGTGCTGCCCTTCACGCCGGGTTGACGCCTCAGGGCGGCGTCACCTCGACAAGCAGCTTGCCGAAATTACCGCCCGAATAAAGGTCCTTGACCGCCGTTGCGGCGTTCTCGAGGCCGGGGCGGATGTCCTGCCGGGTCTTCAATTTGCCTTCGAGCATCCAGCCGGCGAGCGCCATGCCGCTTTCGGCGAAGCGCGGGGCGAAATCGGTGACGATGAAGCCCCGCACCGTCAGCCGGCGCATCAGCATCTGCGTCCAGAAGCCCGGCGGCTCGGCAGCATCGACGGCGTTATAGCCCGAGATCAGCCCGCACAAAGGCATCCGCCCGAACCAGCGCATGCGCTTCAGCACCGCGACCATGATGTCGCCGCCGACCTGTTCGAAGTTGATGTCGATGCCTTCAGGCGCCAGGCGATCGAGCTCGGCACCGACGTCCTGCGACTTGTAGTCGATGCAGGCGTCGAAGCCGAGCTCATCGACCACCCAGGCGCATTTGGCGGGGCCGCCGGCGATGCCGATGACCTTGCAGCCCTTGATCTTGCCGATCTGGCCGACGATTTGCCCGACCCCGCCCGCCGCCGCCGAGACGACGAGGGTCTCGCCGGGCTTGGGCTGGCCGATGTCGAGCAGGCCGAAATAGGCGGTCGGGCCGACCAGCCCCAAGGTACCGAACGCCGCCGCCAACGGGATGCCGGGGATTTCGGGCAGCCGGCTGAGGCCGGTGCCGTCGCTGACCATCAGATCGGTCCATTCGCCGAGCCCGGCGAAGAGATCGCCGACGGCGACACCGTCCTTGCGGCTTTCGACGACGCGGCCGCAGACGCCGCCGCGCATGCCGGCGCCGATCTCGACAGGCGGCATATATTGCTCCATGTCGCTCATCCAGATGCGGTTGGTCGGATCGAGCGAGAGATAGGTCAGGCGCAGCAGGAACTGCCCCTCGGCGAGCGGCGGCAACGGCTCCGACAGGAATTCGAGGTCGCCATCGGCGATATCGCCGACAGGGCGCTTGGCCAGTCGCCAGATGTTACGCGTCGTCATCTCACCCCCCAATGCTGCCCAAGAAAGGCTTCCAGCGCGGCGACCGCTGCCGGTTCGTCGAGCGTCGGCGCATGGCCGACGCCGGGCACTTCGACCACCCGCAAATCGGGGAGCACTGCCGCCATGCGCGCCTGGCCGGCGCGGCTCAGCACGTCCGACCGCTCGCCGCGTAGCGACAGCACCGGCAGCCCCGCCAGCATGGCGAAGGCCGCAGCGAAATCGGTGCCGTGATCGAGCTGCGGCAGGCGGAAGGCGTCAGCGATGCGCGGATCATAGTCGAAGACAATCCGCCCCGACGGTCCCAGCCGGCAGACGCGCTTGGCAAAGGCCAGCCAGGCATCGAGCTGCCATTCCGGGTAGATGGCGCCATGGCGCGTCTGGAAATCGCGCGCCGCGTGCAGCCAGGTCGGCCAGTTGCCGGCGCGGCCGACGAGTCCGCGCAGCCGCGCCAGCCCCGCCGGCTCGACCTCGGGGCCGATGTCGTTGAGGATGACGCCGGCCATGCGGGGGCGATAGGCGGTGACCATCTGCAGCGCCAGCAGCCCGCCGACCGACGATCCCAGCACGATGAAGCGATCGACCGCGGCCGCCTCGAGCAACCGACCGAGATCGTGGAGATAGGACATCGCGACATAGGTCAGCGAATCCTTCGGCCAGGCCGATTCGCCGCGGCCACGCAGATCGACGGCGATGACGCGGAAGCGACCGGCGAAGCGGTCGCCGAGCGCGGTGAAGTCGCTGGCGTTGCGGGTGAGACCGGGCAGGCAGAGCAGCGCCGGGCGGCCGGCATGGGCGGATGCCGCGGGGCGCTCACGCCAGTGCAGGCGGATGCCGTCGGCGGACCAGTACCAGCCATCGCGCCAGCCGGCGCCTTCCGGGGCAACGCCCGCATTGCCATCAGGGAACGCACCGCTCATATATTGCGTTCATTTCCCCTGAAGTTTTGACTCTGACTCAGTTGGCGAGTTATAGCCAGCCCTCGCTTGGGGATTAGGAAAGAACGCCGCCAGTGGCAACGCGCGCAATCGATCGGGAGGCCGTCCGTGCTCCACAGGGGCGCGACGCGGCGCGTGAGCCTGCGCGCGCCGACGCCCGCGCCCGGCGCTACGACCCCGCCGAAACCCGCGCGCGGGTCCTGGCGGCCGCGCATCTGCTGTTCTCTACCAAGGGTTTCGCCAGCACCGGCACCGCCGACATCGCCCGCGAAGCCGATGTCTCGGAAGGCTCGATCTTCTATCATTTCGGCTCGAAGAAGGCGCTGCTTGCCGAACTCGGCGTCCGCTACGGGCGGATGATGATCGAAGCGATGGAGCAGGGCGACCGACTCGAGGACCTCGAACCCGGCATCATCATCCCGCGCGTTTTCGACTTCTGCCGCGCCAACAATCTCTGGCAGGGCGTCGGCGCGCCCTGTGTCGAAGGCGTCGGCCCCAAGGCGGCGATGGCCTTCAATCCCGAATCGGAACCCTTCTTCCAAGCCGCCAAAGCGACGACGACCGAATGGATCCAGCGCCAGATGACTGTCGGTCTCGCCAGGCGCGGCATCACCGGCGTCGACATCGAACTCGCGGCCTCCTTTACCCACCACATCGTCGGCGACGCCATCGATCGCATCCTGCTCGCCGCCACCGACGAGGAGGCAGCACGGGTCGAGCGTGAAACGGTGCGCTTCGTCCGCGCCGCCTGCGGTTACCCGACGCATTGATGCCCTTCCGTCCGGCGAATGCGATCGCCGCGGTCGCTGATTTCCTTGCCGATCCTGTCGCCGCGGCGGCCTTCCCGACGACGATCCTGCGCTGGCGCAACGATCGCGCTGCCGCCGAAATCGGCCTCGACAGCCTTACCGACAACGAGTGGGTAACGCATTTCGGCCGCTTCGCACCGCTGCCCGGCGCCCAGCCGGCGCCACTGGCGCTGCGCTATCACGGTCACCAGTTCCGCACCTACAACCCCGATCTCGGCGATGGCCGCGGCTTCCTCTTCGCCCAGATGACCGACGCCCAAGGCCGGCTGATGGACCTCGGCACCAAGGGCTCGGGGACGACGCCGTGGAGCCGCTTCGGCGACGGCCGGCTGACGCTCAAGGGCGCGGTGCGCGAGATTCTCGCCACCGAAATGCTCGAAGCGCTCGGCGTGCCGACGTCGCGGACGCTGTCGGTCGTCGAGACCGGCGAGGCGCTCGATCGCAACGACGAACCCTCGCCGACGCGCAGCGCGGTGCTTGTCCGCCTCAACCACAGCCATATCCGCTACGGCAGCTTCCAGCGCCTCGCCTATCTCCAGGACGCCGCCAGCCTTGAGCGGCTGGTCGCCTACACGCTGGAGCACTACGCTCCCGAAGCGACCGGCCCCAGCCCCGCCGCGGCGCTGCTCGACCACTGCGTGACGACGGGCGCCCGGCTCGCGGCGGAGTTCATGATCGCCGGTTTCGTCCATGGCGTCCTCAATACCGACAATATCAACATCACCGGCGAAAGCTTCGACTATGGCCCGTGGCGGTTCGCGCCAGTGTGGGACCCCGATTTCACCGCCGCCTATTTCGATCACCACGGCCTCTACAGTTTCGGTCGCCAGGCCGAGGCGTTGCAGTGGAACCTCTATCAGCTCGCCGGGGCGCTGCGGCTGGTGGCGAGCCTCGACGATCTCAAGGCGCCGCTGATGGCGTTTCCGGAACGCTACCAGGCGGCGCTGGCGGCGGCGGCGGTCCGGCGGCTGGGGGTCACCTCGCGCGGGCATGACGCCGACCTCCTTCTCACCCAAGCCATCGAAAAGGCGCTGTTCGGATCGCGGATGGACCCCGATCGCTTCTGGTTCGATTGGCGCGGCGGGGCGCTGCGCCGGGCGTCGGAAGGCTATGACGCGCCGGCCTTCGCGCCCTTCCGCGCGGCGGTGACGACCTATGCCGGTGCGCCGCCGACTCACGCCTATTGGAACGATGAATTCCCCTGCACGATGATCGTCGACACCGTCGAATGGCTGTGGACGGGCATCGCGGCGAGCGACGATTGGGGGCCGTTCAAGACCAAGATCACCGCGATCCGCCGCATGGGCGAGGCGATGCGCGAAGCGCCGGTCGCCTAGATCCCGCCTCATCACCCGACCACTTTGATCCCCGCTCGTGCCGAGCGTAGTCGAGGCAGCCCGCGCGTGGGCACGTGCCTCGACTTCGCTCGGCATGAGCGGGTGGTGAGGGGGTCAACTCGACTTCGCTCGGCAGGAGCGCGGCGTGGTGAGGGGCTCCAACGGCTTCTAGCGCACCAGCATCGGCCCCAGCGGCCGCCCGCCGAAGAGGTGGACATGGAGGTGCGGCACCTCCTGATGGGCATCGAGCCCGGCGTTGGCGAGCAGGCGATAGCCGGGTTCCTCCAGCCCCAATTGCCTCGCCACCGCCCCGACGGCGCGGATGAAGCCGACGATCTCGGCATCGGGCGCGGCGCTCGAAAAATCCGCCCACGACCGCCAGGGGCCACGCGGGATGACCAGCACATGCAGCGGCGCCTGGGGGTTGATGTCGTGGAAGGCGATGGCGAAATCATCCTCATAGACACGGCGAGAGGGGATTTCGTCGCGCAGGATGCGCGCGAAGATGTTGCTGTCGTCATAGGGGCCAAGGGCTGCGACTGGCATGGCGGGCTCCGGAAGTTGACCAAATTGACCGTTTCGACCGGTTTTCCCCGGCCGCCAGCATGGATGCAAGCTGTCAAAGAGCAGCCCCGGCGGGGCGAAGGTTCGGCCGCGGCGGGGCGCGGAAGTTCACCGAAGTACAGTCGGAATCGAAGGAGAGTGTGCGGGCGCGGTTCGGCAAAAGCGACAATCACTCGCGAGCCAGCGGTCTAGCAGAAAAGCCGGCTGTAGGACAGGCGGCAGCGGGCCGCCGGCGGCAAGGGGCTGAGCCCCGGGACAGGCGGCGGACCCGCTTTTGTTTGGCGCGAGGGATTCACCCGGCGCCCCGGCCCGGCTAAGCCAGCAGCGTGACGATCGAGGAATTCATCGCCAAGTGGCAGGGCCTGCCCGGCGGCGCCGAGCGGGCCAATTTCCAGCCCTTCATCGGCGAATTCTGTCGCGTGCTCGGCCTGCCCGAGCCGCAACCCGCGACCGGCGGCGTCCTGTCCGATTACCGCTTCGAGGCGCCCGTCCGCCGCGATGCCGCCTTCTCCGATCAAAGCACCGGCGCCATCGATCTCTACAAAAAGGGCTGCTTCGTCCTCGAAGCCAAGCAGTCGCGGCTGAAGGACGGCGAAAAAGCCCCCGCCAACGACCTGCCGGCGCCCGAACCCGAGCGCGTCGTCGCCACGGACCTGTTCGGCAACGTCACCGTCACCGAGCGCGCCGCGCCCCGTCCAAAGGGCCGCCGCTACGACCGGCTGATGGAAGACGCGCTGGCCCAGGCCAAGGGCTATGCGCTGGCGCTGCCCGCCGATCATGGCTGGCCGCCGTTCATCCTCGTCTGCGATGTCGGCCGCGCCTTCGAAATCCATTTCGATTGGGCCGGCAACGGCAAGGGCTATGGCTTCTTCCCCGACCAAAAGAGCTATCGCATCGAGCTCGACCAGCTGCGCCTGCCGGCGATCCAGGAGCGGCTGCGGGCGATCTGGAGCAACCCGCACAGCATCGATCCGCGGCGCCAGTCGGCCGAAGTCACCGCGCAGGTGGCGCGGCGGCTGGCGAGCGTGTCGCAATGGCTGGAACAGGCGCATCGCGACGAAAGCCTGCCCGATTGGCAGCAGTCGCTGGGCATCGAGGAAACCTCGCTGTTCCTGATGCGGATGCTGTTCTGCATGTTCGCCGAGGATGTCGACCTGCTGCCGCGCGGCAAGTTCACCGAATTCCTCGAACGCGCCCGCACCGGGTCGGATACTTTGTGGCAGCGCGGGCTCGCCGACCTGTGGGACCGGATGGGCACGCCGGGCCTCGGCGATCGCTGGTGGTCGTTCGGTGACCAGATCATCCGTTATTTCAACGGCAATCTCTTCACCTCCCCCCGCATCTACAACCTGCCGCCCGAGCAGAAGGGGGAGCTGCTGGCGGCGGCCAAGGCGCAATGGCGCAATGTCGAACCGGCGATCTTCGGCACGCTGCTCGAACAGGCGCTGACGACGTCGCAGCGCGCGTCGCTGGGGGCGCACTACACGCCGCGCGCCTATGTCGAGCGGCTGGTGCAGGCGACGATCTTCGACGTGCTGGTGCCGGAATGGCAGGCGGTGCGCGAGCCAGCGGACGGCGAAGGCCCGCGCCTTGCCGAGGTGCTCGCCTTCCACGATCGGCTGGCCGGCGTCCATGTGCTCGATCCGGCGTGCGGCACTGGCAATTTCCTCTATGTCGCGATGGAACAGCTGCTGCGGCTCGAATCGGACGTGCTCGAACTGGTCAGCCAGCTCGGCGGCAGCGCGGCCCCGCGCGTCGGCCCCAACCAGTTTCTCGGGCTGGAGCTCAACCCGCGTGCCGCGGTGATCGCCGAACTGGTGCTGTGGATCGGCTGGCTGCGCTTCCGCCTCGCCAATGATCCGACGAGCATCGGCGAGCCGGTGCTGCCGCCGCTGCACAACATCAATTTCGGCCGCCATGGCGGCTATGACGCGCTGCTGGCGGCCGATCCGGTGACGGGGGCGCGCAGCGACCTTGCCAATCCGCGCCCCGCCGACTGGCCGGAAGCCGATTTCATCGTCGGCAATCCGCCTTTCATCGGCGGCAAGGATCTGCGGGCGAAGCTCGGCGGCGATTATGCCGAAGCGCTGTGGCGGGCCTGGCCGGCGGTGCCGAAATCGGCCGATCTCGTCATGCAATGGTGGGATCGTGCCGCGGCGCGGCTGCTGGCGCCGGGAACCCGGCTGCGACGCTTCGGGCTGGTGACGACCAATTCGATCACCCAGAGTTTTTCGCGACGGGTGATCGCGGCGCGGCTGTCCTCCAGCGACGAGAACCCCCACCCCAACCCTCCCCACTCTCCGGCTTCGCCGGGGGGGGAGGGGGCAGAAGGGGTCTCCCTCCCCCCCGGTGAGCGCAGCGAACCGAGAGTGGGGAGGGTCGGGG
>LJHX01000185.1 GCA_001295935.1 alpha proteobacterium AAP81b
GATTAGAGGGGCGCGCCATCCCGCCCGCCCCCTCTCCCCCCACAATTCCGCCCCGGAGACCTCTCATGACCGACCAGATCAACGACACCCGCAAGGCCGAACTCCTCTCGAACGTCGTCCGCCACATCGACATCAAGAGCTTCGACGCCCGCCCGATCATCGACCAGATGGGCGGCATGAGCTTCACCTCGCGCGACCTCGCTCGCGCCACCGGCATCTACAATGCAATGCTCGCGGACAAGGATTGCTCGATCTTCCTGGTCATCGCCGGGTCGACCTCGGCGGGCGGCTGCATGGATCTCTATGCCGACCTCCTCGCCAACAACATGATCGACGGCATCGTCGCCACCGGCGCGTCGATCGTCGACATGGATTTCTTCGAAGGCCTTGGCCACAAGCATTACCAGGCGCTCGAAATCCCCGACGACAATGAACTGCGCTCGCTCTACATCGATCGCATCTACGATACCTATATCGACGAAGAGCAGTTGCAGGATTGCGACCACACCATCTTCGAAATCGCCAACAGCCTCGAACCCAAGGCCTATTCGAGCCGCGCCTTCATCCGCGAGATGGGCAAGTATCTCGTCGAACATGGCAAGAAGGGCAACAGCCTGGTCAAGCTGGCATACGAGCATGACGTGCCGATCTTCTGCCCGGCGTTCGTCGACAGCAGCGCCGGCTTCGGCCTCGTCAAGCACCAGGTCGAAAATGCCAAGGCAGGCAAGCCCTACATGGTCCTCGACGCCATCGCCGACTTCCGCGAACTCACCGACATCAAGATCAAGGCCGGCACGACGGGCCTGCTGATGATCGGCGGCGGCGTGCCCAAGAACTTCATCCAGGACACCGTCGTCTGCGCCGAAATCCTCGGCCATGATGACGTCCAGATGCACAAATACGCCGTGCAGATCACCGTCGCCGATGTTCGTGATGGTGCGTGCTCGTCGTCGACCCTCAAGGAAGCGGCGAGCTGGGGCAAGGTCCAGACGACGCAGGAACAGATGGTCTTCGCCGAAGCCGGCTCGGTGATGCCGCTGCTCGCATCGGACGCCTATCACCGCGGCCATTGGCGCACCCGCGCCAAGCGGGCGTTCGGCAAGATGTTCGCCTGAGACAATGATTCCTTGACTTGAACCGTCGACTGCGGCCCTCCCCTGCCGAAGGGGAGGGCTGTTTCCATGAATTCCCCGATATTGGCACCGATCGTCGCGCTCGCGGCCTGGACGATGGTGATGTGGGCCTGGATGTACGCCACTCGCCTGCCCGCGATGGCGCGCGCTGGCATCGACGGGAAGGCGATGGTCGGCAGCACCGGCCGCGGCTTGCGCGACGACCTCGCCGCCGCCGGTGAACTTCGCGCCTGCTGGGTTGCCGACAATTACAACCACCTGCTTGAACAGCCGGTGGTGTTCTACGCCGTCGCGCTGGTGCTGGCGCTGATCGGCCAAGGCGATGGCATCAACCTTGCCTTTGCCTGGGGCTATGTCGGCCTGCGCATCGTCCACAGCCTGGTGCAGGTGCTTATCAACCGGGTCGTCGTGCGCTTTGCCGTCTTCGCGCTGGCCAGCCTGTTGCTGATCGGCTTGGTGCTCCACGCCGCCATCGCGCTGCTGCACGGCTGAGACGCAGCGTCAGGCCTTCTTCAGAAACTCGGTGCGCAGCACCAGCCCCTTGATCTTGTCGACCCGGCAATCGACCTCGTCGGGATCGCCGGTCAGCTTGATGCCCTTGACCACGGTCCCGCGCTTGAGCGTCGTCGACGTGCCCTTGACCTTCAAGTCCTTGATCAAGGTCACATTGTCGCCATCGGCGAGCAAGGTGCCGTTGCAGTCGCGCGTTTCCATCGTCACCTCCTGATGAACGGGCCTAGGCCGATCGTCGAGACGCGGCAACGGCAGCGGGGTCGGCACCGGCGTTGCAACAGAAAATGGGCCGCCGGGGGGGGAACCGGCGGCCCTGGCGGGTCGGAAAGCGGAGGAGGGGCCGACCCGCCTTCCGGCTCAGCCGATCAGGGGTTCCGAGAGAGATGCCGCGCCAGGCACCAGGAAGCGCAGATCGTCAAAGCCGAAATAGTCACTCGTCGCGGCGTTGCCGTCGTTCGAGTCGAATTCGAGGCGCTGCAGGCCGGCAAAGCCGCTGAAGTCGAAGGCCTGGGCGGTGCCGCCGTTGAAAGTGATCGCCTGGGTGGCAACGAGCTCGGTGCCGGCGAGGTCGGCATAGCCGCGCACCGTCACCGTCAGGCCGTCGCGGAACGCCGCCGAGAAGCTGCCGCCGAGAAAGGCGAAGGTGTCGCTGTTGGTGATCACCACCGGGGAGCCGGCGGCAGCGTCCTCATAGCCGTTGATTTCACTGCCATTGGCTTCGGCGATAAAACCGATGTTGGTACCCGAGGACGCGGCATAGCCGGGAATGCGGCCATCCGGACGATAGACGCCGGTTTCGCCGAAACTGAACCCGCCGGTTTCGAACAGCCGCGTCTCGCCGCCGGGCGACAGCGTGAAGCTTTCGAAATCGATGGTCTGCTCGACCAGCGTGGTGAAGGACAGATTGTCCAGACCGAAATAGTCGCTGGTATTATTGTTGCCATCATTGGCGCTGAATTCGATCCGCGTCGCGCCGAAGAAGGTCCCGCTGTCGAGGCCATCGGTGAAGGATTGCAGCGCTGGCGCCCCCAGATTGGCGACGAAGGTCTTCGAACCGATCAGCTGCGTGCCGGCGGCGTCGGCATAGGCGCGGACGGTGATCGTCAGATCATCCCGAAACGCCGCGACGAAATCGGCCGAGGTCAGCGCGAATGGCGTATCGCGGATGATGGTCAGCGGCGTGCCGGCGGCGACGTCTTCATAACCGGTGACTTCGTTGTTCTGCGCTTCGGCGATGAAGGCCAGCGTCGAGCCCGATGACGCGACATAACCGGGAATGCCGCCATCGGGGCGGTAGACACCGGCCTGGATCCAACGGAAGCCACCATAGCCATTGTTGATGCGGGTCTCGCCACCATTTGACAGCGAAAAATCGTCAAAATTCAGTGTTTGCGCGAAACTACTTGAAACTATCGTTGGATCGACCATGAAAACGTCCCTCTCTTCAGTTTTTTAATTTGCTTTGCGCTGGCTTTGGCCGCGAAGCGCAGAATCTCTCTATCGCTGGCAGGTTTGTTTCGCCAGCTTTGATATCCGAGACACAGCTGTGATCGCAGGCGATGACAATTTATCGTAGATTTCGACAAAAACGGGAATGTCTTTTACTTATCCGACACCATCGTAAATGATACCTATATAATCGGCATCCTGGCGGTCGGCAGGGCGGCGCGCTACGCCCGGCGTGGCCGCGCCACCGTCAGCACTCCTCGTACTTCCAGTGCAGGCGCTTGCCCTCGGCGCATTGCGCGACGGTGGTGGCGATGCGCCGCGCGCGCGTCGCGGGCTGTTTGGCGGTGACCACCCATTCGACATATTCGCGCCGCGCGCCGGGCGGGAAGCCCTCGAACGCCGCCTGCGCCGCGGCATCGCCGGCAAGCGCCGCCGCCAGATCGTCGGGCATGGCGAGCGCCGGCTTCGGCATCGCGGCGCGCGGCCGTGCGGGCGCGCCGCTGGCGATGAGCGCCGCGGCGGCGTGGAGGCGTGCGACGATCTCGGCATCGGGCGGCAGGTCGGCAAGGCCGGTGATCTTGCCGAACTGACCCATGCCGTCGCCGCTCGCCATCAATGTACCGTCGAAAACGCCAAGCCCGACATGCGCCTTGAAAGCCGCCATCATCGCGAGCCGTTTGCCGTTCAGTTCGAAGAACGGCATGCCCCATTTGATCGTCTCGGTCGCGGCGGGCATCGCGGCGTGGACGATCCCCCGGATATGTACGAGCACCGGCCGGGCAAAGGCTTCGGCGCCGGCAATATAGGCATCGACCCGCTCGTCCTGCATGGTCACGTCTCCCGGCCGCGATCATTGCAGCGCAGCCGCTGTACCGCAATATTGCTGCCCGCGGCGCAGGCCATCGGTGACGTCGAACCCGGCTTCAGCGCTCGACGCTTACCGGATGAACTCGGCGACCAGCTCGACATGCGTCGACCAGCGGAATTGCGCCACCGGCCAGAGCCGCGCCAGGCGATAGCCGCCCGCCACGAGCCGCTCGGCGTCGCGGGCGAAGGTGCTGGGGTTGCATGAGACCGCCACCACCAGCGGCACGCGCGATGCCGCCAGCGCCGCCGATTGTGCCTGGGCGCCGGCGCGGGGGGGATCGAAGACGACGGCGTCGCAACTGGCGAGTTCGTCGGCAGTGAGCGGCCGGCGGAACAGGTCGCGGTGGAGCGTTTCGACCGGGCGGCCGGCGGCGCGCGCCGCGCCCTGCAGCACAGCCAGCGCCGGGCCACCGGCATCGGCGGCGAGCACCCGCGCGGTGCGCGACAGCGGCAATGCGAAGGTGCCGAGGCCACAGAACAGGTCGGCGACGCGGCGCGCGTCCCCCACACAGTCGAGGACCGCGGCGACCAGCGCCGCCTCGCCCTCGCGCGTCGCCTGCAGAAAGGGCGCCGGCGGCAGGCCGACGGCGACTCCCCCCATCGTCAGCAGCGGCGCGCGCGCTTCGACGACGGTTTCGACCCCCGCCGGGCCTTCGACGGCGAGGCGCGCCAGATCATGCATGCGGGCAAAGTCGGTCAGCCGCTCGATGCGGTCGAGGCGATCGGCGGCGACATTGGCGAGCAGCAGATCGGGCCCGCTGTCGCTCATCGTCAGCGTGACGCCCGCCCCCTGCCCCTCGCCGAGCGCTGCCTTCAGCAGCGCGCGCAGCGGTGCCACGAGCGCGAACAGTTCGGGCAGCAGCACATGGCAGGTTTCGACATCGACGATGCGGTGGGTGCCCTCGGCGTTGAAGCCCAGGGTCAGCGCGCCGCCGCGGCGCACGGCGCGCAACGACGCCCGCCGCCGACTGCGCGGCGGCGAGAGCGCCACCGGCGCCACCCAGCCAGGCTCGACGCCGCAATGCGCCAGCGCGCGGACGATGCGATCGACGACAAAGGTGCAATAATCGGCGTCGGAAATGTGCTGGAGCTGACAGCCGCCGCAATCGGGGAAATGCCGGCACGGCGGGGTGACATGGCCGGGGCCTGGCTCGATGGTGACGGCGTCGCCATCGAAGCGGACGCGATCGCCGATCGCGGCGCCGATGACGAAGCGGCCATCGGCGGTAACGCCGTCGCCGCGCGCCGCGAGGCGAACGATTGGCTGGATGTCGCTCACAGGCCTGCCAATACCGCCGGCAGCACCGCGGCGAGGTCGTCGGCGATCAGCCCGGGGCCGACGCGCACCCCAGCGTCGCCGTGCAGCCAGGCGCCGATCGACGCCGCGTCGAACGCCGCCAGCCCCTGCGCCAGCAGCGCGGCAATGATGCCGGCCAGCACATCGCCCGAGCCGGCCGTCGCCAGCCAGGGGGCGGCATGGGCGTTGATCGCCACCCGGCCATCGGGGGCGGCGATCACCGAAGCGCTGCCCTTCAAGAGCACGACGCATCCCGAGCGCGCTGCCGCTGCGCTCGTCGCGGCGATGCGGTCTTCGCCAACGGGACCGAACAGCTTCGAAAACTCACCATCATGGGGCGTCAGCACGCGGTTCGGGCCGGCGAGTTGGTCAGGGTCGGCAAGCGCCAGCGCGCCGGCGTCGAGCACCAGCGCCAGCCCGCTCGCCAGCACCGCCGCCAGCCAGTCGCGGCCGCGATCCTTGTCCGGCAGCCCCGGCCCGATCGCCACCGCGCCGGTACGGCGATCGTCGAGCAGCGCCCGCCCCTGCTTGTCAGTCCGTCGCATCACCGCATCGGCGGGCGCCCCCAGCCCCGGCCCCGCCAGCGTCACCAGCCCTGCCCCCGCCCGCAGCGCCGCCAGCGCCGTCAGCCGCGTCGCGCCGCAATGATGGCCGGCGCCTTCGACCACCAGCACATGGCCGCGGGCGTATTTGTGCGTGTCCGGCCCAGGCACCACCAGGCGCGGCGGCGCCACCAGCCACGCGGTATCGGCCGGCATCGCAACGCCGATATCGGCAACCACCAGCCGACCCGTCAGCCCGCCGCCAGCGCCGAGCAGATGCCCCGGCTTGGCGGCCGCGAACGTCACCGTCAAATCGGCGGCGAGCGGTCGGCCGAGCGCGCGGCCGGTATCGGCATCGACGCCCGAGGCGATATCGACCGCCGCCACCTGGCCCCGCCCGCGCACTCGATCGAGCGCTGCCTGCGCGGCTTCGGCCAACTGCCGGGTGAGCCCGGTGCCGAACAACGCGTCGATCACCAGCGGCGCGGGCGCCGCCGCCGCGAGCGGTACAATGTCATCGCCCCAGCGCGCCAGCATCGCGGCGCCGGCGTCGCTCGTCGGCAGGGCATCGGCGGCGACCGTCACCGGCCAGCCGCGCGCCCGCAGCGCCGCGGCAATGCCGAAGCCATCGCCGCCATTGTTGCCCGGCCCGCACAGCACCAGCACCGCGCGGGGAGTCCACAGCCGCGCGATCGCCGCGGTGGCCGCCGCCGCCGCGCGATCCATCAGCGTCGTCGCCGAAACCCCGCCTGCCATCGCGGCCGCTTCGGCGGCACGCATCGCGGCGGCGGTCAGCAGGGGCGGACCCGGGATCGGAGCGAGCATGTTCACGCGCGCAGGCCTTAGCAACTGCCCGCCGCGCTGGCGCGGATGTTTTTGCGCCGGCAGCGGTCGTGACGCCCCCGGCCACCGTGCGGGCGTGTCAGCAGGCCGCTGCCCAAACAATGTCGGCAATAAAGAAACTGGAAACGCTTGTGAAGCAATCCCGCGACAGAATGACCGTCGGCGCCGTTTTGGATCAATAAATTCCCGTCCGCGCCAAAAGCGCAATTGCCACATTATTGTCGGCTTTGGCAGAGTGTGCAGCGTCTGGGTCTGGAGGCTCTGCATGGTGACGGTATCGCTCGAAACGATCGGGGTGGAAACCGGCGCCGAGATGGGCCGGTTTGTTCAACTCGCGGGATCGCGCCTGAAGCATCTCGCCGTGCAACGCGACACAGCAACCGACCCCGACTACGAGGCCAAGATCGCGGCGGCGCAAATGGCGATCGCCCTGCTGACGCGCGGCATCCAGGATCTCAACACCGCCATCCACGCCCAGCTCGACCGCGTCACCGCCAGGATGCGCCGCAACGCCGAGCTGGCGCAGGCGTGGGAACGCTCCGAGGCGACGATGCGCGAGCGCTTTCCCGACGCTCCTCCCGCCAGCAACCCCGCGCTGGTGATTGCAGAGGCCGAAGAGGCGAATGCCGAGGCACTGCAGACCCTGCTCCTCCTCGCGCTGGTCACCGCCAATGCCGTCATCGCCGGGGACGAAGACAAGGCGTTGCTCGATCTGCTCGGGGAAGCGGTGAAGATGCTGGTCGAAGCGATCGTCGACGGCGCCCTGCCGGGATCGGGCTTCTTCCTTTCGGTCGCCAAGACGGTGACCGAAGTCCGCGGCAAACGGCAGGAGCGCGCCGAGGCCGCCAACGCGATCTTCGCCGATCTCAATCGTCTCATCGCCGGCAGCCGACGCTGGTGCGAGACGAACGATGACCTGGTCGCGGCGCTGCAACATCCCGTCGACCCGACGCCGCCGCCCCTGACCATGCCGGAGGAAAGCGGCGTCTAGCGCGCCGGTCAGCGGCGCCAATTCGAGCACCAGCTCGCGCAATGAGCGATAGCCGGCGATGGCGAGGCGGTCGATCATGGCGCGCCCCGCCGGCGGGCGTCAGATATCGGCGAACATATGGGTTTCGGCCTCGCCGCCCGGCTGGGTGACGGCACCGCGGCGGGCGGAACCAACCAGTTGCGCGAACTTCCAGATCGCCCCCGACTGATAGTCATGGGCGCGCGGGCGCCAGGCGGCGCGGCGCGCGGCGAGGACGTCCTCGGGCACATCGAGGTCGATGGTGCCGGCTTCGGCGTCGATGGCGATGATGTCGCCGTCCTCGACCAGCGCGATCGGCCCGCCTTCGGCCGCTTCCGGGCCGACATGGCCGATGCAGAAGCCGCGGGTGGCGCCCGAAAAGCGACCGTCGGTGATCAGCGCGACATGCTCGCCAAGGCCCTGGCCATAGAGCGCCGCGGTCGTCGACAGCATCTCGCGCATCCCCGGCCCGCCCTTGGGGCCTTCGTAGCGGATGACGATGACGCAGCCGGCCTCGATCGACCGCGCCTCGACCGCGGCGAAGCAATCTTCCTCGCAATCGAACACCCGCGCCGGGCCGGTGAAGGCCAGGCGGGCCATGCCGGCGACCTTGACGATGGCGCCATCGGGGGCGAGCGAGCCGCGCAACCCGACAACCCCGCCGGTCGGCGAGAGCGGCGCCGAAACGGGATAGATGACCTTCTGATCGGGGTTCCAGGCGATCGCCTCGATGTTCTCGGCGAGCGTCCGCCCGGTGACGGTCAGGCAGTCGCCGTGGAGCAGCCCGGCGTCGAAGAGCTGGCGCAGCACCATGTAAACGCCGCCGGCATCGTGCATGTCACGCGCCACATATTTCCCGCCGGGCTTCAGGTCGGCGATGTAAGGCGTCGATTTGAAGATCTCGGCGACGTCGAACAGGTCGAAGTCGATGCCGGCTTCATTGGCCATCGCCGGCAGGTGCAGCGCGGCGTTGGTCGAGCCTCCCGTCGCCGCCACCACGCGCGCGGCATTCTCGAAAGCCTGGCGGGTGCAGATGTCGCGCGGGCGGATGTTGCGCTCGATCAGGGTCATCACCTGGCGCCCGGCGGCGATGGCAATATCGGCTCTACTGGCATAGGGCGCCGGCGCCATGTTGCTGTGGGGCAGCGACAGCCCGATCGCCTCGCCGACGCACGCCATGGTGTTGGCGGTGAACTGGCCGCCGCAGGCGCCATGGCCGGGGCAGGCGACCTTCTCGAGCGCCGTCAGCCGCGCCAGCGGGCACGACCCCGCCGAGAAACCGCCGACCGCCTCGAAGACATCGACGACGGTGACGTCCTTGTCCTCGAAGCGCCCCGGCAGGATCGACCCGCCATAGACGAAGATCGACGGCACGTTGAGGCGCAGCATCGCCATCATCATGCCGGGCAACGACTTGTCGCAACCGGCAAAGCCGACCAGCGCGTCATAGCAATGGCCGCGCACGCTGAGTTCGACCGAATCGGCGATGACCTCGCGGCTGACCAGCGACGACTTCATCCCCTGATGGCCCATCGCGATGCCATCGGTGACGGTGATGGTGTTGAACCGCCGCGGCATCCCGCCGGCGGCATCGACCCCCTGGCGGCAGACATCGGCCTGGGCGTCGAGCGTCGTATTGCACGGCGCCGAATCATTCCCCGCTGAGGCGATGCCGACGAATGGACGCGCGATCTCCTCCTCGCTCAGCCCCATCGCGTAATAGTAGCTACGATGCGGCGCGCGCTCGGGGCCGACGCTGACATGGCGGCTGGGCAGGCGGGATTTGTCGAAGCGGGTCATGGGCGTTGTTTCGGGCGCGATGGCGGCGCGGTCAAGCCGGGTGGCGTCGGCGCCGGCGGCGGGTTATTCTGTCGCCATGGCGGAACGCGATCCCCGGCCTTTCAACGCCGATCCGGCGGCCTATGACCATGATGTCCGCGCCTGGGCGCTGGCGCAGGCGGCGCTGCTGCGCGACCGCCGCTTCGACGCGCTCGACATTGCCAACATCGCCGAGGAGATCGAGAGCCTGGGCAATGAGCAGGCGCATGCCGTCGAAAGCCATCTCATCGTCCTCGTCGAACATCTGCTGAAACTGACGGTGTCGGCTGATGTCGAGCCGCGCCGGGGGTGGCGGCTATCGGTTCTCAACGCGCGCAGCGGCATTTCGCGGCGGCTGCGCAAGAACCCCAGCCTGCGCCGCCAATTGCCCGAAATGTTTGCCGAAAACTGGTCAGATGCGCGACAGTCGGCGATCGGCGACCTGCGCGAAGCCGAAGAAGCACTGGTGCCTGCCGAACCGCCCTTCACCCTCGCCCAAGTCCTCGATCCGGCGTTCTTCCCCGGCGGCTGACCGGCCTCCAGCCGCGATTGCCGGCATCGGCAACGCTGGCGACCTTCGCCAAAACGATGCCCGCCAAACCAAAACTCTCCTCCCCCTTGAGGGGGGAGGCGACTCGCGCGCAGCGCGGCGGGAGGGGGTGGTCGCCGCGAAGAGGCCTCTCCGACTCTGAGCGTCGCGACCCCAGGGCAATTGCGCAAGGAGATCGGATCATGACCAGGGCCTCCTATCCGCTCAAACTGCCGGCGTCGGTCAAGGCCGCGGCGGCGCGGCTGGCGCGCGAGGATGGCGTGTCACTCAACCAAAGGATCACGGTGGCGATCGCGCAGAAGATCGGGGTGGTCGAAACGGCGGCCGATTTCCTCGCCCGCCGCGCCGCC
>LJHX01000186.1 GCA_001295935.1 alpha proteobacterium AAP81b
GCATGAGCGGGTGGGGAGAGAGTCGGCGGTAAGGCCGGCATTTGCCCCGCGCCGCCGGCGTCCCTAAATCGCCGCCATGGCTGCCACGCCCGACGCCCCCGACCGCTTTTCCGAGGAAGCCGCGACCTTCGCCGTCAAGGGTCGCGACACACCCGACCTCGAGCGCGGGGTCGAAGCGATCCGCAATGTGTTGCGGACTTTGCCGGCGCGGCCGGGGGTCTATCGCATGGTCGATAGCGCCGGCGAGGTGCTGTACGTCGGCAAGGCGCGGGCCTTGAAGGCACGGGTGACCAATTACACCCAGGTCGCCCGGCTGTCGCGCCGCCTGCAGCGCATGGTGGCGCAGACGCGCGACATGGTGATCGTCACCACCAACAGCGAAGCCGAGGCGCTGCTGCTCGAAGCCCAACTGATCAAGCGTTACCGCCCGCCCTACAATGTGCTGCTGCGCGACGACAAAAGCTTTCCCTTCATCTTCCTGCGCGAGGATCACGACTTTCCGCGCATTTCAAAGCATCGCGGCGCGCGCAGCGGCAAGGGCGTCTTCTACGGCCCCTTCGCCAGCGCCGGCGCGGTCAACACGACGCTCAACGCGCTGCAGAAGGTGTTTCTGCTGCGGTCGTGTTCGGACTCCTACTTCGCCAATCGCGACCGGCCGTGCCTGCTCCACCAGATCAAGCGCTGCTCGGCGCCCTGCGTCGGGCGGATCGACGCCGACGGCTATGCCGAGCTGGTCGCCGACGCCAAGGCTTTCCTGTCGGGGCGGGCGCAGGAGGCGCAGCGCAAGCTGGGAACGGCGATGACCGCGGCGGCCGAGGCGCGCGATTACGAACTCGCCGCGGTGCTGCGCGATCGCCTGAAGGCGCTGACCTTCATTCAGGGCAGCCACGCCATCAGCGCCGAAGGCAGCGTCCAGGATGCCGATGTCGTTGCGCTCGCCTGCCATGGCGGGACGATGTGCCTGCAGGTCTTCTTCATCCGCGGCGGCCAGAATTGGGGGCATCGCGCCTTTTTCCCGGCGCATACCGATGGCGTCGGCGAGGACGAGGTGCTGATGAGCTTCCTCGCCCAGCTTTATGAGGAACTGCCGGTGCCGCGCGAGCTGCTGCTCGACCGCAAGCTCGACGAGGAGGCGCTGCTCGCCGACGCGCTGTCGGAAAAGGCCGGGCGGCGCATCGCCATCCGCGTGCCGCAGCGCGGGGCCAATGTGAAGCTGGTCGAACAGGCGGCGCGCAACGCCCAAGAGGCGCTCGAACGCCGGCTGGCCGAGTCGACGACCCAGGGCAAGCTGCTGATCGCGCTCGCCGATCTGTTCGGGCTGGAGGCGCCGCCGCGGCGCATCGAGGTCTATGACAACAGCCATATCATGGGGACCAATGCGCTCGGCGCGATGATCGTCGCGGGGCCGCTGGGTTTCCTCAAGAACCAGTATCGCAAGTTCAACATGAACGCCGGCAACTTTGCGCCGGGGGACGATTTCGCGATGATGAAGGCGATGCTCGGCCGGCGCTTTGCCCGGCTGACGCGCGAGGCACCGCGCGCCGCCGATGGCGAAGGTGACGATGTCGACTGGCCTGATCTGGTGCTGATCGACGGCGGCAAGGGGCAGCTTTCGGCGGTCAATGCGGCGCTCGCCGAGCTTGGCGTCGATGGCGTCGCGATCATCGGCGTCGCCAAGGGGCCCGATCGCAATGCCGGGCGCGAGACCTTCCATCTGCCCTCGGGGCAGGAGCTGACCCTGCCGCCCAATGACCCGGTGCTGTTCTACCTGCAGCGGCTGCGCGACGAGGCGCACCGCTTCGCCATCGGCGCGCATCGCGCCAAGCGCAGCAAGGCGATCGCCGCCAACCCGCTCGACGACGTTCCCGGCATCGGCCCGGCGCGCAAGAAGGCGCTGCTGATGCACTTCGGCACGTCGCGCGCGGTGCGCGGCGCGAGCCTCGAGGATCTCGAGCGCGCGCCGGGCATCAGCAAGGCGATGGCGGCGGCGATCCACGGCCACTTTCATCCCAAGGGCTGACGGGGCATATTGGTGCGATGGCGACCAAGGCGCTGCGCAACTCGACCTATATCGTCCCGACGTACGAGGGCGACTTTGCTGCATGGGCGCATCATCAGGCGATGCTGCTGCGCGCCGGGCAGTTACACCTGCTCGACAAGGGCTGGCTGGCTGAGGAGATCGACGATTTGGGGCGCGAGCAATATCATCGGCTGGAAAGCGCGCTGCGGCTCATCCTCACGCATCTGCTGAAATGGGATCACCAGCCGGAACGTCGCTCGCGCAGTTGGAGCGCGACGATCCGCACCCAACGTCGCCATGCCGAACGCCAGCTTCAGAAGAATCCCAGCCTTCAGGCACGGCTGGAAGAGGCCGTGACCGACGCCTATGGCGATGCGCGCGGCGAAGCCTCGGGTGAGACCGATCTGCCCTTGAAGGTTTTCCCCGAGAACTGTCCCTATGACTGGGACACGATCATGGCGCGCTCGATCGAGATGCCCGACGAATGACACTGACGCTCTACACCGCCGCCACACCCAACGGCTACAAGGTCTCGGTGGCGCTCGAGGAGATGGCGCTGGCCTATGACGTCGTCCGCGTCGACCTGACCAAGGGCGAGCAGAAGCGGGCGGACTTCCTCGCCATCAACCCCAATGGGCGGGTGCCGGCACTGGTGGATGACGGCTTTCCCATCATGGAATCGGGCGCCATCCTGATCCATCTCGCCGAAAAGACCGGGCTGCTGATGCCCGCCGACCCCCAGGGGCGCAACCGGGTGCTGCAATGGCTGATGTTCCAGATGAGCGGCGTCGGCCCGATGATGGGCCAGGCCAATGTCTTCTATCGCTATTTCCCCGAGAAGATTCCGGCGGCGATCGCGCGCTACCAGTCGGAGGGCCGGCGGCTGTTCGCGGTGCTCGACGGCCAGCTCGGCCGCAGCGAATATCTCGCCGGCGATTATTCGATCGCCGACATCGCCAATTGGTGCTGGGTGCGCACGGCGAAATGGAGCGGCATCGAAACCGACGGCCTCCCGAACCTCGCCCGCTGGAGCGCCGCCATCGCGGCGCGGCCCGCCGTCCAGCGCGGCATCGCCGTGCCCGAGGCGGTGACGCTCAAGGACAAGCTCGACGAGGAGGAGGCGCAGAGCTTCGTCCGCCGGGCGCGCGGGTTGCTCGAATTGGGGCGCCGCGAGGCGTGATTGCCGCGCTGGCGGTCGCTGCCGCGCTGGCCGCGGCGCCGGCCGTTTCCGGCACACCGTCCGCGCCACCGGCGAAACCGCGCATCGTCGACACCGCCGAGCAGATCGCGCTGCTGCAGCCCGCGCTCGAAGCGCATTTCACCCCGGAGGTGCATCGCTATCCGGCCGGCGTCTTCCGCCGCGACCTTGTCGAACTCGCCAAAAGCGATCGCGCCGCGCGCAGTGCGCTGCTGCGGCTCGCCGGCGAGACCGCCGAAGCCGGCTTCGATTTCGAAACAGCGCAGGGTGATTTCACCGCCGCCGCCGCTGCGGCGCTGTCGCCCGTCGACCGGGCCGCGGCGCTGCTGGGGCTGGCACGACTCCAGCTTTTCAGCGATCCGGTGGCGGCGGCACGCACGCTGCTCGCCACCGCCGCCGAGCCGCGTGCCGCGGCAGTCGCTGACGTCTATCGCGCCCGGCTGGCGATGGCGGCAGGCGATCGCGCCGCCGCCATCACCTTGCTCGGCAAGGCGATGGCGGCGGCGGCGGCGTTGGGCACGCCCGATAGCGCCGATACGCTGCGCGCCGCGCTTGCCGACCGCGCCCAGATCGCCGTCGACACCGGCGACCTTGCCACCGGCGCGAGCCTGCTGGCGCTGGTCGGCGCCGGCGACGAGGGCAGCCCGAAGATCGAGCAGCGCTTCACCCCGGCGTGCGACCTCGCCAACGGGCTGACCGAGGCCGATGGCGCGATCTTCGAAGTGCGGGGCTATGCCGGCATCCCCGACACCGCCGCGCTGGTTCGGCTCGATCGGCCGGGGTCGGTGCGGGCGGCGGCGATCCTGGCGCGCGCCTTGCGCGAGTTCCGCTGGACCGGCAGTTCGGCGCTCAATCGCGGCATCCGGGTCTATATCGCCTGCAGCGCCGCTGGCCGCTGGCGGGACAATGGCGCCGACGACGAGACCATGGCACGCTGGCTCGCCCAGGCCGGGGTCGGCCCCTATTACAACCCGACCCTCGATGGCGACGCGCGTGCCGACGCCGACCGGACCCGCCTGTTGGCGCTCGCCGGGCGCGATGGCCCGGCAGCGCTGTCGCTGGTGCCGGTGCTGCTGGCGCTGGCGGAGAATGCTTCACTGTCCGACGACGAGCGCCGCGGCTATCGCGAACGGGCGCTGGCCATATTGACGGCGAACGACGCCCCGGCGCCGGTGCTGCTGCCGGTCCGGTTGCGCCTGGCGTTTCCGAGGGCTGCCGATCGCGCCGCCGACGACCCGCTGACCATCGTCAGCCGTTTTCCCGGCGCATTGGCCACCCTGTCGGCCACCGATCGCGCCAGCCGGGTGGCGCTGCGCCTGCGCATCATCCTCGCCGGCGCGCGGCGAGCGACCGGGGACAACGACGGCGCCGAGGCCGATTACCGGGCGATCATCGCCGAGGCCGACCGCGACCGGC
Organism: alpha proteobacterium AAP81b; assembly: GCA_001295935.1. GTDB lineage: Bacteria > Pseudomonadota > Alphaproteobacteria > Sphingomonadales > Sphingomonadaceae > Sandarakinorhabdus. The sequence continues at coordinate 4,635 of LJHX01000186.1, forward strand.
CGGCGCTCGACCCGCTGCGACGGGTCGCCAGCTATGAACTGGCGCGGCTGCTCGATGCCGGCGGCCGGCGCGACGATGCCACCGCCATCCGCCGCGCCGCGATGATCGCCACCAATTTGTGCGAGGATGCCGACAACCCGCCCGGCGGCGGCAACATCGCGATCCGCGGCGACGATTACCCGGTGCCGGCGCGCAAGGCGTCGGTCGATGGCTTTGTGCTCGTCGCCCGCCAGGTCGGCGCCGATGGCAGCCATGGCGGCGGCCGGATCGTCTATTCGCAGCCGCCCGGCCTGTTCGACGCCGCCAGCCTGGCGCCGGTCGCCGCCAGCCGCAGCCCGCCGCCTTTGCGCGGCGGCCTGCCCTTCGCCTGCGCCGCCAGCGCGCTGCCGATCCGTTGGCGGCTGGAGAATGTCGGTGGAAACTGAAACCGAGGCGGGATGGCGGTCAAGCGCCGCCGCGTTTGGCGCTAGCGATACTCGGGCTCCAACTGCACCCCCAGGCTGTTGAGCGCCATCGACACCATCGTGTATTGGCCGACGGCGAAGATCAGGTCGATGATCTGCACATTGTCGAAGCGTTTCGCCAGCTGCTGCCAGGTGGCGTCGCCGATGCAGTGATCGCCGACAAGCTCGTCGACGGCGCGCAGCAGCACATCGTCGTCGGCGTCGCTGCCCGGGGTCGGGCCGGCGCGGACATGCGCGAAGTCGGCGTCGGTCATCCCGGCGTGGTCGCGGCCGATGGCGACATGGTGGTGCCATTCATAGGTGGCGCGGGCGAGCCAGCCGACGCGCAGGATCGCCATTTCGCGCGTCCGTGCGTCGAGCGACGAGCGGAACAGCACCTGCCCGCCCCAGGCGGCAAAGGCCGTCGCCAGCCGCGGGTGATGCGCCAGCGTCTTGAAGATGTTGAACACCGGCGCGTCGGCAGCGCCCATTTCGGCGGGGCGGTTGCCGAGCAGCGCCTCGCGATATTTCGCGTCCCAGGCGTCGGGTTCGAGCGGCGGCAGGCGCGGTGTATCGAGGCGGTGCGGCAGGTCCATGGCTTCGCTCCTTGGCGGTGGTGGCAGTCGCAGTTCCCGCGGCAATCCGCCGAGCGCCGCGTCCGCCGCCCCCGCGAGTCGGGGAAGGCGGCGGCCTAGGCGAAGACCACCGGCGCGACATTGCCCGACAGCGGCGTGATCGTCACCAGCAGCGGCGGGCGCCCCGCCTCTTTCGACCAGTCGGGATCGAGCAGCCCGGCAAGCAGCACGAGGAAGGTGCGCAGCTTCGGGGCGAGCGTCTTCCAGTCGCGCAGCAGCACCATATCCTCCACCCAGGGCAACAGACCGGCGGCGATCCGCTTACTGTGCGTCCGCAGCAGCGCTTCGACGCCGGCGGTATCGGCCGGGACCGGCGCCGCGAACAGATCGGCGAGGGCGTCGAGCATGTCGATCAGGCCCGGAATGCCACCCTTGACCAATGTGGTATCGGGCAGCCGGCCACCGGCATAGGCAAGCAGGAACTGATAGGGCCGTGCCACCCGGGGGTCGTCCTGGCCCGGGGGAGTCGGCGCGAAATCGTTCTGGAGCGGCAGACGGACCAAAATGTCAAAGTCGCTCGGCACCGACGGCAGCCCATCGCGGAAGCCGGCGCGCACCTGGCGCAACGCTTCGGCTCGCGCCCGGCTGAACTCATCGGTCGTGAGCGATTTCGCTGTCGTGATTGCCGCCACTGAGGCCTCATAAAGCTGGCGACGGGCAGCGTCACGCTCCTCAGACCGGTTCAAGCGTCGCCCAAAGTCGAGCAGTCGCGCCATGCCGGCATCATCGGCAAGCAATTGCAGCGTCAGCTCGCACGGCAGCTTGGCGCCCGGCGCCGGCGCCAGGCGCGTCACCAGCGCGCCGGCCCCCGTCGCCGCGTCGGCGCTGATCAGTTTGAGATCCCGCAGTCCCGCCAGAAATTTACCGAGGCCGCCGGCATTCAGGTCGTCATAGCGGCGGTCGATGCGGACGCCGAGCTGCGCGGCGCGGCTGGCACCCGCCGCGTCGCGCGCCTGCATCAGGCGGAAAGCCGAGCGGATGCCGGCGGTCTGCGCGACGCCGAAGGCATTGCGGCGGCTGATGACCTCGGAAACACTCGACGCGACGATGTCGCCCGACCCGGTCAGCCGCACCTCGGTGCTTGCCGACAGCGCACTGGAAACGCTGGCATCGAAGCCCAGGATGGTCAGGCGGAAAGCGCTGTTCTGCTGCCAGCGCTGCTTGCGCAACAGCCAGGAGTTCTCCTTGTCGAGATCGAAGCCGGGCACCACGCCACCGCGCAGCAGCCGCTCGACGGCGCCGAAGTCGCCTTTCAGCAGGGTCTTGAACAGCGCCTTGGTTTCGGCGCTGTCGCCGTTGATGACGCCGGCGATCAGCGCCTCGGTGCTGCTTTCGCGGCTCTCGCTCCAGGTAAATTCGGCCTGCAGCTTGGCCTTGGCGACTTCGTCGACCTTGGCGCGGAACTTCGCTACCAGTGCCTCATAGGCCGCGAGCAGGTCGCGCACTGCCTCAAAGGCCTTGTCGAGGTCATTCTCGACCTCGGCGACCTTGACGCCGATCTTGCCGAGCAACTTGTCGAGCGGCGTCACCGTTTCGGCGAGCACACCCTTGAGCACCGACTCGAGTTTTGTCCTGACCTCGCCGACGACCTTCGCGACAGCCGTCTCGATGTGCTTGTCGGCGTCGGCTCGCAGCGTGTCGGCGAGGCCGCCGCCCAGCCTCGCCAGCACCGCCGCCACGGCATCCTCGGCGGCGGTGGTTACCTTGTCGCCAACCTTGCCGGCTTCGACGTCGAAGGCATCGGTTACCAGCCCGGTGAGCCAGTCGGTGATCCCACTCGCGCCGTCGGCCCGCCCGGCAGCGAGATCGGCGAGCAGGGCATCGCGCAGCCCGGGATCGCCGATGACCGCCGACAGTTGCGCCTTGATGGTTTCGCGCAACAAGGTCCCCGGGGTGAGGAAGGGTTTCAGCTTCGCCAGCTGCTTGTCCTGCCAGTCGAGCGCGCTGACGACCGCGCCGGTGACGCGCGCGGTGAGCGCGGTCGGATCGATACTGACGCCGAAATCGACCCCGAGCTGCGAGGTGGCGCCGCCGACGCGCTCGATGCGGAGTGCCAAGGGGCGGATGCCGCCCGCCATCGGCAGCGCCCGGATCGCGAGTTGCAGCTGGGTATGGCGGCTGACCTTGGCGTTGACCGCCGCGGTCGCGCCGATTTTGATCCCGCCGAAATCGCCGACGCCGGCGACGGCGAGCTCGGCGTCGAGGCTCACGGCGCCTTCGAGGTCGAAGCGCAGGCCCTTGAAGTCGCTGGTTTGCGCGGCGCGCCAGATGGCGCCGAGGTCGAAGGGCGCCGGCAGCTGCGTCAGGCATTTGGCGAGCGCCACGCCATAGAGCTGGCTGCGATCTTGCGGCGCGAAATACATCGCCAGCGACGGCGCCAGTGTCGCACTGGCGCCGAGCCCGACGCTGCCGCCAGGGAACGGCCATTTCGCCTTGGCGCTGGCGTTGACGGCACCTTCGGCCTGGATGCTGAGCAACAGATCGAGCCCAGGGTCCTTGGCGCGGTCGGCGTCGTCAGGCCAGCGGTCGTCGGCATCGAAGGCGATGCCGAGATGGCCGTCGATTGCCAGGGCGAAGTCGCCAGCACTACCGCTGGCGCTGCCATCGAGCAGCGGCCAGCGGATCAGCCCGCGGTCGGGGTCGCTGCCCGGCGTGACGAAGCGGTCGAGGCGGTCAAGCAACGGCGCCACCGGCGACTTTTCAAAGGCGTCGGCGACGTTCCAGATGCGGTCGAGGACGTCGGCGACCGCGTCATATGCCTCGCGCAAGTCTCCCGGAACTGCGTTGGCGAAGGCCGGGGACTGGAATTTGGCGCGCGAGACCCGCAGGAAATCGGCCAGGCTGCGGCCGTCGTTTATGGCGCTCAGCTTCGGCCAGCCGGCGGCCAGCCCGCCGAGTGCCGCGACGAACGCCGAGTCTTTCGTCAGCAATGCCGGTCCGAAATTGCCCATGTCACGGTCCCCACCCAGGGCTCGACTCACCCGGTCGACGCGAGCTTGTGGTTACCACAGCGGCACGAAAAGGTTGTGACAGGCGTCACGCCGCCGGCACCGCGACCGGCGGAACGCCCGCCTCAGACGCCGTGGAATTTCGCCCAGGCCTCCAAGCGCGCGCGCGCCGGGGTGCAGAGGTTGGCTTTGTCGTCCGCGTCCTTGAAGCCGATCGCCATGCCGGTGAACAGCATGCGCTCGGGCGGGATAGCGATGAACTCGCCGATCGTCTTGGGGTACATCGCCCAGCATTCCTGCGGGCACGAATCGAGGCCCTCCTCGCGCAGCAGCAGCATCAGCGTCTGGAGATACATGCCGAGGTCGCTCCACTGCGGCGGGCCCATGGTGCGCGCCACCGAGCAGAACAGCGCCACCGGCGCGCCGAAGAACTGGAAGTTGCGGGCGAACCACATGCGCCGCGCCGCCTTGTCCTCGCGCGGGATGCCGAGGCGGCCGTAGAGCTCCTCGCCGACCTCGGCGCGGTAGGTGATGTGCGGCTCCAGCAGCACCTTGGGGTAGATGTCGTACTCGGGTTGCTCAGGCTCGCCGCCGGCCATCATCTTGGCGGCCATGATCGCCTTCAAGGCGTCGAGGCGCTCGCCGGCGACGACGTCGATATGCCAGGGCTGGAGGTTGCCGCCAGAGGGCGCCTGGGCGGCGGCTTCGACGATGCGGCGCAGCACGGCGGGGTCGACCGGCGTCGGCAGGAAGCCGCGCACCGAGCGGCGGCTGGCAACGGCTTCGGAAACGTTCACGGCTTTCCCCCTTCAGTGGCTTTCAAGACGCCGCCGGATTGCCTAGGGAATCGGGGTGCTGTCCACCCTCCCCAATCTTCTAACCCTCAGCCGCATTTTCGCGGTGCCGCTGCTGGTGGCGTTGATGTGGGAACCGGTGCCCTGGGCATGGGCTACGGCGTTCCTGCTCTACTGCATCGCGGCGATCACCGATTATTTCGATGGTTACCTCGCCCGCGCGCGCGGCACGGTCAGCAAGGTCGGCGTCTTCCTCGATCCGATCGCCGACAAGATCATGGTCGCCGCGGTCATCGTCATGCTCGTCCATGACGGCATGGTGCATGGCGCCTCGGTGGTCGCGGCGCTGATCATCCTGCTGCGCGAGATCATCGTTTCGGGACTGCGCGAGTTCCTCGCCGGCCTGCAGGTGTCGCTGCCGGTGTCGCGGCTGGCGAAGTGGAAGACCGCGGCGCAGATGGTGGCGCTGGGGGCGCTGGTGCTCGCCGGGGCGGCGGCGCTGCTGCCGCCGGGGCTGCCGGTCCGCCTGGCGGGCATCACGCTGCTCTGGGTGGCGGCGGGGCTGACGCTCGTCACCGGCTATGATTATCTGCGCGTCGGCCTGAAGCATATGGACGCATGACCGAGTTCCTCTACTTCGCCTGGGTGCGCGAGCGTATCGGCAGCGGCGGCGAGACGCTGGCGATCCCGCCCGAGGTGGCGACGGTGGCGCAGCTGCTCGACTGGCTGGCGGCGCGGTCGCCAGGGCATGAAGCGGCGCTCGCCGATCGCGGGGCGATAAGGGTGGCGGTCGACCAGGATTTTGCCGGGCTAGAGGCGCCGGTGGCGGGGGCGGCCGAGATCGCCATCTTCCCGCCGGTGACCGGGGGGTGACAGCCGGATGATCGCCACCCGCGTCCAGGCCGGGGCCTTCGACGCCGCCGCCGAGGTCGCGGCGCTGACGGCGGGGCGGAGCGATCTTGGCGCGGTCGTCACCTTCACCGGGCTCGTCCGCGATGTCGCGATGACCCTCGAACATTATCCCGGCATGACCGAGCGCCAGCTCGGCGCGGTTGCCGCCGAGGCGGCGGCGCGCTGGCCGGGGCTGGTCGGCAGCGTCGTCCACCGTTTCGGCGCGCTGGCGCCGGGCGAGGCGATCGTGCTGGTGGTGACCGCGGGGCGGCACCGCGGCGAGGCCTTCGCCGCTGCCGAGTTCCTGATGGACTGGCTGAAGACGCGCGCGCCCTTCTGGAAGCACGAAGCCGGCGCCGGCTGGGTGGGCGCCAAGGCGAGCGACGACGACGCTGCGGCAAGATGGGAGCGACCGTGACCCCGATCCTCTACCAGTTCCGCATCTCGCCCTTCTGCGACAAGGTGCGCCGCGCCATGCGGCTGAAGGGCATCGCCTGGGACACCGTCGAAGTTCCGGTGGTGCCGGGCAAGTTCAAGCACATCAGCCCGACGGGCAAGTTTCCGGCGGTCGATTTCGGCGGCGAATTGGTGGTCGATTCGACCGACATCCTGGCGCGGCTGGAAGCGCTGGTGCCGACGCCGGCGCTGTTCCCCGTCGACCCGCGCGACCGCGGCGAGGCGCTGATCCTCGAGGATTGGGCCGACGAGAGCCTGTATTTCTTCGACCTGACGATGCGCAACTGGCCGCAGAACCGCGCGAGCTTCCTCGACGATCTGCTCCACGCCGAAAGCGGCATCAAGCGCCGGCTGATCGCCGCGGTGACTCCTGGCGTGGTGCGCGGTCAAGCGCGCGCGCAGGGGCTGGGGCGGAAGAGCGAGGCGGCGGTCGTCGCCGATCTCGGTCGCCATTATGACGCGCTCGAAGCGCGGCTCGCCGGGCGGGCGTGGCTGGTCGGCGACAGCATTTCGATCGCCGACCTGGCGGTGCGGTCGATGGTCTTCGTCCTCGATCGCACCATCGAAGGCCGGGCGCTGAGCGCGGCGCGGCCGGGGCTCGACGCCTGGTCGCGGCGGGTCGATGCCGCCAGCCTTTGACGGCGACGCTCGCGGCGCGTAGGGGCGCCGGGCGGTCAGAGGATCGGGCGATCGCGTCGGCCTTGGCCGCCGAGGAAAGTCCGGGCTCCACGGAACGCGGTGCCGGGTAACGCCCGGCGGGGGCGACCCCAGGGACAGTGCCACAGAGAGCAGACCGCCGATGGGCGCCTTCGGGCACCACAGGCAAGGGTGAAAGGGTGCGGCAAGAGCGCACCGCGCGACGGGCAACCGAAGCGGCACGGCAAACCCCACCGGGAGCAAGACCGAATAGGCACGCGATGGGCTTTACGCCCGGGGCAGGAACCGGCCTTTTCGCGTGCGGGTTGGTTGCTTGAGGCGTGCGGCAACGCACGTCCTAGAGGAATGATCGTCGTTGGGCGCAAGCCCTTCACAGAACCCGGCTTATAGATCCTCTGACCGCAGCGCCGCGAGCGCGCTGGAAGGAATTTGCAGCGCAAATTTCTGAAGCGCGCGGACTCGCGCGCCGGCCGGCCAGCCGGGCGCCGGACCTTGAGTCCGGCGAACCGGTCTGACGTCACGACGCGGCTTCGCCGCGGCGCCCTTCACTTCCCTCCCCCTGGAGGGGGGAGGCGAGAGACGGCCGCAGAGCGGCCCGGGGGGTGGTCGCCGCGCGGCGGAACTTCGGCGCGGACAAACCACCCCCACCCGCCGCGCTGCGCGCGAGTCGCCTCCCCCCTCCAGGGGGAGGAGTCCCGCGCCTCAATCCACCAATAAAAACCGCGCTCCCGCCCCCGCCTGCCCGGCCCGGTCCCCCGGATTGTAGAGCGCGCACCGTTCCAGCGACAGGCACCCGCAGCCAATGCAGCCCTCCAACCGCGCCCGCACCCGCTCGATCAGCGCCACCCGTTCCGCCAGCCGAGCGTCAATGCGGGCGCTGATCGCTGCCCAGTCGGCGTGGGTCGGCGCGGCGCCGGCGGGCAGGGTCGCGAGTTCGGCGAGGATTTCGGCGAGCGACAGCCCGAGCGACTGGGCGATGCGGGCGAAGGCGAGGCGGCGGATGTCGGCGCGGGCGAAGCGGCGCTGGTTGCCCGCCGAGCGCAGCGCCGTCACCAGGCCGCGCGCCTCGTAGAAGCGGATCGCCGAGACGCTGAGCCCGGTGCGCTTCGCGAGTTCGCCGATCGTCACCAGCGCCGTTGCCATGCCAACTCCGAAATAGCTTGATCTCACCTTAACTTGAGGTTGCATGGAGTCGCAACCGGCGATTCGCCGCCGGCAGGAGACCCCGACGATGAGCCGCCTCGAACATGTCAACCTGACCGTCAGCGACCCCGAAGCCAGCGCCGCGCTGATCGAGGCGGTGTTCGGCTGGGAGATCCTCTGGCAGGGGCCCTCACAACTCGGCGGGCGGACGATCCACATCGGCGACGCGCAGGATTATCTGGCGCTCTACACCCATGACGCCCCGGCGGCCTTCCCCAAGGGGCAGCCGCTCAACCATGTCGGCATCGTCGTCGACGACCTCGCCGCGACCGAGGCGCGGGTGGTGGCGGCAGGGCTGACGCCGTTCAACCACGGCGATTATGAACCCGGCCGGCGTTTCTATTTCTTCGATCACGACGGCATCGAGTTCGAGGTGGTCAGCTACGCCTGAAGGACGGAGGAGCGACTCGCCGCGGTCATGCGAAATTGCGGCAGCTTGGCAGTGAGACCGAACCAAAAGGCAATGCTATAGCATTGAAAGCCGTCGCTAAAGGCTGGTTGCGGGACACCGATCGCGAAACTGGATCGTCCTGAAAGCAGGCGTCCTTACAGAAACTTAGCTGGTAGCCGGCCGGCTATCGGACATTCAACACTTGTACCGTCGTTTCAAGTCAGTTGGTGACCGCTGACGTTAGCGCTGCTAAATTGGCCCATGATCTCGATCTTGGAACTGCCCAACGGCACTAACGATTTGACGCCAGTCGAACTGACTTCCGAGTACCTGCGGATGCGTCGGATCTACCGCGACCTCCTCAAGCGCGCTAAAAAGGTGTCCCGCGGCAGTGGCGGCATTTTGGCCCCAACGAACCGCGTCGCTTACGCATCGCTTCTATTCACCCGCATCGTCGTCATCTGCAAGAGCATTGATCAATTACTGCCGGATTGTAAACCGCGGGAACACTGGGATTTCAGTTCAGTCGCTTCACTTACTCGCAACTTGGCTGAGGCATTTCTTTGGTACTTTTGGTTATGCATAGACGAGGTGGAGGAGGTCGTTCGCGATGGGCGATTTGTGCTGCTATATCTTCACGACCACGGCTCGCGTAAACGCCTATTTGAAGAAGTAGAGTCGACCGAACCAGATGTGGCCTACGCTGATCTGCTGTCTCGCTTTGAGGCGAACGCGTACCTGCGTACATTCGACGCTTCGAAACGCAAAGAGGCGCTCAAGGGACATAAGACACCATTCGCCCAAGACGATCTTTTGGACAAGATAGGTGTCGAACGGAACAGTTTTAGGGTGTTATACCGTTTCTTTTCGCAGCACACACATACCGGGCCACTATCGTTCATGCGGATGATAGATCACGACAGAGGCACGGGCGTCGAGACTGCACACGAAAAGAGGTACATGATCGTCGCGCTTGAATTCGCGAATGGCGTGCTGAAAGACGCAATTGACGGTCAATTACAGCTATTCCCGGATGCAGAGACGCGGGCACCACATCTCACTGACGCTGAAGTGGTTAGGCGGGTGGAACAAAACCAAGGTCGTTCCAGCATTCACAAACACCGAGGATAATCAAGCTTAGTTGCTATGGACGTAATCACCAACAAAAGCGGGTCAAGGGCCTCAGGCCCTTGCCGCCGGAGGCCCCTTCTTCTTCACCCCGACCGCAACAACGCCACCCCGGCGTCACGCTCGAACAGATACAGCAAGTTCCGCGCCGCCGCCCCGCGCGCGCTGGCGAGGCCGCCGTCGCGATCGAGCAGCAGGCGGGCGTCGTCGTGCGCCATCGCGACGAGGCGCGCAGTGCGTTCGGGGTCGGCGAAGCGGAAGGCGGCCTCGCCCGATTGGCGGGTGCCCAGGATCTCGCCGGCGCCGCGCAGCCGCAAATCCTCCTCGGCGATGCGGAAGCCGTCGTTGGTTTCACGCATCAGCTTCAACCGGGCCTTGGCGGTTTCGGAAAGCTCCCCCCCGCGCAGCAGCAGGCAGACCGAGCGTTGCGACCCGCGGCCGACGCGGCCGCGCAGCTGGTGGAGCTGGGCGAGGCCGAAGCGTTCGGCGGCTTCGACGATCATCAGCGTCGCGTTGGGGACGTCGACGCCGACTTCGATGACGGTGGTGGCGACGAGCAGCCCGGTGCGCGCGGCGGCGAAGTCGGCCATCGCGGCGTCCTTTTCGGCGGGCTTCATCCGGCCGTGGACAAGGCCGACGCCGACGGGCTCGCCGCTCGCGGTCAGGCCGGCAAAGGCGCCTTTGAGCATCGCGGCGCGGAAGGCGGCGGCGGCTTCGTCGCCATCCTCGCTGCCTTCGACGAGCGGGCACACCCAGTACGCCTGGCCGCCGCCGGCGAGGTGACGGGCGAGCGCCGCGACGACTTCCTCAAGGCGGTCGATCGCCATCACGCGCGTTTCGACGGGGGTGCGGCCGGGGGGCAGTTCGTCGAGGCGCGAGGCGTCCATTTCGCCGAAGTTGGTAAGTTGCAGCGAGCGCGGGATCGGCGTCGCTGTCATCGCCAGCAGGTGCGGCGGCACGCGCGCCTTTTCGGTGAGCAGCAGGCGCTGGGCGACGCCGAAGCGGTGCTGCTCGTCGACGACGACCAGCCCGAGGTCGTGATAGACGACATCCTCCTGGAAGATGGCGTGGGTGCCGATCAATATGTCGATCCGCCCCATGGCGAGGTCGTCGAGCAGGTCGTTGCGCTGCTTCGCCCCGCCGGCCTTGCGGTCGCGGCCGGTCAGCGCGGCGATGCGGATCGGCAGCCCGGCGGCGACCTTCGTCAGGGTCGCGAGATGCTGGCGGGCGAGAATCTCGGTCGGCGCGAGCAGCGCCGCCTGGGCGCCCGATTCGACCGCGGTCAGCATGGCGAAGAGCGCCACCAGGGTCTTGCCGGCGCCGACATCGCCCTGGAGCAGCCGCAGCATCGGCGACGCCTGCGCCATGTCGCCCTGGATTTCCGCAATCGTTCGCGCCTGGGCGCCGGTCAGCGCGAAGGGCAGCGTCTTTTGCAGCGTGGCCGTAAGCCGGCCGTCGCCGGGGAGCGCGCGGCCCTTGCGGGCGCGGGTGTCGCGGCGGACGAGGAGCAGCGCCAGCTGGTTGGCGAGGAGTTCGTCATAGGCAAGGCGGTCCTTGGCGGGCACTTCGCCTTCCAGCGCATGCGCCGCGAGCAGCGCGGCGCGCCAGCCCGGCCAGTCGTGACGCGCCAGTACCGAGGGTTCGATCCATTCGGGCAGGTCGGGCAGCCGCGCGAGTGCCTCGCCGACCAGCGTCGCCAGCCGCTTGTTGGGCAGGCCCTCGGTGAGCGGATAGACCGGCTCGCGCAAGGCACCCGCGGGCGGGTCGCCGGGAGCGGCGATGTCGGGGTGGCTGATCTGCAACGACTGGCCATAGCGATCGAGCTTGCCGGTGATCCGCCGCGGCTGATGCAGCGGCAGCTTCGACCGCGCCCAGGCGCCCGACTGGCCGAAGAAGACGAGATCGAGCCACTGCCCGCCGGCATCGGTGGCGCGCACCCGCAAGGGACTGCGCGGCCCCCCCGAATCGTGGCGCACCGGCGTCAGCACGACGCTGATCGGCCGACCGACGAGCGATTCGTCGACCCGATCGACGGCGACGCGCTCGACGACCATCGCCGGCAGGTGGAAGGCGAGATCGACGACGCGCGCCAGCTTGAGCCGCGCCAATTGCCGCACCAGGGCGGGGCCGACGCCCTTCAGCGCCGTCACTTCGGCGAACAGCGGGTTGAGGATGGTGGGCCGCATGGCTAAGGCCCCTCATAACCACCGCGCCGCGCGTTTCCAAACGCCGGCGCGGCGTTCGCCGTTGGAGGCCGTTTTGGAAGATCGCGACTATCGCCTGCGCCGCCTCAAATTCCGCGCCTGGCACCGCGGCACCAAGGAGGCCGATCTGCTGATCGGCGGTTTTGCCGACCGCTACGCTGACGCCTGGAACGATGCCGAGCTGGCGTGGTTCGAGGCGGCGCTCGAGGAACAGGATGTCGATGTCATGGGCTGGGCCTTCGGCACCATCGCGCCGCCGCCGGCATTCGAAGGGCCGATGCTCGATGCCCTGCGCCGCCTCGATTATGTCGCCATGCAGGCGCGCTGACGCTTGATCGACCTTCCCCGCTTCGTCGAAGCCCGCAGCGCCCTCACCCTGGCGCGCTGTGCGCCGGGCTATCTGCCCTGGCTGCTCGCCGATACGGCGCGCGCCGCGGCGGCGCTCGCCGGCAATGCCCGCGCCGTCTTCCTCGCCGCCGATGAAGCCGCGGCGCGCGGCCTCGCCGATGCCGCCAATTTCTTCGCCCCCGAGCTCGACGTCGTCAGCCTGCCGGCGTGGGACTGCCTGCCCTATGACCGCGCCAGCCCGAGCCTGCGCATCGCCGCCGAGCGCCTCGCCGCGCTGGCGAAACTGGCCCAGCCGGCACCGGGCGCCCAGCTCGTCGTCACCACCGTCAACGCCGCCACCCAGCGCAGCCTGCCACCGGCGCGCATCGCCGCGCTGACCGCGACCCTGCGGGCCGGCAGCCGCATCGACCGCGACGCGCTCGCCGCCAAGCTCGCCGGCAATGGCTTCGTGCGCAGCGAAAGCGTCGTCGAGGCAGGCGAATTCGCGGTGCGCGGCTCGATCCTCGACCTGATGCCGGCGGGCTTCGACCATGGCCTGCGCCTCGATTTCTTCGGCGACGAGATCGAGACGATCCGCAAATTCGACCCCGGCAGTCAGCGCAGTATGGGGCCCGCCGAGGGCTTCACGCTGCTACCGGTCTCGGAAGTGCTGTTCGACGACGAACGCATCCGCAACTTCCGCGCCGGCTATCTCGAACGCTTCGGCGCCGCGGCCACCGCCGATCCGCTCTACGAGGCGGTCAGCGACGGGCGGCGGCTGGCCGGCATGGAGCATTGGCTGCCGCTGTTCGAACCCGGGCTGACGACGCTGTTCGACTGGCTGGGGCCCAATGCCGTCGTCATCCGCGACGCCGGCGCCGACAAGGCCGCCGAGGCGCGCTTCGAGGCGATCGCCGATTATTACGACAACCGCACCGCGGCGCTGACCCAGAAGAAGGGCAGTTACCGCCCGCTGCCACCGGCGGCACTCTATCTCGACAAGGCCGAATGGAGCGCGGCGCTGAAGGCGCACCGCGTCCACCTGGCGTCGCCCTTCGGGGTGCCCGACGGCACCCGCAACACCTTCGATTGCGCGGCGGAAGCGCCCCGCGACTTCGCCCCCGAGCGCGTCGCCCAGAGCAACGGCGGCGCGCCGGTCTACACCGCGATCCGCGCCCATATCGAGGGCCGCCGCGGCGCCGGCGACCGCATCGTTCTCGCCAGCTATTCGCGCGGCGCCCGCGACCGGCTGCGGGGTTTGCTCGCCGATGAGGGCGTCGCAAGGCTGACGCCTGCCGACAGCTGGCAGGAGGCGCTCGGCGCCGTCGCCAAGGGCGCCATCGCGCTGACCGTCGTGCCGCTCGAGCACGGTTTCCGGCTCGAGGACCCGAAGGGCGACCTCGAAATCCTCACCGAGCAGGACATGCTCGGCGACCGCCTCGTCCGCCGCAAGCGCTCGGCGAAGAAGGCCGACGCCTTCATGGCCGAGATCGCCATGCTGACGCCGGGCGACCTGATCGTCCACCGCGACCATGGTATCGGCCGCTACGACGGCCTGCTGGCGATCGAGATTTCGGGCAAGCCCCACGACTGCGTCGCGCTGAGCTACGACGGCGGCGACAAGCTCTATGTGCCGGTCGAGAACATCGACGTGCTGACGCGCTACGGCAGCGACGGCGGCGAGGGCAGCGTCGGCCTCGACAAGCTGGGCGGGGTCGCCTGGGCGACCCGCCGCGGCAAGATGAAGGAGCGCATCCGCGAGATCGCCGGAGAGCTGCTCAAGACCGCCGCCGAACGCGCGCTGCGCGAGGCCGAGCCGGCGATCCCCGACGCGCACGACGTCGCCGCCTTCGCCGATCGCTTCCCCTATGCCGAAACCGACGACCAGTTGCGCGCCATCGACGATGTGCTGACCGACCTCGCTTCGGGCAAGCCGATGGACCGGCTGGTCTGCGGCGACGTCGGCTTCGGCAAGACCGAGGTGGCGCTGCGCGCCGCCCACGCCGCGGCGATGAGCGGGATGCAGGTCGCGGTGGTCTGCCCGACGACCTTGCTGTCGCGCCAGCATTTCCAGAATTTCCGCGATCGCTTCGCCGGGCTGCCGGTCGAGGTGCGCCAGCTGTCGCGCCTCGTCACCGCCGGCGATGCCAAGGCGGTGCGGGAGGGCCTGGCCGACGGCACGGTCGATATCGTCGTCGGCACCCACGCCATTCTCGCCAAATCGGTCGAGTTCAAGCGGCTGGGGCTGGTGGTGGTCGATGAGGAACAGCGCTTCGGCGTCACCCACAAGGAGCGGCTGAAGGCGCTCAAGGCCGATGTCCATGTGCTGACGCTGACCGCGACGCCGATCCCGCGGACGCTGCAGATGGCGCTGACGGGCTTGCGCGAAATGTCGATCATCGCGACGCCGCCGGTCGATCGCCTGGCGGTGAGGACCTATGTGATGCCCTTCGATCCCGTCGTGCTGCGCGAGGCCTTGCTGCGCGAACATTATCGCGGCGGGCAGAGCTTCGTCGTCGTGCCGCGCATCGCCGATTTGCCCGATATCGAGGAATTCATCCGCAGCGACGTCCCCGAGGTCAAGCCGGTGACGGCGCACGGCCAGATGGCGCCGACCGAGGTCGAGGAGCGGATGGGCGCCTTCTACGACAAGCAGTACGACGTGCTCATCGCGACGACGATCATCGAATCAGGGCTCGATATTCCGAGCGCCAACACGCTGATCGTCCACCGCGCCGATCGCTTCGGGCTGGCGCAGCTCTACCAGATCCGCGGCCGCGTCGGGCGGGCGAAGACGCGCGCCTATGCGTACCTCACGACCCCCGCCGACCAGTCGGTGACGGAAGGGGCGGAGAAGCGCCTGCAGGTGCTGTCGCAGCTCGATACGCTGGGGGCGGGCTTCCAGCTTGCCAGCCACGACCTCGACCAGCGTGGCGCCGGCAATCTGCTTGGCGACGAACAATCGGGGCATATCAAGGAGATCGGCTTCGAGCTCTACCAGTCGATGCTCGAGGAGGCGATCCTCGAAGCGCAAGCCAATGCCAAGGGCATGAAGCCGCCGGCGGAAGCCTTCAGCCCGCAGATCACCGCGGCGGTGCCGATCCTCATCCCCGAGGATTATGTGCCCGACTTGAACGTCCGCATGGCGCTGTATCGGCGCTTGAACGAGATGCAGGGCCGCGGCGACATCGAAGGCTTCGCCGCCGAGATGATCGACCGCTTCGGGACGCTGCCGGCCGAAACGCAGAACCTCCTCAGCGTCATCGAGATCAAGCTTGAGTGTCTGGCGGCAGGGGTGGCGAAACTCGAAGCCGGGCCGAAGGGCGGGCTGGTGACTTTCCAGAACGACGCCTTCGCCAATCCCGACGGGTTATTGGCCTATATCGAGCGGCTGGGGGCACGGGCGAAGATCCGCCCCGACCAGAAGCTGTTCATCGCCGCCGACTGGGCGGGCGACACCGCGCGGCTGAAGGGCGCGCTGCAGGTGGCGCAGGCACTGGCGAAACTGGCAGCGGGAGCGACGGTCAAGCCGAAGGAGGAGGCCAAGCCGGCGGCCGCCAAGGCGCCGCCGAAGCATGCGCCGGCGCGGCCGGCGGTGTTCAAGTCGAAGATCAGGCGGTAGCGGCGAGCGGTGACGGGTGGCTTTTGGGATTCCGCCCTGACCGATCGGCCCTCGGTTCGAGGCGGCTGAATAACTCCCTCCCCCTTGTGGGGAGGG
>LJHX01000187.1 GCA_001295935.1 alpha proteobacterium AAP81b
CCGCCCCCGCGCCGCCACCCGCCGCCGCGCCGCCGCCGCGCGCCGCGCAGGGCCAGCTGCGCGTCGGCGACGTCCTCAACAGCAGCTATGAGGTCAAGCGCTTCATCGCCCGCGGCGGCATGGGCGAAGTCTACGAAGGCATCAACATCCACACCGACGAGCGCGTCGCCATCAAGGCGATGCTGCCGGCGCTGGCCGCCGACCCCAATGTCCAGAAGCTGTTCCGCAACGAAGCCGCGACGCTCACCCGCCTCACCCATCCGGCGCTGGTGCGCTATCGCGGCCTGACCAAGGAACCGACGCTCGACGTCTTCTACATCGCCACCGACTTCATCGACGGCACCAACCTCGAGGACGCCCTCGGCAAGATTTCGCCGACGCCCGCCGAACTGCTGGCGCTGATCCGCCGCCTTGCCGCGGGGCTCGCCGCGGCGCACGAGCAGGGTGCCATCCACCGCGACCTCAGCCCCGACAATATCATCCTGGAGAATGGCAAGCTCGAACAGGCGCGGATCATCGATTTCGGCATCGCCAAGAGCCTCGATCCCGGCGCCAAGACCGTCATCGGCGACGGCTTTGCCGGCAAGCTCGGCTATGTCGCCCCTGAACAGCTCGGCGATTTCGACCGCCAGGTCGGCCCCTGGACCGACGTCTACGGCCTCGCCCTCGTCATCCTCGCCGTCATCCAGGGCCGTCATGTCGATATGGGCGGCAGCTATGTCGAGGCGATCGACAAGCGTCGCAAGGGCCCCGACCTCAGCGCGGTGCCCGCCGAAGTCCGCCCGGTGCTCGAAGCCATGCTCCAGGCCGACCCCGCCAAGCGGCCGCGCAGCATGGACGAAGTCATCGCGCTGACACTGCCGAAAGCGCCGGCACCCCGGACGGAGCCCGAAGCGCCGGCGAAGAGCAACCGTGCGCTGCTGTTCGGCGGCATCGGCGTTGCCGCACTGCTCGCCGGCGGCGCCTGGCTGGCCTTCGGCAACAACGAGCCGCCGCCGGTCGCCGCGGGACCGCCCGCCGATCCCGCCGTCGTCGCGACCGCCGCCC
>LJHX01000188.1 GCA_001295935.1 alpha proteobacterium AAP81b
CGGGGTGCCGGGGTCGGCGTGCGCGGCGGCGGGTTCGCGGCGCGCGCCCGCGCCATGGCCTGCACCCGCTGCCACCGCCAATCTTCGTCGTCTTTCGCCAAGTTCCTGCCTTTCCAGGGCAACAACGAGTGACCGCGCCGTGCGTTTCGTGTCGCGGCAATGTCGGCGCGGCGATCGCGACGCGACGATCGCTGGGGTCAGCCCGCGCTCTGGCCGTTCGCCGCCAGCACCGCGCCCGCCAGGTGGAGCGACCCCGTCACCAGCACCACCGGCGGTTTGGCGCGATCGGCGGCACGGGCGATGACGGTCAGCGCCTCGCCGACCCCGGCGCTGGTCTGTGCCGGCAGCCCGGCGTCGCGCGCCGCCGCGGCCACCGCCTCGGGCGGGTGCGAGTCATGCCCGTCGACCTCGACGCCGAGCACCGAGGTCGCCCGCCCGGCAAAGGCCTTCAGAAAGCCGCCAGCGTCCTTGGCGGCAAGCATGCCGACGATGAGGTGCAGCGGCCGCTCGCCGAGCGCCGCGGTGCGGAAGGCATCGGCGATGGCGCGCGCCGCGGCGGGATTGTGGCCGCCGTCGATCCACAGCTCGCTGCCCGGCGGCAGCAGCGCGGTCAGCGGCCCGGCGTCGAGCTTCTGCAGCCGCGCCGGCCATTCCGCCCAGCCCAGGCCGGCGCGCAGCGCGCCGTCGGGGATCGCCAGCCCGCCCGGCCGCCGCGCCTGGGTGCGCAGCATGGCGATGGCGAGCGCGGCATTGTCGGCCTGGTGGCCGCCGGCGAGGCGCGGCAGCGGCAGCGCCAGATGGCCGTCGGGGTCGCGATAATGCAGCGCGCCCTCATAGGTTGCGGCGTCCCAATCCTGGCCGCGGATCTGCAGCGGCGCCCCCGCCACCCCGGCGACTTCGGCGATGCGCGCCGTCACCGCCTTGGGGTAGCGCGAGATCACCATCGGCACGCCGCGCTTGGCGATGCCGGCCTTTTCGCGGGCGATGTCGAGGATCGTCGGCCCCAGCCAGGCCTGATGATCGAGGCCGAGCTGGGCGATGCCGGTGACCAGCGGCGCCTCGAAGACATTGGTCGCGTCCATCCGCCCGCCCATGCCGACTTCGATGATCGCGGCATCGGCGGGGGTGCGCGCGAAGGCGAGGAAGGCAACGGCGGTGGTCAGCTCGAAGAAGGTGATCGGCTGGCCGGCGTTGCGGCCGAGCGCTTCGCCGAGCAGTGCGGCGAGCGCTTCGTCGTCGATGATCGACCCGGCGACGCGGATGCGCTCGTTGAAGCGGATGAGGTGGGGCGAGGTATAGACATGCACCCGGGCGCCCGAGGCTTCGAGACAGGCGCGCAGATAGGCGCAGGTCGACCCCTTGCCGTTGGTGCCGGCGACATGAAAGACCGGTGGCAGCTTGAGGTGGGGATTGCCGAGGCGGCCGAGCAGCCGCAGCAGGCGCTCCAATGACAGGTCGATCTCGGTCGGGTGCAGCGCGAAGGCCGCCTGCAGCAGCGCATCGAGCACCGGGTTCGCCGACTTTGCCCGCTCCATCCGCGCCCCCGCCATTTCGGGTCTATGCCGGTGCCGGCAGGCGTCGCGCCATCAGCAGGCCGGTCAGCCGCGCCAGCGTGTCCTTGATCTCGCGGCGGTGGACGACCATGTCGAGCATGCCATGCTCGAGAAGATATTCGGCGCGCTGGAAGCCCTCGGGGAGTTTCTCGCGGATGGTCTGCTCGATGACGCGCTGGCCGGCGAAGCCGATCAGTGCATTGGGCTCGGCGATCTGCAAATCGCCGAGCATGGCATAGGAAGCGGTGACGCCGCCGGTCGTCGGATCGGTCATCACGACAACATAGGGCAGCCCGGCTTCCTGCAGCTCCTGGATGCCCACCGTCGTCCGCGGCATCTGCATCAGGCTGAGAATGCCCTCCTGCATGCGCGCGCCGCCGGCGGCGGTGAAGACGATGAAGGGCGCCGACGCGGCGACGGCGGCGCGCGCCCCGGCGAGAAAGGCCTCGCCGACGCCAAGTCCCATCGAGCCGCCCATGAAGGCGAAATTCTGCACCGCGACGACGGCGGTGCGGCCGCCGAGGTTGCCGCAGGCGACGAGCATCGCCTCACCGTCGCCGGTGGCGGCCTTGGCGGCGCGCAGCCGGTCGACATAGCGCTTCTGGTCGCGGAACTTGAGCGGGTCCTCAGGCACGCGCGGCACCTGGACCGCGGTCCAGTCACCGTCGAACAGCTGGACGAAGCGGTCGCGCGGGCCGATGCGCTCATGATGGTCGCAGCGCGGGCAGACCGAGAGGTTCTCGGCGAATTCCTTGGTGTAGATCATCGCGCCGCAGCCGCGGCACTTGGTCCACAGATTGTCGGGCGTTTCGCGCCGCGACAGGAATCCGGTCAATTGCTGCCGGGTGCGGTTGAGCCAGCTCATGCGGCGTAGCTTTGGCGATTGCGGACGGCGGCGGCAAGCCCGGCGACGAAAGCGGCGACGCGTGCCGGAATGTCGTTGACCCGCGCGGCGGCGCCGGCGCCGATGATATCGACGATCGCCGAGCCGACGACGACGGCATCGGCGTGCGCGGCGATGGCGCCGGCCTGTTCGGGGGTGCGCACCCCGAAGCCGACGGCGATCGGCAGGTCGGTGGCGGCCTTCAGCCGCGCGACGGCGGCGGCGATGTCGCCGGCGGTGGCGGCATTGGCGCCGGTCACCCCGGCGACGGCGACATAATAGAGGAATCCTGAGGCGCCTTCGAGGACGCGCGGCAGGCGCGCGGTGTCCGTCGTCGGGGTTGCTAGGCGGATCAGGTGCATCCCGCTGGCGCCGAGGTCGGGGAGCAGCTCGTCGGCTTCCTCGGGGGGCAGGTCGACGACGATGACGCCATCGATGCCGGCGGCGCGGGCGTCCGTCGCGAAGCGGGCGCAGCCATAAGCGAGGATCGGGTTGAAATAGCCCATCAGCACGATCGGAGTCGTCGTGTCCGCCTTACGGAAGGCGGCGACCATGGCGATCAGGTCGCGCAGTCGCATGCCCTCGCCCAGCGCGCGGAGGTTGCCCGCCTGGATCGCCGGGCCATCGGCCATCGGATCGGTGAAGGGCATGCCGAGCTCGATGATGTCGGCGCCGGCGGCGGGGAGCGCGGCAAGGATGGCCGCCGAGGTCGCGGCATCGGGGTCGCCGGCGGTGACGAAGGTGACGAGCGCGGCGCGGCCTTCGGCGCGGCAGGCGGCGAAGCGCGCGGAGAGGCGATCAGGGCTGGCGGCGAGGTCATGCGCAGTCATGACGCCACCCCGCGCTCGGCGCCTTGCACCCCCCGCTCATGCCGAGCGAAGTCGAGGCACACGCCGGCGATATCGCCTGCCTCGACTTCGCTCGGCATGAGCGGGTGCTTGTGGGACGGGCGATTGCAGGGGCAATGTGACGGCGTCACAGCGCCACCCCCAGCGCCTCGGCGACGGTGAAGATGTCCTTGTCCCCCCGCCCGCAGAGGTTGGCGACGATCAGCTGATCGCCCGCCATCGTCGGCGCCATCCGCATGATCGCGGCGAGCGCGTGCGAGGGTTCGAGCGCCGGGATGATGCCCTCGACACGGCAGAGCAGCTTGAAAGCCTCGAGCGCCTCGGCGTCGGTCGCCGACTGATACTCGACGCGGCCGATCGAATGCAGCCAGGCGTGCTCCGGGCCGATGCCAGGATAATCCAATCCCGCCGAGATCGAATGCGCCTCGGTGATCTGGCCGTCCTCGTCCTGGAGCAGCATCGTCTTGTTGCCGTGCAGCACCCCCGGCCGGCCGCCGGCGAGCGACGCCGCATGGGCATCCGTATCGAGACCATGGCCCGACGCCTCGACGCCGACCATCCGCACCGACGCATCGTCGAGGAAGGGGTGGAACAGCCCGATGGCGTTCGAGCCGCCGCCGATCGCCGCGACGAGCAGGTCGGGCAGCCGGCCCTCGCGGTCGAGGATCTGGGCACGCGCCTCGGTGCCGATGACGCTCTGGAAGTCGCGCACCAGCTCAGGGTAGGGGTGCGGGCCGGCCGCGGTACCGATGATGTAGAAAGTATCGTGGACGTTGGTGACCCAGTCACGCAGCGCCTCGTTCATCGCGTCCTTCAAGGTCCGCGACCCCGATTCGACGGCGCGGACCTCGGCACCCAGCAGCTTCATGCGGAAGACATTGGGCGCCTGGCGGGCGATGTCGCGCGCCCCCATGTAGATGACGCAGGGCAGGCCGAAGCGCGCCGCGACGGTGGCGGTGGCGACACCATGCTGGCCGGCGCCGGTTTCGGCGATGATCCGCGTCTTGCCCATGCGGCGGGCGAGCAGGATCTGGCCGATGCAGTTGTTGATCTTGTGGGCACCGGTGTGGTTGAGCTCGTCGCGCTTCAAATAGATCTTGGCGCCGCCCAGTTCCTCGGTCAGCCGCGCGGCGAAGTAGAGCGGGCTCGGCCGGCCGACATAATGCGTCAGCAGATCGTCGAACTCGGCCTTGAAGGCGGGATCGGCCTTGGCGGCGCGATAATGCGCGTCGAGATCGAGGATCAGCGGCATCAGCGTTTCGGCGACATAACGCCCGCCGAAGGCACCGAAATGGCCATTCGCATCGGGGCCGGCGCGGAGCGAGGCGGGGGGAACGGCGGCGTTCATGCCAGCGCCGCCCGGGCGAAGGCCCTGATCTTGTCGATCGATTTCACGCCCGGTGTCTCCTCCACGCCCGACGAGACATCGACGAGATCGGGGCGAACCAGTGCCACCGCCTCGCCGACGGTCGCCGCCGTCAACCCGCCACTCAACCCCCAGGGCCGCGGCATATCGGCGCCCGCCAGCAACCGCCAGTCGAACGCCACCCCATTGCCGCCCGGCAAGGCGGCGGCCTTAGGCGGCTTGGCATCGAGGAGCAACAGGTCGGCCGGACCGCGCCCAATGACCGCGGCGCGGATATCGTCGCGCGTCGCAACGCCGGCGGCGCGCCAGACCTTCGCACCGGTGCGCGCCTTGATCGCCGCCAGCCGCGCCGGGTCCTCGCGGCCATGGAGCTGCAGAATGTCCATCCCCGCCGCGAGCACGGCATCGACGAGCGCATCGTCGGGATCGACGAGCACCGCCACCCGCCCGATCCCCGCCGGCACCCGCGCCGCCAGCGCCTGCGCGCGTTCGGGGGTGAGGTCGCGCGGCGAGGCCTTGAAGAAGACGAACCCCAGATAGCGCGCGCCGGCAGCGAGCGCCGCATCGACGGTCTCTGGGGTCGAAAGCCCGCAGATTTTCAGGTCGGTCATGTCCGGCGGGGTAGAGGTTCGGCGGCGAAGAAGAAAGGGCTGGCGCGATCGGTCGGCCCGCCGCCGGCGGCCAAACCGCTGCCCGCGGTCGCGTCTTGCACTCAGATCGCCGGCAGCGTCACCCGCGTCACCGTGCCGGCGTCGCTGCTCCAGCTGACGCTGCCGCCCAGTTGCGCCGCCAGTCCCTGGACGATGCGCATGCCGAGCCCGGGGCTGGCGGCGTCGGGGAGCGCGACAAGCCCGGTGCCATCGTCACGGATGACCAGCGCCTGGCCGTCGCCGTCGGCCTCGCTGGTGATGCGGATCTCGCCGTCGGCGCGGCCGGCGAAGCCGTGCTTGACCGAATTGGTGATGATTTCGGCGACGAGCAGCGACAGCGGCAGCAGCCGGTCGAGCGGCACCTTCAGCCCAGGCACCTCGACGCGCACCGCAACACCGTCGGCGCCCATCGCCGACAGCAATTCGGTGCAGACGGCTTCGAGATGCGCGCCGATCGCCGCATCGGCCTCGCCGGGATCGTAGAGGCGGCGGTGGATGCGCCCCATCGTGTCGATCCGCGCTACCGCTTCGTCGAAGACCACCGGCGTCGCGGCGGGGTCGGCGGCGATGCGGCGTTTCTGCAGGCGCAACAACCCGGCGATGAAGGCGAGATTGTTGGCGACGCGGTGCTGCAACTCCTGGAACAGCGTCCGCTGCTGCTCATAGAGGTCGCGGTTGCGGCGGCGTTCGATGCGCAGCTTGTCGACGGCGCGGTGCATCGCCTCGATGATGACCAGATCGACCAGGCCGACGATCAAGAAGAAGCCGAGCGCCATGGCATTGCCGGGGGACAGCGCCAGCTGGCGCGGCGGGGTAAGCAGGAAATACCAGACACTGGCCAGCGCCAGCAGCAGCGCCAGCAGCCCGGGGCGGAAGCCGGCGACATAGCCGGTGATCAGGATCGCCGGGAAAAAGGTCAGGAACGGAAAGCCCGGCGGCAGGGCATCGCCGACCGCCAGCCGCGCCGCCAGCGCCCAGGCGGCGAGGCCGACCGCGAGCGCATGGCCGAGCGCCGGCCGTCCGCGCAGCCAGCCGGCGATCCGAAAGGCGCGGCGCGGGGCGGCCGAAGTGATGCGCAGGGGAAGCTCCATCGACATGACAAAACGAAACTCGGCGAAAATCGTTGCGTGCCGGTTTCAATTCGGGGGGAGGCCGTGACACTCGGCGAAAGTCGCAGGCTGGCCTCGGCGTGCGGCGCGGCGTAGCATGGCGCCATGGACGTGCATATGCCCTTCCGCCGCCCAACCCCGGGCCAGCTGGCGCTTGCCGAAGCGATCCCGGCGGCGGCCGAGCGTCCGGCGCCGACGCTGGTGACCGAGGTCGCGGCGAGTGCATATACCTGCCCCGAGCGTTTCGATCGCGAGCAGGACCGGCTGTTCCGCGGCCATCCCGTCGTGCTGGCGCCGTCGGCGCTGCTGCCCGATCCCAACACCAGCGTGACGCATGATGGTTACGGCGTTCCGCTACTCATCGCCCGCGACGGCAAGGGCGTGGTGCGGGTATTCCTGAACGTCTGCCGGCACCGCGGCACGCGGCTCGTCGAGGCGCAGGGGGTCCAGCACGCTCCGGCGATCGTCTGCCCCTATCACGCCTGGACCTATGCGACCGACGGCAAGCTGCGCGGGCTGCCGCGCCCTGAGACGTTCCCGGGGCTCGACAAGGCGGCGCGCGGCCTGGTCGAGATGCCGAGCCGCGAGGCCGGCGGGCTGATCTGGGCGGGCCTCGACCGCTCGCGCGAGTACGACTTCGGCCTGGCGACGGGCGAGCTCGCCGCTGATTTCGACGCCCTCGATTTCGGTGGGCAGTATCTCTACGCCCGCGCCACCCACGAGGTCGCGGCGAACTGGAAGCTGATCATGGATGCTTTCCTCGAAAGCTATCATGTCGTCCGCCTCCACGAAAAGACCATCGCGCCCTATTTCCAGGACGGCGTCACCACGGGGGACAGTATCGGCCCGCACGGGCGCTCGGCGGTGGCGCGGCTGTCGGCGCTGACCGCCGATCCCGACTGGGGCGACATGGCCGAACTGCGCCGCCACCTCACCTTCGCCTACAGCCTCGTTCCGGCGACGGTGATCGTCGCCTCGCCCGATTATCTCAACATCATGACCCTGATGCCGCGCGCCGTCGACCGGACGATCGTCGAGGATTTCATGCTGATCCCGGCGGCGCCGGCGACCGAAAAGGCCGAGGCGCATTGGGCCAAAAGCTGGAAGCTGCTCGACCAGGGTGTGTTCGGCGGCGAGGATTTCCGCGCCGCGGCGCTCGGCCAGCAGGGGCTGAGCTCGGGGGCGGTCGATCATGTCCTGCTCGGCGGGCTCGAACAGGGCATCCGCCGCTTCGCCGATACGGTCGAAGCACTGATCGCCTGACGCCCCCTTGCGGCAGCGTTTAGCGCTCCTAATACAGTAGAGGTGCGCGCGCGGCTTTGCTAAGAGGGGCGCAGCGCTGGAAGGACTGGCATGGCAAGCACCGCGACGACGACCACCACCGAACCGACGATCGTTCTCGAACCCCCCGCCGCGGTGCCGGCGGTGGCGCCGACGAAAGCCGCCGGGCTGGTGCCCGTCGATGACAGCAAGAAGGCCGAACTCGACACCCGCGTCGACGCCTTCATCGACGCGCTCGTCGCCGAGGACGCCGCCAGCCCCGAGTTCGGCAAAAAGGTCGACCAGCTGACCAATCTCGGCGCGCGCGAGATCGCCGAGGCCGCCGGGCAATCCAATCGCTTCCTCGACCGCCCGGTGCGCGCCATGGACAAGGACACCGGCATCGGCGCCGACCTGACGGCGCTGCGCGCGACGATCGAGGACCTCGACCCGACGAGCAAGGGCGACCTGACGACCAAGAAGAAGCTCTTCGGCCTCATCCCCTTCGGCGGTGACCGCTTGCGCGGCTATTTCGACAGCTACAAATCGGCGCAGAGCAATATCTCGGCGATCCTGACGCGGTTGAAGGACGGCAAGGACGAACTGCTGCTCGACAATGCCGCGATCGACCAGGAACGCGCCAAGCTGTGGGCGGCGATGGGCCGCCTCGAACAGATGGTGCATGTTTCGAAGACCCTCGACGCCAAGCTGGAAGCCAAGGCCGTCGAGCTTGATTACAGCGACCCCGCCAAGGCCAAGGCGATCCGCGAATCGGCGCTCTTCTACGTCCGCCAGCGCACCACCGATTTGCTGACCCAGCTCGCCGTCTCGGTGCAAGGCTATCTGGCGCTCGATCTCGTCAAGAAAAACAATGTCGAACTGGTCAAGGGCGTCGATCGCGCCTCGACGACGACCGTCGCCGCGCTGCGCACCGCCGTCACCGTCGCCCAGGCGCTGACCAACCAGAAGCTGGTGCTCGAACAGATCACCGCGCTCAATACGACGACCGCCAACATCATCGACAAGACCGGCGAACTGCTGAAGACGCAGACCGCCGCGATCCACGAAGGCGCCGCGGCGAGCACCATCCCGCTGGAAACGCTGAAGCGCGCCTTCCAGAACATCTATGACACGATGGACGCCGTCGATGCCTTCAAGCTGAAGGCGCTCGATTCGATGAAGACGACGGTCGATACGCTGTCGTCGGAAGTCGAGAAGAGTCGCGGCTATATCGCGCGTTCGGAAGGCGCCGCCCAGGCGCGGCTCGAAAACCGTGGCGCCTCGCCCTTCGAAGCGATCGCCTGAGCCCCGGCATGGCCGATCCCGACCAGGTGGTGGCGAGGAATGACGAACGCCTGCGCCGGCTGAAGATCGGCGAGGCGGCGCAGGTGGCGCGCGCCCGCCGCCGCGAACGGGCGCAGGCGACGCTCGGCAAGCGGGTGGGCCGCGGCGCTGGCGTCGTCGGCGCGCTGGTGCTGGCGGTGATCGTCTGGGGATTGCTGGTCGGGCCGATCGGCATCGGCGGGCTGATGCTGGTGTTTTTGGCCGGGCTGGTGGCAACCGCGCTGGCGGTGCTCAGCGTCGGCACGCCGCCCGAACCGACGCGCCTCGGCGAGGCGGTGCCGGCGGCGCTTCCGGCCGCCACCGACGCCTGGCTCGACCGCCGTCGCCGCGAGCTGCCGGCGCTCGCCGCGCCGCAACTCGACGCCATCTCGGCGCAGCTGGCGACGCTCGAAACCCAGCTGGCGCGCGTGCCGGCGGGTGATCCCGTGGCGCAGGACGTGTCGCGGCTGCTCGCCAAACACCTCCCCGAACTTGTCGAGAGCTACACCCGCGTGCCCGCCGAGCAGCGCAAGCGGACGATCGAAACCGACGGGCGAACTTTGGATGCGGCGCTTGTTGACGGGTTGAAGGTCGTCGAAGAGGAACTGGCGCGGGCTTCCGACAGCCTGGCGGAAGGCGATCGCGACGCGCTGGTGGTGCAGGGGAAGTTTCTCGAAAGCCGCTACAAGGGCGATGCCGGGGTTTAGTGGTTTTCGGATTGGGCGGGATCTACCTTCCCCGCTCATGCCGAGCGAAGTCGAGGCACCGCTGAGCACGCCGGCGCGCCTCGACTTCGCTCGGCATGAGCGACTGGGTCCGAGACCGGAAGTTTGAAGGAAACAGGGCCTCCGGCGGCCAGGGGCTGAGCCCCTGGACCCACTTTTTTCGTGAATTGTGTCGTCTGCGCGTCCGTGTCGCCATGCCCGCATTCGCTTGTGTGGCGCTCGCCCCACTGTTCAGGTACCATATCGCGGTGAAGCAACCCTTGAACCTTGCGGTGGCGCTGCTGGTCAATGCTTCACCCGTTGTGGCTTCAACTACCCTCTGTGACGTCATCCGTAAATTTGAGACGGCGCCGCCGGTCAAGGCCGACAATCCTAACGACAGACGCTGGGTCGAGTTTCATTGGGGTTTTGATCGTTCACCTGACACCTTGGGGTCCAAGGGTTGCCGGCACTCAGCGCAGGATATTGCGGGTCAAACGTGCAAGTGGTTGATGAAGAATACCGGCATGGAATTTTCAATGGTGCTGCCGCATGAGATCATGACCTGTTACGGATACCGCTTTCCCCGCTACGCTCACTACGATTGGTCTGGAGTGACCGCAACCATCACGCTGCGTGGGCAGGGAAAGAATCGCCTGCTCCTTGAACTCAACTACAAGGATTTACCAAAGGGTGAAGTAGCGATCAGACTTGCACTCGAGACCTTGGGTAGAGATTACGTTCCGAACGAACTAAGTCCGATCACCGCTTTTCCGGCGCAAGATTCCGAGCGAAACATTCCAAACTAGTTGTTCTTATACTGGCAAAGCGCTGAAAGCTTGGTGTTCATCTGTCTAATTCCGCTTCTATGTACCGGCCGACAACCGCGAAAAATACCGCGCCAAAACAGCATCATAAACATCCGCCAAAGCCGCCAGATCGGCCACGGCCACCGCCTCGTCGACCTTGTGCATCGTTGCCCCCGGCAGGCCGAATTCGACGACCGGGCAGAGGCGGCGGAGGAAGCGGGCGTCCGACGTGCCGCCGCTGGTCGACAGTTCCGGGGCAAGGCCGGTCACCTGCGTGATGGCGGCGGCGACGAGGCCCGACAGCGCGCCGGGTTCGGTCAGGAAGGCCTCGCCCGAGATCCGCACCAGCACTTCGGCCGAGGGGGCGTGGGCGGCGACGGTGGCGCGCAGCCAGGCTTCGAGGTCGGGCCCGCGGTGACAATCGTTGAAGCGGATGTTGAGGCGGGCCTGGGTGCGCGCCGGAATGACGTTGGTCGCGGCGTTGCCGACTTCGATATCGGTGACTTCGAGGTTGGAGGGTTCGAACCAGGCGTTGCCGCTGTCGAGGACGCGCGCCTTGACCTCGGCGAGGATCGCCACCAGCCGCGTGACGGGATTGTCGGCGCGCGCGGGGTAGGCGACATGGCCTTGCGCGCCGTTGACCGTGATCCAGGCGTTCAAGGACCCGCGCCGGCCGATCTTGACCATGTCCCCCAGCACCCGCGCCGACGTCGGCTCGCCGACCAGGCAGGCGTCGGGGACGAGGTCGTTCGCCGCCAGCCAGTCGAGCATTGCAGCGGTGCCGAAGGTCGCGGGGCCTTCCTCGTCGCCGGTGATGATGAAGGTCAGCCGGCCGGGGGCGCCGCGCGCAACGTGACGGCCCGCAGCGGCGACCATCGCGGCAAGCGCGCCCTTCATGTCATTGGCGCCGCGGCCGACGAGGAAGCCGTCGGCGACGACGCCGGCAAAGGGATCGACGCTCCAGGCGGCGCGGTCGCCCGCTGGCACGACATCGGTGTGCCCGGCGAAGGCGAAGTGCGGGCCGCCGGAGCCGATGGTGGCGACGAGATTGGCGATCGGCCCGTCGGGCGGCGCGCCGAAGGTCAGGCGGTGGACGGTGAAGCCCAGCCCGGCCAACGCCGCCGCCAGCACATCCTGCGCGCCGGCGTCGGCGGGGGTGACGCTGGCGCAGCGCACCAGCGCCCGGGCAAGGCCGACAACACTCCCTCCCCCTTGCGGGGAGGGCGACTCGGCGCCAGCCGAGCGGGGTGGGGGTTCCCGTCCGTCGAAGCTCATGGCCGACCGACCATCACTTCGCCGCGCGCACCGCCCGCGGCGCCCCGGCGGCGAAGGCGTTGCCGAAATAATCGCCCGCGTACCAGCGCGGCCGCTCGGCGGCGTCGGCGAGCTCGCGGGTGATGAGGTAGTTGACCCGGGCGTAGCGCGCCGCCGACGCCCAGTCGATCGGCAGCGCCATGTCGTCGGTGAGGTTGTGATAATGCGTTGAAAGGAAAGACTTCCACGCCGCCTCGCCGCCGCTGGCATAGCCCGTCGCCAGCATGATCGCCGGGACGCCGCGCTTGACGAAGGCATAGTGATCGGAGCGGACGAAGATCGTCTCCTCGGGCATCGGATCGGGCGAAACGGCGACACCGGCGACGCCGACCGCCTTGGCGATGGCGCTGCCGATCGTCGAATGATCGCCGCCGAAGGCGATGACGTCGGTGAAGGGATAGAGCAGCAGCGGCATGTCGAGATCGACCGCGGCGACGATGCGGTCGATCGCCACCGGCGGCATGTTGGCGGTGGCCTCGGCGCCCAAGAGCCCGCGTTCCTCGCCGGTGTTGGCGATGAACATCAGCGTGCGCTTGGGCGGCGCCTCGGCGGCGAAGGCGCGGGCGGCTTCGAGCATCACCGCGCTGCCGGCGGCATTGTCGAGCGCGCCGTTGAAGATGCGGTCGGCGCCCGGCGCGGCATTGGCCTTGATGCCGATGTGATCGAGATGGCCCATCAGAACAACGACTTCGTCTTTGAGCGCGGGGTCGCTGCCGGGGATGACGCCGACGACATTGGGGCTGACGATGCGCCGCTGGGTCGAGGCGAAGGTGAATCGCGCGCTCGTCGCCAGCGCAAAGCCCTTGGGGCGGCCACCCGGCTTGTCGGCCTCGGCGAGCACCGTCGCCAGCGGCGTGCGCGCCTCGGCGAAGATCGCCTGCGCCGCCTTGTCGCCAACGCGCGCGTTGCCGCGGACATTGCTCGCGGCGTCAAAGGCCTGGCCGTCGGCCTTGACCCAGGTCGTGCTCGGCCGCTGCTGGCCGGCGAGGCGCTTGGCGAAGGGGTCGGTGCGTTCGGATTGCAGGCTCGAAATGGCGATGACGCCGATCGCGCCGCGTGCCGAGGCGCGCACCGCCTTCTGGTTGGCGAGGTGCGCGACGACCTCGTCGGGGGCGCCCTTGGGGATGCCGCGCAGCATCACGACGATCTTGCCGCGAACGTCCAGGCCCTTGTAATCATTATAGCCATAAGCGGGATCGTCGAGGCCCCAGCCGACGAAGACGAGCGGCGCGCTGACGTCGCTCGCCGCCTCGCGGTGGCTCGCGGTCATCAGCACATCGACACGCTGGGCAAAGCTTTGCGAGCCCGCCTTGCCGGAAACGGTCAGGCTGGCGCCGTCGCCGAGCGAGGCTTCCGAAAGGGTTACCGGCGTGAACCAGCCCTGGCTGCCGCCCGGCTTCAGCCCCGCCGCGGCGAATTGCGCGGCGACATAGCGCGCCGCGATCTCATGGCCGCGGCTGCCGGTGTCGCGGCCCTCGAGGAGGTCGTCGGCGAGGAAACCGACATCGGCCTTGATGCGCTCAGGCGAGAATTGCGGCTCGGCGGCGAGCGGCGCGGCAAGCAGGCCGAGCGCGACGCCGGCGGAGAGGAAACGCATCGAGAGCTCCAGAGAAGGGCCGGGTGGGATCAGGCGGGGATGCCGCCGGGGACGAGATAGCGCGCGAAGGGGAAGGTTTCGGCGCGCGCCAGGGCGATCCACTCGGCCATCCAGGGATGGGCGAGAATCGCGTCGACATAGGCGCGGGTTTCAGGCGGTACGGGGAGGCCATAAGTGTCGATGCGCGTCACCACCGGCGCGAACATCACGTCCGCCGCGCTGAACGCCCCGAACAGCCAGGGCAGGTCGCTCGCCGACCCGAAGTTGTCGCGTGCCTCGCGCCACAGCGCGGCGATGCGGGTGACGTTGGCGGTGATCTCGGGCGTCGGCGCGAAGTCGGGGAAACGCTCCTTGAGGTTCATCGGGCAGCCGGCGCGCAAGGGGGCGAACCCCGAATGCATTTCCGCGACCATCGCGTAGCAGAGCGCGCGGGCTGGCAACTCGCGCGGCCAGAAGCGATCATGGCCGCCCTTGTCGGCGAGCCACAGCAGGATCGCCATCGAATCCCACACCGGCGTGCCATGGTCCCACAGTACCGGCACCGTGCCCGACGGCATCTCGCGCTTGGCCTCGCCCGACAGCCATTCGGGCGTGTCCATCGGCACCAGCTCGGTATCGAAGGGCAGGCCCGATTGCTTCGCCGCCAGCCAGCCGCGCAGCGACCAGCTCGAAAAGGCGCGATTGCCGATGATCAGTTTCATGGGCGGCGTTGTAGCAGGGTGTCGGAAGGCGGCAAGCCAGGGCGCCTGGGGTCCAGGGCCCGCTGTTGCGCGCGGCAGCGGCGCCCCGACGCCTAGAAGGTCGCCGCCAGGCCCAGCGAGAACGACCGCCCCAGCACATAGCTGTTGTTGTCGATCCGCGACGCGCCGAGGCGCTGGAATTCCTGGTAGCGTGTGTTGGTCAGGTTGCGCGCCTCGGCCTTGACCTCGAAATTGATGCCGCCGAGGCGCAGCCCCTGGCGCAGCACGAGATCGAGGCGGAAGCCGGGGCGTTCGATCAGGTCGGGCTGGCCCGACGGGCCACGGTTGGTGACGCGGTCGCTGGCATAGTTGATCAGCAGCGTCTGTTCCGACAGCGAATCCTGATCCTGCAGGCTGAGCTGGAGGTTGGCGATATGGTCCGACTGGCCGGTCAGCGGCTGGCCGTTGCGGAACAGGTCGGTCGCCGGCACCACCGCCCCCGAGATCGGGAACAGCGTCGTGTCGCCGGCGCCCACCCGAATGCGGCTGTCGGAATAGGTGTAGTTGGCGCTGACCATGACGCGGCGGCGGCTGAAGAAGCCGCTTTCGCCGAGGAAATCGAGCGGCACATATTTCTGCGCCTCGGCCTCGATGCCCCACAGCGTCGCGGCGGGGGCGTTGGCGAAGGTCGTGTTGAAGGTGCCGCCGACGACGAAAGCGACGGTTTCGATCGGCCGGTCGATGTCCTTGTAGAAGGCGCCGAGCGTCAGGCGCTCGTCGCGGCCGAGATAATGTTCGAGACGCAGCTCGGCGTTGAGCAGTTCGCTGTTGGTCAGGAACTGGTTGCCGAAGCTGGTACGATCGCTTTCGGTATCGAAGAAGGTCTGCGGTGCCAGCTCGCGGAACTGCGGCCGGGCGATGGTCTTCGATCCCGACAGCCGCGCCTGCCAGCCTTGCGCGAAGTTCCAGGTGACGGTGCCCGCCGGCAGCCAGTAATCGCGGCGGATGACGGTGCGGTCGGTGGTGCCGGGATCGACGTTGAACAGGTCGATGGCGTTGACGAACTCCTCGCCACTTTCGAAGCGGACGCCGCCCTGGATCTGCACCGATTCGATCGGCTCGAGATCGGCCTGGAGATAGCCGGCATGGACGATCAGCCCGGCCGTATAGACCGGCGCCACCGTCGAGACGGTGTTGAGGATGACGCCATAGGTGTAGACGTTAAAGTCCGATTGCAGGAAATCGGGGCGCTGCTGGGCGACGGCGAGCGGCAGCGCGCCGTTGACGTTGAAGCGATAGTCGAAGCGCGTCGAGCGGCGGCGGCTGTCGGTATAGGCGTAGCCTGCGGTGACGCGCAGCGGGAAGGGCAGGCTTTCGAACTTGTAGCCAAGGTCGCCGCCGGCGCCATAGACATTCTCGTTCAACCGGCTGAAGGCGATCGTGCTCGTCTGGCCGGGGCTGCGCAGGTCGTTGACGAAATCGCCGGCGGCCTCGCTGAACACATAGGAATTGACGCGCTCATAGGGTGAGCGGCGGCGCGAATTGGCATAGGTGCCGCGAAGGTCGACCGAAAGATTGCCGAAACGGAACTCGCCGACCGCCTGGGTATCGATCAGCTGGCGCTCGAACCAGTTGGTGAAGCTGCGGTTGAGCAGGAAATCCTCGCCGACGTTGATGTTGTCGGTGCCGCTCTGGATGCGGGCTTCCTTGATGGTGTCGCGGACGTAGAGGTTGGTGAAGCGGATGCGGTGGTCGCCGATTTCGGCGCCGAGGCCGAGCAGCACGTTGAGGACGGTGCGCTGCTCGGTCGAGACGAAGCGGAAATTCTGGTCGGGATTGAGCGCCTGGCCGCCGCCGGGGGCCGCCACCGCGCCGCCCGAAAGCTGCTGCAAACCGGCCTTGGTGCGCCAGTCGTTCTTGAAGCCCGCCGACAGCACGAAGCCATAACGATTGTCGCCGATGTCCCAGCCCTTGCCGGCGGCGAGATCGACGCTGAAATTGACCGGCAGGTCCTCGTTGCGCTGGATGACGTTGGTGCGCGAATTGGTCAGGCTGGCGGTGATGTCCTGCAACTGGCGCAGCGAGAAGTTCGAGCCGACGGCAAGGATCTGGCCATTGGCCTGGGCGGCGCGCAGCCCCGCCGGCGTCTGGCGGCTGCCGTCATCGAAGCCGAGCGGATCGATGTCGCCGCCCTGATAGACATAGCCGAGCTGGCCGGTCGTCGCGGTATTGCCGCCGATCGCCCCGCCGATCGAGAAATACGCCTTGTCGGGAACGGCGCGGGTGGTGAGGTTGATGACACCGCCGCCGAATTCGCCGGGGAAATTGACCGAATAGCTCTTCTGGACGAGGCTCGAGGCGAGCACCGACGTCGGGAACAGGTCGAGCGGCACGACGCGGCGCAAGGGGTCGGGCGACGGGATCGGCAGGCCGTTCAAGAGCGCCAGCGAATAGCGCTCGCCAAGGCCGCGGACGTAGACAAAGCGGCCGCCGACGACCGACAGCCCGGTGACGCGCTGCAGGGCGCCGGCAATATCGCCTTCGCCGGTGCGCGCGATATCGGCCTGGCTGAGGATCGAGACGATCTCGCGGCTGTTGCGGATGACATTGGGGATGCGGCTGCCGGTGACGACGATCTCGTCGCCGGCGGGGGCGCCGCCGGGGATCGAGACTTCGACTTCCTCCTCGTCGGCAAGGGCGGCGGCATCGGGCGCGGCGGCGTCGGGTGCGGTGCTTGGCGCTGCGGTCGCGCCGGGGGCAACCCCTGGCGTCGTCGCCGGGGTTCCCGCGCCGGGCGACGTTTCCGGCGTCGCCGGCGTCGCCGGCGGTGGCGGGGTCGCGGGGCCGCTGCCG
>LJHX01000189.1 GCA_001295935.1 alpha proteobacterium AAP81b
GGGGGGGGGGGGGGGGGGGGTGGGAAGTCCCTGCCCACCCGCACCCGCTCCCCGATCGAAGTCCATTCCCACCCCCGACCCCTCCCGCACACGGCAGGGGAGCAGAGGAGTCTCTCATGCCCCGCGTCCTCATTTCCGACCAGATGTCCCCCAAGGCCGCCGAAATCTTCAAGGCCCGCGGGATCGAAGTCGATGAAATCACCGGCCTCACCAAGGACCAGCTGATCGAGATCATCGGCAACTACGACGGCCTCGCCATCCGTTCCTCGACCAAGGTGACCAAGGATGTCCTCGCCGCCGCGACCAATTTGAAGGTCGTCGGCCGTGCCGGCATCGGTGTCGACAATGTCGATATCCCCGCCGCTTCGGCGCGCGGCGTCGTCGTCATGAACACGCCCTTCGGCAATTCGATCACCACCGCCGAACACGCCATCGCGCTGATGTTCGCGCTGGCTCGCCAGCTGCCCGAGGCCGATGCCTCGACCCAGGCCGGCAAGTGGGAAAAGAACCGCTTCATGGGGGTCGAGCTCTTCGCCAAGACCCTCGGCCTCATCGGTTGCGGCAACATCGGCTCGATCGTCGCCGATCGCGCCATTGGCCTCAAGATGAAGGTCATCGCCTATGATCCCTTCCTCACCGCCGAACGCGCCCAGGATCTCGGCGTCGAGAAGATGACCCTCGACGAACTCCTCGCTCGCGCCGATTTCATCACCCTGCACACGCCGCTGACCGATTCGACCCGCAACGTCCTGTCGGCCGAGAACCTCGCCAAGGCCAAGCCCGGCGTGCGCATCATCAACTGCGCCCGCGGCGGCCTGATCGACGAGGCGGCCTTGAAGGCCGGACTCGATTCGGGCCATATCGGCGGCGCCGCGCTCGACGTCTTCGCCGAGGAGCCCGCCAAGGCGTCGCCGCTGTTCGGCACGCCCAATTTCATCTCGACCCCGCATCTCGGCGCCTCGACCGACGAGGCCCAGGTCAATGTCGCTATCCAGGTCGCCGAGCAGCTTTCGGATTATCTGCTCACCGGCGGCGTCACCAATGCGCTCAACGTGCCCTCGCTGTCGGCCGAGGAAGCGCCGCGGTTGAAGCCGTACATGGCATTGGCCGAGCGCCTCGGCGGCCTCGTCGGCCAATTGGGCGGCGAAGGCGTCACTTCGGTAACCGTCGAGGTCGAGGGCGCGGCGGCCGAGCTCAACATCAAGCCAATCACCGCTGCGGTGCTCGCCGGGCTGATGCGGACGCATTCGGACACGGTCAACATGGTCAACGCGCCCTATCTGGCGCGCGAACGCAACATCGAGATCGCCGAAGTCCGCCACGAGCGCGAGACCGATTACCACACGCTGCTGCGCGTCACGGTGCGCAACCGTGACGGCGATCGCTCGGTCGCCGGCACGCTGTTCGGCATGACCAAGCCGCGGCTGACCGAAATCTTCGGCATCACCGTCGAAGCCGATCTCAGCGGCCGGATGCTCTACATCGTCAACGAGGACAAGCCGGGCTTCATCGGCCGCCTCGGTTCGACCCTGGGCGAGGCCGGCGTCAACATCGGCACCTTCCACCTCGGCCGCCGCGATGCCGGCGAGGAGGCGATCCTGCTGCTCTCGGTCGACGAGGCGATCCCCGACCCGCTGCTGGCGAGCATCTGCCGCCTGCCGGGGGTCAAGGACGTCCGCGGGCTGGTCTTCGGCTGACCGCGCGGTGGCGGGGCGGTTGTCAGGCCGCCCCGCCCCGCCTAGGCACCCTGGTCATGTCCATGTCCCCCGGCCTGCTTCCCGAAGGCTTGCGCGATCGCCTGCCGCCCGAGGCCGAGGCCGCCGATCGCCTCGTCCGCCTGATGACCGACCGCTTCGCGGCGCACGGCTATGAGCGCGTCCAGCCACCGATGGTCGAATATGAATCGAGCCTCGGCGCGCGCCTCGGCGGCGAGGCGCGGCGCGAGCTGCTGCGCTTCACCGATCCGGTAAGCCAGCACACGCTGGCGCTGCGGTCGGACATCACCGGCCAGGTCGGCCGCATCGCCGTGACGCGGCTGGCGGCGCGCCACCGCCCGCTGCGCCTCGGCTATGCCGGGCCGGTGCTGCGGGTGCGCGGCACCCAGCTGGCGCCCGAGCGCGAGAGCCTGCAGATCGGCGCCGAGCTGATCGGCAATGACGGGACCGCCGCCGCCGCCGAAGTCCTCGGCCTTGCCATCGCCGCGCTCACCGCTGCGGGGCTCGGCGGGCTGTCGGTCGACCTCACCCTGCCGAGCCTGGTCGGCGATCTCGTCGCGGCGGGCTGGCTGGCGGGCCAGGCGCGCCGCGCCGACCTCCAGGCGCTGCTTGACGGCAAGGACGCCGGCGCCCTTGCCGCCGCCGGCGCACACGCCTTTGTGCCGCTGATCGCCGCCGCCGGCCCCGCCGATGCGGCGCTGGCGCGGTTGCGCGCGCTGGCGTTGCCGGCGGCGACGTTGGCGCGGCTCGATGCGGTCGAGGCGCTGGTCGCCGGCCTCGGCGTCCCCGTGACGCTCGACCCGACCGAGCGCCATGGCTTCGAATATCAGACCTGGCTCGGCTTCTCGCTGTTCGGCGCCGGCATCATCGGCGAAGTCGGCCGCGGCGGCGCCTATTGCATTACCCGCCCCGACGGCAGTCAGGAAGTCGCCATCGGCTTTTCGCTCTATGTCGACGGCCTCGTCGACGCCGGCCTCGGCCGTAGCCCCGAACGCCGGCTGTTTCTGCCGCTCGGCGTCGACGGCGCCGCGCTGCGCGAGCAGGGCTGGTCGACCGTCGCCGCACTCGACCGTGACGACACCGCTGCCACCCTCGCCTGCACCCATGAGTGGCGCGACGGCGAAGCAAGGGCAATCTAGCTCCCCTCCCGCTTGCGGGGAGTCGCAGACGACGCGTAAGCGTCAGCGGCTGGGGGAGGGAATAGTCTCGCGCTCCCAGAACGACGACGCCGTAAAAACCAACGAAAGCCCGCAATGCCCAACGTCACCGTGATCGGCGCCCAATGGGGCGATGAAGGCAAAGGCAAGATCGTCGACTGGCTGAGCGAACGCGCCGATGTCGTCGTGCGCTTCCAGGGCGGCCACAACGCCGGCCACACCCTCGTTGTCGGCAACCAGGTCTACAAGCTCAGCCTGTTGCCGTCGGGGATCGTCCGCGGCACCCTCAGCCTCATCGGCAATGGCGTCGTCTTCGATCCCTGGCATTTCGCCGGCGAGGTCGAGAAGCTGCGCGGCCAGGGCGTTACCATCACCCCCGAAAATCTCGCGGTCGCCGAACAATGCCCGCTGATCTTGCCGCTGCACCGCGATCTCGACGCGCTGCGCGAGGACGCGATGGGCGCCGGCAAGATCGGCACCACCCGCCGCGGCATCGGCCCCGCCTATGAGGACAAGGCCGGGCGGCGGGCGCTGCGCGTCTGCGACCTCGCCCATCTCGATGCCATCGGTCCGCAGCTCGATCGCCTGCTCGCCCATCACAACGCCCTGCGCGCCGGCTTCGGCGTCGCCGCGGTCGATCGCGACGAGCTCGTCGCGCAGCTCGCGACGGTGGCACCGGCGGTGCTGCCCTATATCCAACCGGTCTGGGCGCTGCTCCGCGACGCCCGCGGCCGCCGCGACCGCATCCTGTTCGAAGGCGCGCAAGGCGTGCTCCTCGACGTCGATCACGGCACCTACCCGTTCGTCACCTCGTCGAACGTCGTCGCCGGCCAGGCCGCCGCCGGCTCCGGCATGGGCCCGAGCGCCACCGGCTATGTACTCGGCATCGTCAAGGCCTATACGACGCGCGTCGGCGCCGGGCCCTTCCCGACCGAGCAGGACAATGCGACCGGCGAGCGCCTCGGCACCCGCGGCCATGAATTCGGCACGGTGACCGGGCGCAAGCGCCGCTGCGGCTGGTTCGACGCCGTGCTCGTCCGCCAGGCGATCGCCGTGTCCGGCGTTGCCGGCATGGCATTGACCAAGCTGGACGTTCTCGACGGCTTCGAGACGCTCAACATCTGCACCGGCTATCGCCTCGATGGGCGCATCATCGATCAACTGCCGGCGCATGCCGCGGACCAGGCGCGCCTCGAACCGCTCTACGAAGCCTTCGAAGGCTGGAGTGAGTCGACCGCCGGCGCACGCCGCTGGGCCGATCTGCCGGCGCAGGCGATCAAGTACATCCGCCGCATCGAGGAGCTGACTGGCTGCCCGGTGGCGCTGGTTTCAACCAGCCCCGAGCGCGAGGATACGATCCTTGTTCGCGATCCGTTCCAGGATTGAGTCACAAAGCTTGACCGAAGGCGAAAAGAATCGCCTAAACATCGTCTTTCGCGTCATGGCGGACGATGCTGCTTACCCTTGTTGCCGCTACGAGTTTTGCCTGCACGTCGCCGTTGCACCCAGACGGCGCGTCAGTGCAGTGCGGTCGGAACGCCCGCGTATTGCATCTCCACGGCATCACGGCGCCGCCGCCGCTTGATAGTTGCAAATCCTGGGATATCATGTGCCGCCCCGATCCGGGAACAGTGGCTCGCGATAGCCTTGCCGACCTGACGCGCGGCATGCCCGTCGAATGCCATGAAGTTGCCCCCGGCAGCGTCGCCTGTCGCGCCGGCGGCCGCGATCTCGCCTGCGCGATGGTCGCCAGCGGCGCGGCCACGCCGCTCGGAAGCATGCGCAATTGCCCGCCACCGCCGCCGCGCGCACCGCTCGTCGACCGCGACAATATTCCGCCTGCCTGGGCGATCCTCAGTTTCCTTGGCGCTGTCAACATCGTCGCGGTGCTGGCGGTGGCCTTCGACAATTATCGTCGTCGCCGCGGCTTCGGTGCCATCGCCGATCGGCTGTTGGTGATGCTGGCACTGATCGGTGCCGGCGGCGGCGTGCTGGCAGCGCAATTTGCTCTCGCCGGACGGGACGAGGAGCGCCAGCTATCCGGGATGGTCGCCGTCATCCTCGGCCTGCAGATCGGCGCGGCGATCGGCCTGGTGCTGCTATAGGCCGGGCCGCTATTGCTTGTCGCCATAGCCCGGCAGCGCCAGGCCACGCGAAATGGCCAGGGCGCGCAGCGCGAAGCCCGCGGCGACGCCGATCGCTCCGGCCGGGAGCGCCCCGGCGCCGAACACGGTCAGGACGACATAGAGCCCGGCGCCGAGCGTCGCTGCCGAGACATAGATTTCGGGGCGCAGCAGCACCGACGGTTCATGCGCCAGCACATCGCGAACGATGCCGCCGAAGCTGGCGGTCAGCACCCCCATGACGATCGCCGGCAGCGGCGGCAGGCCCGCCCCGAGCGCCTTGGCGGCACCGATGACGGCATAGGCCGCCATGCCGATCGCGTCGAACCACAGCAGCGCCGGCAATTGCCAGCGCGTCGCGCGCAGCAGCCACACGCCGCCGGCGGCAATCAGGCAGACGCCGACATAGTCCGACCGCCCGACCCAGAAGACCGGCGCGCCGATCAGCAGATCGCGCAGCGTACCGCCGCCGATGCCGGTGACGGCGGCGAAGAAGGCGAAGGTGACGATGGTGTGCCTACCACGCGCCGCCGCCAGCGCCCCCGAAATCGCAAAGACCGCGACCCCCGCCATGTCGAGCAGTTCGAGCAGCGGCCTCAAGGCTTCGAGCGGCAGCGGCGCCATCAGCGCACCGGGTCGGGGCGCCGTTGCGACATGGGGCGGCGTCGGCCGAAACGCCCGGCGATGAGAATGATCCCGCTGACCACCGACGCCAGCGCCAGCAACGCCGAGGCGATCAGCAGCGGGTGATGGGTGGCCTCGCGACCCGCGGGATCGAGGATGTGCAGCCCCCAGGCAAAATCATGCCAGCGCCACAGTTCGGTGCGCACCGCCATCACCTCGCCGGCCGTGCCGATATAGACATGGGTGCCATCGGCGGCGGCGACGCGCCAGGCGCCGCCCGGTCGCCGCAGTTCGAGCGGTGGCGGATCGCCGACCCGGATGGCGGTGAGCGGCTCGACCAGGACCACCTGCTGGCGGGCGATGGCGAGCGCCTCGCCGCGCCCGATCGGACGTTCCTGGCCGCTGCGGGCATCGACGAGCCAGTGCCGGCCGCCCGACGACAGGCGATAGACCGGCGCACCGAGCAACGAGGTCAGTTCGGCGCTTTCGACCGGCGAGGCGAGCACCGCTTCGGGGGGCAGAACCGCCGCCGGCGGCAGCAGCGGCCCGGCGCGGCGCAGGTCGAGCGGCGGCACGTCGCGGCGCAGGGTGGTGCCGCGCACCGTCTCGATGGCGTTCGACGTCATGAACAGGCCGCTTGCCGTCCACAGCAGCAGTTGCGCAGCCACGACGACGCCCATCCACAGATGCACCGTCTGTAAGGTTCGCCAAGGCGAGCGGCCGCCGCGCGGCGGCAGGGCGGCGGCACCCATCAGAAGTGGATCGGCTTGCCGGTCACCGCCATGGCGGCTTCCTTGAGCGCTTCGCTGTGCGTCGGATGGGCGTGGCAGGTCAGCGCGATGTCCTCAGCTGACGCGCCGAACTCCATCGCCAGCGCCGCCTCGGCGATCATCGTGCCGGCGACCGAACCGATGATGTGGACGCCGAGGACGCGATCGGTCACGGCATCGGCGAGCACTTTCACAAAGCCCTCGATGTCGCGATTGGCCTTGGCGCGGCTGTTGGCGGCGAAGGGGAATTTGCCGCTCCTGTAGGCGATGCCGGCGGCCTTCAGCTCCTCCTCGGTCTTGCCGACGGTGGCGACCTCGGGCTGGGTATAGACGACCGCCGGGATGACGTCGTGGTTCACGACGCCGGTCAGCCCGGCGATATTGTCGGCGCAGGCAACGCCTTCGTCCTCGGCCTTGTGGGCGAGCATCGGGCCGGGGACGACATCGCCGATCGCCCAGATGCCGGGGACGGCAGTCGAGAAATCATGGTTGATGGCGATGCGGCCGCGGTCGGCGCCGGTGGTGCCGAGGGTCAGGCCGGTCACTTCGATGTTGAGATTGTCGGTATTGGGGCGGCGGCCGATCGACAGCAGCACGACATCGGCGGCGATCTCCTCGGCGGCGCCGCCGGCGGCGGGCTCGATGGTGACGATCGCGCCGGCGCCGTCGCGGCGGACGCCGGTCACCTTGGTCGAAGTCTTGATCTCAAAACCTTGTTTTCCAAGAATTTTGGCAAAGGCATTGGCGACCTCGACATCCATCGCCGGAACGATGCGCGGGGCATATTCGACGACGGTGACCTTGGCACCGAGACGCCGCCACACCGACCCCATTTCGAGGCCGATATAGCCGCCGCCGATGACGACGAGATGCGCCGGCACCTTGGGCAGCGACAGCGCTTCGGTCGAAGTGACGATCACCTCGCCATCGGGCACCATGCCGGGCAGCAGCGCGACTTCGGAGCCGGTGGCGATAATGAAGTTCTTCGCGGTGACGGTTCGGTCGCCGACGGTGATCGATTTCGCGTCGACGAAGCGGGCCTCGCCCTTCAGCCATTCGACCTTGTTCTTCTTGAACAGGAAGGCGACGCCGTCGGTCAATTCCTTGACCGCCTTGTCCTTTTCCGAAAGCAGCTGGCCAAGGTCGAGCTCGACGCCCGACAGCTTGACGCCGAACTTGGCGAGCGTGCCATGGCTCGCCTCCGCGAACAGTTCCGACCCGTGCAGCAGCGCCTTGGACGGAATGCAACCGACATTGAGGCAGGTGCCGCCGAGGCGATCGCGCTTTTCAACACAGGCGACCTTGAGGCCATGCTGCGCCGCGCGGATGGCAGCGACGTAACCACCGGGGCCGGCCCCGATCACTACCACGTCGAAATCGAAATCAGCCATGGCTCAAACTCCTGCCGGCAGCGCCGGGACAATGTCGGTATGCATAAAGTCGTTGCCCTTGAAGAGCAGCGGCGAGCGCGTTGCCTTGGCGAGCGCATAGGCAAGACAATCGCCGAAATTGAGCTTCGCCCGGCTTTCCCTGCCAAACCGGACGTTCGCCTCGCGCGCCAAGCGGCCCTGCTCAATGGATACGGGAACCAGCTCGATATCGAGATTGGCGAGCGCGGCGTCGAGAACGGGGTCCAGGCCTGTTGCACCACTGTCGAGCTTGAGCGCCACTTCGAGGTAGGACGCCGCCGACATCTGTGGCCTTGCAGCGGCATAGATGGCGAGTGAGAAGGCTTCCTCCTCGGGCTCCGCAAGGATGATGGCGAGCAATGCCGAGCTATCGACGATCAACGCGGCAATCCGTTCTCGTCGTACATCCAGTCGTCGAGCTCCTGCTGGGTCGGTAGCGGTTTCGGCATGCGCGCCCGCATTTGCGCGGTAAGTTCGCGCAGCCGCGCCAGCCGTTCCGCAATATCGGCTTCCCGGTCACTGCGGACGCGCTGCAGCTTTTCCCGCACCGCCTCCTTCACCGCACTCGCCTTCGTCACGCCGATTTCCTCCGATAATTCGGCGACAAGGCGATGGGTTTCCGGGTCCTTGATGTTCAGCTGCATGGGACACGTCCTGGTAGAATGCTGGCCATCCATCTACCATAACCAGTCGCCGCGCTCAAAGATCGATCAGCAGCCGCGTCGGGTCCTCGATCGCCTCCTTGACACGGACGAGGAAGGTCACCGCCTCGCGGCCGTCGACGATCCGGTGGTCGTAGCTCAGCGCCAGATACATCATCGGCCGCGCGACGATGGCGCCGTTCCGCACCACCGGGCGCTCCTCGATGCGGTGCATGCCGAGGACGCCCGACTGCGGCGGGTTGAGGATCGGCGTCGACATCAGCGAGCCGAAGACGCCGCCGTTGGTGATGGTGAAATTGCCGCCCTGCATGTCCTCAAGCTTGAGTTCGCCCGCCTGGGCGCGGCGGCCGAAGTCGCCGATCGCCTTTTCGGTCTCGGCGAAGCTCAGCCTGTCGGCGTTCCTGAGCACCGGCACGACAAGGCCGCCCGGCGACGACACGGCGATGCCGAGATCGGCGTAATCGGCATAGACGATCTCCTCGCCCTCGATGCGCGCGCCGACCGCCGGCACGTCCTTGAGCGCCAGCGTTACCGCCTTGGCAAAGAACGACATGAAGCCGAGGCGGACCTTGTGCTTCT
Source organism: alpha proteobacterium AAP81b (assembly GCA_001295935.1). Lineage (GTDB taxonomy): Bacteria > Pseudomonadota > Alphaproteobacteria > Sphingomonadales > Sphingomonadaceae > Sandarakinorhabdus. Next base: position 9,040 of record LJHX01000189.1, read on the forward strand.
TCTCGAACAGATCCTTGTAGCGGCCGCGGGCGGCCATCACCTCGGTCATGTCGACGTCGTTGAAGGTCGTCAGCATGGCGGCGGTGTTCTGCGCCTCCTTGAGGCGACGCGCGATCGTCTGGCGCAGCCGGGTCATCCGCACGCGCTCTTCGTGACGTTCGGCGGGAGCCGCAACGCCGGCGCTCGCGGAAGCGGTCGCGGGGGCTGCCGTACGCCGTTTCGCCGTGCCCGCGTCAATTGCGGCGAGGATGTCGGCCTTGGTCAGCCGCCCGTCCTTGCCGGTCGCAGCGACGCTCGCCGGGTCGATATCATATTCTTCGAGCAGCCGGCGCACGGCAGGCCCCATAGCGTCAAGCTCTTCTCCCCTCCCGCTGGCGGGAGGGGTCGGGGGTGGGGACGCAGGCGCCGCAGCAGCGGGCGAGGCAGCAACGGGGGCCGCCGGCGCGGCGACAGGTGCAGCAGGTGCCGGAGCCGGAGCAGGCGCAGCGCTCGGCGCCGATGCCGCCCCCGCCGCCTCGATCCGCGCAATCAGCGCGCCGACCGCGACCGTATCGCCGACCTTGAACAACTGATCGCCCATCGTGCCGGCCACCGGCGCCGGCACTTCGACGGCGACCTTGTCGGTCTCGAGGCTGACGATCGGCTCGTCGGCGGCGACGGCGTCGCCGGGCTTCTTGAGCCACTCGCCGACAGTGGCTTCAGTGATCGACTCGCCAAGAGCCGGGATGATGACGTCGGTTGCCATATCAGTTTCTTCCTGAATCCAAATCGTTCCACCAGCGCAACCGCGTCGCACCACCAGCTTGGCTGAGGATAGCTTCGAGCTCTTCGGCCACCGCCTCGACGACCTGCGTTGTATCGATCTTGCGGAACAGGCGGCGGATCATCGGCTTGCTCGGCTCGATGAACACCAACCAGTCGGGCGGCGCCTCATGTGAGGAAGAACCTAGCCACAGAGGAAATGCCTCATTTTCCAGCGGCACCATCCAGCCCCAATCCTCGGCAATCACCGCACCGTCGCCCCGACCGCGCTGGGCGAATTGCGTTGCCAGGAACTCGGCCAATCGCTTGCCGAAGATCCCGGGATTGGTCTCTTCATCTTCGCCCGGCATCGGATCGAAGGCAGGCGAGCTGAATTCCAGATGCGTTCGCATCGTCAGCCCGTCGCCTGCTTCGACTTCAAGCCGCCGCGGATCGCCGCGGTGATCTCCGCCCGGCTCGCCCCCAACGCCTCGGCGACAAGCTTGGCCTGTTCGGCATTGTGGCGCTTGAGCAGCCCCGTCGCCGTCGCCGCCGCCGCGGCACGGCCGGCATAGCTCGGCCGCTTGCCGAGCGCCTTTTCGATCAGTGGCGCGATGAAGCGCCAGGCACCGGCGTTCTCCGGTTCCTCCTGCGCCCAGACGACATCCTCGAGATGGTGGAACTTGGCGGCATAATCGGCCACGACATCGGCCGGGAACGGATAGAGTTGCTCGACGCGCAGCAGATAGACATCCTCGCGGCCGCCCTTTTCGCGCGCGTCGAGCAGGTCGTAGAAGACCTTGCCGGTGCACAGCACCAGCCGGCGGATCTTCGCCGGATCGGCGGCGGTCGGATCGTCGAGGCAGCGGTGGAAGCTGGTGCCGGCATCCATGTCGGCCAGCGTCGACACCGCGCGCTTGTGGCGCAGCAGCGATTTCGGCGTCATGATGATCAGCGGCTTGCGGAAATCGCGCAGCAGCTGGCGGCGCAGCAGGTGGAAGTAATTTGACGGCGTCGTCGCATTGGCAACCTGGATATTGTCCTCGGCGCAGAGCTGGAGGAAGCGCTCGAGGCGCGCCGAGCTATGCTCGGGCCCCTGCCCCTCGTAGCCATGCGGCAGCAGCATAACGAGGCCATTGGCGCGAAGCCATTTGATCTCGGCCGAAGCGATGAACTGGTCGATGATCGTCTGGGCGCCGTTGACGAAATCGCCGAACTGCGCTTCCCAGAGCACCAGGGTCTTGGGATCGGCAAGGGCATAGCCGAACTCGAAGCCGAGCACGCCGAACTCGCTCAGCGGTGAATCATAGACCTCGAAGCCGGGGTCGATTGCCTTGAGCGGCACGTAGCGATGGCCGTCGGCCTGGTCGGTCCACACCGAATGGCGCTGGCTGAAGGTGCCGCGCCCCGAATCCTGGCCCGACAGGCGAACGCCGAAACCGTCCTTGAGCAGCGATCCGAAGGCCAGCGCCTCGGCGGTCGCCCAATCGATATTCTCGCCGGTGCGCAAGGTCTCGGCCTTGGCCTCGAGGATGCGCGCCAGGGTCTTGTGGATGTTGAAGCCGTCGGGGACGCTGGTCAGCACCTCGCCTATCGCGCGCAGCTCGCCGGCGGCGACGCCGGTGATCGCGGCGCGGCGCCCGGTGACTTCCTCCTTGGGGCGGCCAAGGCCGGTCCAGCGGCCTTCGAACCAATCGGCCTTGTTGGCCTTGAAGCCCGGCGCCGCTTCGAAATCGCCCTCGAGCCCCGCGACATAGCGATCGATTGCTGCCTGCAGATAGGCTGCGTCGATGACCTTCTCGCGCACCAGCCGCTCGGCATAAAGCTCGGCGACGCTGCGTTGCTTGGCGATCTGAGCGTACATCAGCGGCTGGGTGAAGCTCGGCTCGTCGCTCTCGTTATGGCCGAAGCGGCGGTAGCACCACATGTCGATGACGACGTCGCGCCCGAACTTCTGGCGAAATTCGGTGGCGACCTTGGTGCAGAAGGTGACGGCTTCGGGGTCATCGCCATTGCAGTGGAAGATCGGCGCCTGGACGATCTTGGCGACATCCGACGGATAGGGCGACGACCGCGCGAACTGCGGCGATGTGGTGAAGCCGACCTGGTTGTTGACGACGAAATGGATGGTGCCGCCGGTGTTGTACCCCGTCAGGCCCGAAAAGCCGAAACATTCGGCAACAATGCCCTGGCCGGCGAACGCGGCGTCGCCATGCAGCAGCACCGGCATCGAGCGCTTGTGGTCGGTATCCCCTGCCATCGTCTGAATGGCGCGGACCTTGCCGAGGACGACGGGGTCAACCGCTTCCAGATGCGAGGGGTTGGGGACGAGCGATAGATGGACGAGGTTACCGTCGAACTCGCGGTTGGTGCTGGTGCCGAGGTGATACTTCACATCGCCCGACCCGCCGACATCATCGGGGTGCGACGAGCCACCGCCGAATTCATGGAAGATCACCCGGAAAGGCTTCTGCATGACGTTGGCGAGCATGTTGAGGCGACCGCGATGCGGCATGCCGAAGACGACTTCGGTAATGCCCTGGGCGCCGCCGACCTTGATGATCGATTCCATCGCCGGGATCATCGCTTCGGCGCCATCGAGACCGAAGCGCTTGGTGCCGACATATTTGCGGCCGAGGAATTTCTCGAACTGCTCGGCCTCGATCAGCTTGGTCAGGATGGCGCGCTTGCCATTGTCGGTGAACTGAATTTCCTTGCCGCGGCCCTCGAACTTTTCCTGCAGGAAACGCCGTTCCTCGACGTCGTTGATATGCATATATTCAAGCCCGACATTGCCGCAGTAATTGCGCCGCAGGATGTCGACGAGCTCGCGGATCGTCGCTGTTTCCATGCCAAGGACACCGCCGATATAGATCGGCCGGTCGAGGTCCGCGGCCTGGAAGCCGTGGAAATCCGGCGTCAGATCGGCGGGCAGATTGCGCTTCATCAACCCCAAGGGGTCGAGCGTCGCGGCGAGATGGCCGCGAACGCGATAGGTGCGGATCAGCATCAGCGCGGCGATGGCGTCGCGCGCCGCCTGGGCGATCGCCTGCGGCGAAGCGCCCGCGGCGGCGGCGCGCTCGACCGCCTTCTTCGCCACCTTGTCGTCGCTGATCAGGATGTCGGCGGCATCGAGAGCCCGGGTAAGGTCGTCGGCAACCGGCTGCGGCCAGTCGGACCGTGCCCAGGACGGCCCCTCATGGTCGGCAGCCGTCGGCAGCAGCGGTTCATAGTCCATCACGCACGTCCTCGAGCAATCTCAGGGCAGATAGTCACGGCCGCCGCGAATGTCACCTGCATCGACGTGCATGGCTGCCATCGCCGTCAGCCCTTCAGCACCTCGACCAGCGTCTCGCCGAGCAGCGACGGCGATGGCGAGACGCGGATGCCGGCGGCTTCCATCGCGGCGATCTTCGATTCGGCATCGCCCTTGCCGCCCGAAACGATGGCGCCGGCATGGCCCATGCGGCGGCCGGGCGGCGCGGTGCGCCCGGCGATGAAGCCGACCATCGGCTTCTTGCGGCCGCGCTTCGCCTCGTCGGCGAGGAACTGCGCCGCCATTTCCTCGGCATCGCCGCCGATCTCGCCGATCATGATGATCGACTGCGTCTCGGGATCGGCAAGGAAGAGTTCGAGGACATCGATGAAATTGGTGCCGTTGACGGGATCACCGCCGATGCCGACCGCGGTGGTCTGGCCAAGGCCGACCGCGGTGGTCTGGTGGACGGCCTCATAGGTCAGCGTGCCCGAGCGCGAGACGACGCCGACCGAGCCCTTGCGGAAGATGTTGCCGGGCATGATGCCGATCTTGCACTCGTCCGGCGTCAGCACGCCGGGGCAGTTCGGTCCGATCAGTTGCGATTTCGAGCCGACCAGCGAGCGCTTGACGCGCACCATGTCGAGCACCGGAATGCCTTCGGTGATGCAGATGATCAACGGCACTTCGGCGTCGATGGCCTCGCAGATGGCATCGGCGGCGCCGGGCGGCGGCACATAGACGACGCTCGCATCGCAATGGGTTGCGGCGCGGGCTTCATGCACGGTGTTGAATACCGGCAGGCCGAGATGGCTGCTGCCACCCTTGCCCGGCGCGGTGCCGCCGACGACATTGGTGCCATAGGCGATCGCCGCCTCGGTGTGGAAGGTTCCCTGCTTGCCGGTGAACCCTTGCGTGATGACGCGGGTGGCTTTGTTGACGAGGATCGACATGGTTCAGGCGGCCTTCTTGACTTCGGCGACGATCTTGGCGGCGGCATCCCCGAGATTGTCCCCGGAGATGATCGGCAGGCCGCTATCGGCGAGGATCTGCTTGCCGAGCTCGACATTGGTGCCTTCGAGGCGGACCACCAAAGGCACCGACAAATTCACTTCCTTCGCCGCGGCGATGATGCCCTCGGCAATGATGTCGCAGCGCATGATGCCGCCGAAGATGTTGACGAGGATGCCCTTTACCGCCGGATCCTTGAGGATCAGCTTGAAGGCCGCCGTTACCTTCTCCTTCGACGCACCGCCGCCGACATCGAGGAAATTGGCCGGCTCGGCTCCGTTCAGCTTGATGATATCCATCGTCGCCATGGCCAGGCCGGCGCCATTGACGAGGCAGCCAATGTCGCCGTCGAGCTTGATGAAGGCGAGATCATATTCGCTCGCCTCGACTTCGGCGGGGTCTTCCTCGGTCAGGTCACGCAGTTCGACGAGATCGGGATGGCGGTAGAGCGCGTTCGAATCGAAGCCGACCTTGGCGTCGAGGACGAGGAGCTTGCCATCGTCGGTCACCGCGAGCGGGTTGATCTCCATCTGCGACGCATCGGTGCCGATGAAGGCAGCGTAAAGCTTCGCCACGACATTCTCGGCCTGTTTGGCAAGATCGCCCGTCAGACCCAGGGTGGCGGCGACGGCGCGGCCATGGTGCGGCATGATGCCGGTGGCGGGATCGATGGTCAGCGTCGCGATCTTTTCCGGCGTATCGTGCGCGACGGTCTCGATATCCATGCCGCCTTCGGTCGAGACGACCAGCGCGATCCGCCCCGAGCCGCGATCGACGAGCATCGCCAGGTAGAATTCCTTGGCGATATCGACGCCATCGGTGACGTAGAGGCGGTTGACCTGCTTGCCATGTGGCCCGGTCTGGATGGTGACCAGCGTATTGCCGAGCATGTCGGTCGCGGCAGCGCGGACATCGTCGGCCGAGCGCGCCAGGCGGACACCACCCTTGGCCTCGGGCGGCAGCTCGACGAACTTGCCCTTGCCGCGGCCGCCGGCGTGGATCTGCGCCTTCACCACATAGAGCGGGCCGGGGAGCTTTTCGGTCGCGGCGACGGCCTCATCGACGGTCAGCGCGGCAAAGCCTGCCGGCACCGGCACACCGAATTTGGCCAGCAGTTCCTTGGCCTGATATTCGTGGATGTTCATTCTGATCCTCGGCGCGAGATTCGGTCGCGGGCTGTATGGAAGCGAGCGGCGGCCGCGGCAAGCATCACCATTCGATGAGGGCGAGGCCTTCGATCTCGCGGAAGTCGGCGGCGTTGCGCGTTATGAGTTGCCCGCCGCGGACAATGGCTTGCGCGGCGATAAGGCGATCGAGGATGCGCCGCCGATCAAACCCCCGCGCTACCACAATCCGGCCATAGGCAACGACGTCGGCCTCGCTAAGCGGGATCACCTGGAAGGTGCGCAGCAGGCGCTGCAGCAAAACCACATGTTTGCCAGCCATGGCCGGGACGCGGTACGCACCACCCTCCAATTCGATGCGGGTGACCAATGACAGCACCGGCCGGCGATCGAGCAGGGTTACGGCGCTTTCGGTTGCCTTGTCACCGTCGCGCAGATCGATGGCAATGTTGGTATCGATGAAGATCAAAGGCCGGGGCGGTCCGGCCACCAATCGACATCGCGTTCCTCGCGGGGGATGACGGTATCGCCTCGGATCGCGCGCAGGTCCTCGACCAGCTGACGCATCTCTTTGCGGACAGCGTCCGCCGGCTCGGCCAGCGCGGTCAGCACCAGCCGGTCGCCATCGCGTTCGATCAGGACCTCGGCGCCGATCCCGAAACCAAGGCCCTTGGGCAGTCGAATGGCTTCGCTGTTGCCAGACTTGAAAGTGCGGGCCGAATGCGCGTTCATAGTCCGTATATACGGTATATTCAACGGCCTCACAAGATCGCCGGCCCGGAGCGCCCAGGGCTCAACCCAGCGACGGATCGATCGCCTTGCACGCCGCGAGCAGTTCCTTGACCGCGTCGACCGAGACCTGGAAATTGGCCTTGGCTTCATCGGTCAGCGCGATCTCGACGATCTTCTCGACGCCGCCGGCACCGATCACGCAGGGCACGCCGACATAAAGGTCGTCGACGCCGTACTGCCCGGTCAGGTTCACCGCACAGGGAATGACGCGCTTCTGGTCGTAGAGATAGGCTTCGGCCATTGCGATGCCGCTCGTCGCGGGCGCATAATAGGCACTGCCGGTCTTCAGCAGCGCGACGATCTCGCCGCCGCCCGAGCGGGTGCGCTGGACGATCGCATCGATCCGCTCCTTGGTGGACCAGCCCATCTTGATGAGGTCGGGCACCGGGATGCCGGCGACGGTCGAATATTCGATCACCGGCACCATGGTATCGCCATGGCCGCCGAGGACGAAGGCCGTCACATCCTGCACCGAAACGCCGAATTCCTGGGCGAGGAAAGTGCGGAAGCGCGCGCTGTCGAGGACGCCGGCCATGCCGACGACCATGTGATGCGGCAGCCCCGAGAATTCGCGCAGCGCCCAGACCATCGCATCGAGGGGGTTGGTGATACAGATCACGAACGCATTCGGCGCATAGATCTTGATGCCCTCGCCGACCGCCTTCATCACCTTCAAATTGATGCCGAGCAGATCGTCGCGGCTCATCCCCGGCTTGCGGGCGACGCCGGCGGTGACGATGATGACATCGGCGCCGGCGATATCGGCATAATCATTGCTGCCCTTCAGCACCGCGTCGAAGCCCTCGACCGGGCCGCACTGCGCGAGATCGAGCGCCTTGCCCTGCGGCACGCCCTCGACGACGTCGAACAGCACGACGTCACCAAGGCCCTTGGCGGCGGCGAGATGGGCGAGCGTGCCGCCGATGTTGCCAGCGCCGATGAGCGCGATCTTGTTGCGGGCCATGAGCGGTCGTTCCTTGTTCCAGAATGTCGCGGAGCGGATAGACCCGGCGCGGCGCGCCCGCAACCACCGCCCGCGCGACTACCCGCAACTTTGTGAGGCCGGCGCCAATACCGCACGCACCGGGGCGAAGCTGCGGCGGTGGTGGATCGTCGCCCCCAGCGCCGCCAGGCTGCGGGCATGGTCGGGGGTGCCGTAACCTTTGTTGCGCGCCCAGCCATAGCCCGGGCATTCAGCGTCGAGCCCCCGCATCAGCCGGTCGCGCGTTACCTTGGCGATGATCGACGCGGCAGCGATCGAATGGCAGCGCGCATCGCCCTCGACGATGGCCGTCGCGGCATGCTGCCAGCGCGGCAGGCGGTTGCCGTCGACCAGCACATGATCGACGGCGCGGCCGAGCGCGGCGACGGCGCGCTCCATCGCCAGCATCGTCGCCCAGTGGATGTTGAGGGCGTCGATCTCGGCTACGCTGGCGCTGCCGATGCCGAAGATGACTTGCGCGCAGAGATCGTCGTGCAGCCGCTCACGCACCGGCTCGGCGAGCTGCTTGCTGTCATTGACCCCCGGCGGGCATTTGCCAAGCTGCAGGATCACCGCCGCGGCGACGACCGGCCCGGCCCAGGGGCCGCGCCCCGCCTCGTCGACCCCGGCGACCAGGCCGCCGGCGCGTTCCTCCCACGTCCAGTCGAGCGTCATGGCAGCGGCGCGAACCCCAACGGGCCATGGCCGCCGCCGAAACCCGGCGCCGTCGCAATGCCCTGCGCGACGAAGGCGCGCGCGCGGATGACGGCGGCTTCGAGATCGAGCCCCTGCCCCAGCCCGCACGCCAGCGCCGAGGCAAGCGTGCAGCCGGTACCATGGGTGTGGCGGCTGGCGAGACGTTCGATGGTGAAGGCGCGTTGCAGCCCGCGCGTCACGAGCCAGTCGGTGACGGTGTCGCCCGCCAGATGCCCGCCCTTGGCAAGCACGGCGCGCGGGCCGGCGTTGAGCAGCTCCTGCGCGGCGAGCAGCGCGTCGGCGGCATCCTCGACGTCGGTCTGGGTCAGTTCAGCGAGTTCGGGGGTGTTGGGCGTCGCCACGCTGGCGAGCGGCAGCAACCGCAGGATCATCATCTCGGCGGCGTCGGCGTCGATCAGCGCGGCGCCGCCCTTCGCCACCATGACGGGATCGAGAACGATCGGCACGCGCACGTCCGCCAAGGCATCGGCAACCGCCTCGACGATCTGCCAGGACCCGAGCATGCCGATCTTGACCGCATCGGCACCGATATCGTCGAGACACGCACGGATCTGGCCGCTGACGATCTCGACCGGCACCGGATGGATGGCGCTGACCCCCAGGCTATTCTGCACGGTGATCGCCGTCACCGCGGTCATCGCATAGCCGCCAAGGCAGGTGATCGTCTTGATATCGGCCTGGATACCCGCGCCGCCCGACGAGTCGGAGCCGGCGATGACGAGGATGCGAGCGGGGATGCGAGCGGGGATGCGCGCCGGGCTCACGCCGCCACCACCGCCGCGCAGATATCGTCGACCACCGCCTTGACCAGCGCCCGGTCCTCGCCTTCCGCCATCACCCGGATCACCGGCTCGGTGCCCGATTTGCGGATCAGCAGCCGGCCATTGCCGTCCAGCCTCGCCTCGCCATCGGCGATCGCCGCCTTGACCGCGTCGCGCTCGAGCGGCGCGCCGGTGAAGCGCACCGAGCGCAGCAGCTGCGGCAGCGGATCGAACAGGTGCAGCACCTCGCTCGCCGGCTTGCCCGCCGCGACCAGCGCCGCCAGCACCTGCAGCGCCGCCACCAGCCCGTCACCGGTCGTCGAATGATCGGCGAGGATCAGATGCCCCGACTGCTCGCCGCCGATGTTGCAGCCGCGCGCCCGCATCATTTCGAGCACATAGCGATCGCCGACCCCGGCGCGGTGCAGCCCGATGCCGCGCCCCGCCAGCCAGCGTTCGAGGCCGAGGTTGGACATCACCGTCGCGACCAGCGCGCCGCCCTTCAAGGTTCCCATCACCGCAGCGCGGCTGGCGATCAGCGCCATCAGCTGGTCGCCATCGACGATCTGGCCCTTCTCGTCGACGACGATCAGCCGATCGGCGTCGCCATCGAGCGCGATGCCGATATCGGCGCCCGTTTCGAGCACCCGCAGCTGCAATGCCTTCGGGTAAGTCGAGCCACTGTGATCGTTGATGTTGAAGCCATCGGGGGCAACGCCGATCGCATCGACCTCGGCACCCAACTCCCACAGCGCCGGCGGCGCCACCGCATAAGCAGCGCCATGGGCGCAATCGACGACGACCTTCAGGCCATCAAGGCGAAGGCTGAGCGGAAAGGTCGCCTTGGCGAAGTGGATATAACGCCCGCGGGCATCGTCGATGCGCTTGGCGCGGCCGATCTTCGCCGGCGCCGCCAGCGCAATCTCGCTGTCGATCAGCGCCTCGATCTCGGTCTCGTCGTCGTCGGAAAGCTTGTATCCGTCGGGGCCGAACAGCTTGATGCCATTATCGTCGTACGGGTTATGGCTCGCCGAGATCATCACACCGAGATCGGCGCGCAACGTCCGCGTCAGCATCGCCACCGCCGGCGTCGGCATCGGCCCCAATTGCAGCACGTTCATGCCGACCGAGGTGAACCCCGCGGTCAGCGCCGATTCCATCATGTATCCCGACAGCCGCGTGTCCTTGCCGATGACGACCCGGCTGCCATGGCCGTCGCGCAGGAAGCGCTTGCCGGCAGCCTGGCCGACCTGCATCGCCATTGCCGCAGTCATTGGCGGGCTGTTAGTGCGGCCGCGAATGCCGTCGGTGCCGAAATATCTGCGCGTCATGATCGGCTTCTAGGCGCCGGCGCGCCCGAAGGAAACGGCCTCACGCCGGCGACGCCATCAGCGCGGCATGCGGATCGTCGAGTTGCAGCAGCATGAAGCCGCAGGCGGTATAGAGCGCATTGCGCCGCGCCAGCCAGGCATCGAGACTGGCCTCGCCCGCCATTGCGCGCGCCTTCATCGCGGCAAGCTCGCGAAGCGCGCGGCCCGGCACCGTGCCGAACTTGGTGGTCCAGATGCTGTCGGGATAGGGCATCGGCGTCGCCCGCAGCGACGGGTCGCAATGCAGGAAAGTGGTGAACAGCCGCTCGATCAGGAACGGCCGCATGCCCAGCGACGGATCGGCACCATAGCTGCCCGGGGCATCGACCAGCCGACCGACGGCACTGCCGCGCGCCTGCTCGGCATCGCAAAAGGCGAGAACCTTGTCACAAAAGGCGAAATAGCGCTGCCAAAAGGCCTCGGTGGCGACGAAGTAATTGCAATAGGCGGTGTGCGCCGGGCCGATCGGCGTGCGCATGTCGAAGCCGAGCAGCGCCGCGACCGCGCTGATCACCGGCATCGTCCGCCCGGCGGTGCCGACCGACCATTGCTCCCAGGGATTGAGCCAAAGCGCTTCGTTGGCAAGCATCGGGTTGATGAAGACGCAATCGTCGCCGGCGGCGATGCGTGTCTCGGCGAACGCCCGAAAATCGGCGAGCGGCACTTGGCATTTGTGCTCGAACTTCCACGATACGACCCCCCAGGCGGCGAGGCCGTCGCGCGGCTCGGCGAAGCGACGCTTGAACAGGCCGTATTCGCGCAAGTCGTTGAGCGGATTGCCGGTGACGTCATAGGGTCGGGCGGCGGCGGCGACATGGCGCCGCTGCTCGGGGCCCAGATAGGCCTGACAAATTTCGACCGCCCCCGTCATGGCGCGGCTTTGCCGAACTACCGGCGCCGATACAAGCTAGCGCCCTTGCCAGACCGGCGCGCGCTTTTCGAGGAAAGCCGCCATGCCCTCGCGGAAATCGGCGGTGGCGGCGCACATCAGCTGGTTGCGGTTCTCGATCGCCATCGCGGCTTCGAGGCTCGGCGCGTCGGTGGCGAGCGCCAGGCCTTCCTTGGTCATCCGCAGCCCCATCGGCGAGGTCGCCAGCATCTCGGCGACGATGGTGGTGCCGGCGGCCTCAAGCTCGTCATCGGCGACGACGTCGGAAACCAGCCCGGTGGCGAGCGCCCGCGGCGCATGGATGAAGCGCCCCGTCAGCATCAGCTCGGCGGCGACCGAGGCGCCGACGGCGCGCGGCAGGAAATAGCTTACCCCCATGTCGCAGGAAGAGAGCCCCAGCTTGATGAAGGCGGCATTCATTCGCGCGCTCGCCCCGGCGATACGGACGTCGCTCGCCAGCGCAAAAGCGAAGCCGCCGCCGCACGCCGCGCCATGGACAAGGGAAACGATCGGCTGCGGGCAGCGCCGCATGCGGATATAGACATCGGCAAGCCAGCCCTGGAAGCCGAAGCCGCCACCGAACATGGCGGGGCCATTGCCCTGCTCCTTGATGTCGAGGCCGGCGCAGAAGGCCTTGCCGGCGCCGCGCAGCACGACGACGCGCGTTTCGGCATCGTGGAACAGCCGACCGAAATAATCGGCAAGCTCCTCGACCATGGTCGCATTGATGCTGTTTAGCGATTCCGGCCGATTGAGCGTCAACCAGTCGGCGGGCCCACGCTTTTCGACGCTGATCGTGCGATAATCCATGGGGCTCACCTGCGGTTCTGGCCATCGTCGATCTTGACGATCGTGCCGGTGACACATTCGCTCGCCGGCGCGCAGAGGAACAACAGCGTCGAATCCATCTGTTCGGGCTGCCCCAGCCGCTGACGCGGGAAATGCGAGGTGATGTCGCCGATCCGCGCCAGCATGCCGTCCATCATCTCGGAGGAAAAGGCCCCCGGCGCGATGGCGTTGACGTTGATGTGGAACTTTGCCCATTCGACCGCGAGCGCTTCGGTCATCCGCACCACCGCCGCCTTGGTGACCGAATAGAGCGCCGCGCCGCCGCCGCCATATTCATAGGCGGCGATCGAGGCGATGTTGACGATCCGCCCCGGCGTCTTGGCGGCGATGAGATTGCGCGCCAGCGCGCACGAAATCAGCCAGGGCGCGCGCTGGTTGACGTTGACCACCTGGTCATACAGCGCCAGATCGATCTTCACCGCGCGCTGGGCATCGGGAATGCCGGCATTGTTGACGAGGATCGTTACCGGCCCAAGCGCCGCGGCGACGCGATCGACGATCGCCTCGCACTGCACCGGATCGGCGCAATCGAGCTCGAACGCCGCCGCCTTGCCGCCCGAGGCTTCAATTTCGGCGACGAGCGCATCGAGGCGGTCACGGCGCCGCGCTGTCACCGCCACCGTCGCCCCGGCGGCGGCGAGCACCCGGGCGAAACGCCAGCCCAGCCCCGACGACGCCCCAGTGACGATCGCCACCTGGCCATCGAGGCGCTGGTCGGCATTGGGCAGTGGAAAGGCCATGGCGGGAAAATCCTGTTTGTTGGCGTCAGAAGACAAGGCTGCGCGGCCGTCGGCGACTGGCGCAATCGCCAGTCCTGTTCGGAAAGGGAGGCGAACGACTGGCAGAATCGCGCCGCCGGAACGATGATCGGCGCCAAAAGCCAGGGACAGGGGGATCGCCATGCCACTTCACCGCCGTCATTTCCTCGCCGGCAGCGCCGCAAGCCTTGCCGCCGGTGCGGCTGGCGCACGGATCAGCGCTGCCGGCGCCAGTGCGGGGCAGCAGCGCGCCCTCGCCGCCATCGCCGACTATCTCGAAGTTCATCGCCGCCATTTCGGCCTGCCGGGGCTAGGACTCATCATCGTCGACGGCGCTTTCACCGCGATCGTCACCTCGGGAACGCGCGACTATCGCGAGACCGTGCCGCTCGCCGATTCCGACCTCTGGCAGATCGGTTCGATCTCGAAATCCTTCATCGCGCTGATTTGCCTGCAACTCGCCGGCGAAGGCAAAATGACCCTCGATGCCGATATCCGCAGCGTGTTGCCCGAGGCGGCGCTGCCCGGCGGCGCCCCCTTCACCATCCGCGGCCTGCTCGATCACACCACCGGCCTGCCCGATTTCGCCCCCGAGTTCGGCATGGACGGCGGCACGCTGTGGCGCGGCTTCGAACCCGGCGCGCATTGGTACTACAGCAACACCGGCTATGATCTGCTCGGCGCCGCCATCGCGCGGATCGAGGGCCGGCCAGTCGGTGAGGTCATCGAGGCGCGCATCGCCCGCCCCCTCGGCATGGCGGCAACGCGCGGCGCCATCCGCTGGCGGGACCGCGCCCGCTATCCGGCGAGCTATGCGCCGCTGCGCCCCGACCTGCCGACCCTGCAGCGCATGGCGCTGGCGCCGGCGCCCTGGGTCGATGCCGCGCTCGCGGCAGGGTCGGTCGCTTCGACCTTGCCCGATATAGCGAGATATCTGCGGTACCTGATCAATGCCGGCCAGGGCCGCGGCGCGCCGTTGCTCAGCGATGCCGCCGCCGCCGCCTGGCTCGCCAACCCGGTGCTCCAGGACCCGGCGGTCAAGGACGAGTTGTACGGCCTGGGGCTGATGCACCGCTTCGACGAGGGCCGCCGCCTGCTTCACCATACCGGCGGCATGGTCAGCTTCTCGTCGTCCTTCCATGTCGATGCAGCGGCGGGCACGGGGGCGTTCGCCAGCTGCGCGGTCGGCGGGATCAACTATCGCCCGCGGTTGCTGACGCGCTTTGCCGTCAAGGCGCTGCGGCTGGCGCGCGCCGGGGCGGCGATCCCGGCGCCGCCATCGCTCGGCCCCGATGCGGTCAAGCCCGCCGATTATGCCGGGCGTTATGTGGCGCGCGATGGCAGCGGCTTCACCATCACGCCGGGGCTGGCACTGGCCGCCGCCGGTACCAGCGCGGCGATCGAGGCGCCCTCGCCCGACGCGTTGCTGACCGCGCACCCCGGCTTTGACGCCTTCCCCTTGCTCGCCGTCCGCGCCGGCAAGCAGGGCCCGGTGGTCGCCCTCGATCATGGTAGCCGGCGCTACGCCCGCGACGGCGCCACCGCGCCGGCGCTGCCGCCGACCCCGCCGGGGCTCGCCGCGCTAGCCGGGCGGTATCAGAGCGATGATCCCTGGATCGGCGGCGTCACCCTCGTCGCGCGCGGCGACACGCTTTACGCCGGCGGCACCGATGCGCTCGCCGATATGGGCAACGGCCTGTGGCGCCCCGCCGAGCCACAATGGTCGCCCGAGCGGCTGCGCTTCACGGGCTTCGTCGACGGCCGGCCGCAATTGCTGGTATTCTCGGGGCGGCCGCTCGAGCGGCGCGACTGAGGCCGCGCCGGCGTTTACCGCGTCAAGCCGACTGGGTGCTCGACCAAAACATATGTCGGTCGGCGGCGATGCCGAGCCCCCGCGCCGCGGCGCGGGGGTGGCAAAGGACCGCGTCGCCTCAGGCGATCACGGCCGCCTTGCGACGACGCATCGCGGCGCCGGTCAGGCCAAAGCCGGCGATCAGCATCGCCCAGCTGGCGGGTTCGGGAACCGCGCCGGACGTGGCGATGACCTGCAACGTCGCCGAGCGTGGGTCAAAGGAGCCTAGGCTAGAATCGCTTAAGGCACCGAAGCCAATCGACGGCGTCGGTTCGCCGACGCAGCTTCTCCCGGCACTCAGGAAGCAGAGATAGGAATTGCCGTCGAAGAAAATTAACTGCTTCTCGGGAACCGAAAAGTCGAACGACAGCGCGGTCGCGGTGGCGCTGGCGGCGCCGAAGCCGTCGTAGGCGATATAGATGCCGGTACCGCTGCTGATGTTGCCATCGATCAAGAGCGTATAGCCGAGGAAATTCGGCGCCGACAGCGTGCCGAGCGTGCCATCGGTGGTGATCGTATAGCCGGCCGTTACCCCGGTCGTCGCGGTGACGCTTCCCGAACAGGTGATGGCGGCCTGCGCGGCCGAAGCGGCGAGCGTGGCGAGCGCCGCGACCGCGAGAGCAAGTTTCTTCGTGCCAATAACCCCTATTATGACAGTTAAATGATGGCGCCCGCTGCAGGCGCATTAAAAAATACCAATTCGTAATGAAATGTCAATTTCATACGCAGGAAACACTCGACCGTATTTGACCCTTGGCGGTCAGCACCAGTGCCCGCGCCATCCCGGCGAGATCGTGCCGCAGCATGGCGACCAGGCCCGCCGCCGCCGCCAGCCGGCCGACCGCTGCCGCCTGCGACGCACCGATTTCGAGCACTGCCACCCCCTCCGGCGCCAGCAACCCCGGCAGCTGCGGCATCAGCCGGCGATAGTCGTCGAGCCCGTCGGCCCCGGCAAACAGCGCCGCCGCCGGCTCGCGCCGCACCTCGGGGGTCAGGTCGGCGCCGGTTTCGACATAGGGCGGGTTGCACAGGATGAGGTCGAAGCGCTCGGCGAGGCCCTGTCCCCAGTCGCCGAGTCCAAAGGCGGCACGGTCGGCGAAGCCCAGGCGCGCGGCATTGCCGGCGGCGACCGCGAGCGCGGCGCGCGAAGCATCGACCCCCAGGCCGGTCGCCGCGGACAGTTCCGACAGCACCGCCAGCAGCAACGCGCCGCTGCCGGTGCCGAGATCGAGCACCCGCCGCGCGTCGGGCCGCGCCGCCAGCGCCGCCTCGACCAAAGTCTCGCTGTCGGGCCGCGGGATCAGTACATCGGGCGTTACCGCGAGATCGAGCGACCAGAACTCGCGGGTGCCGGTGATATAGGCGACGGGATCTCCGGCGACACGGCGTACAATCAAAATTTCAAAGGCTTGCGGGTCGAAGCGGCGATCGGGGTTGAGGAACAGTGCTCCCCGATCGACCCCGAGAGCGTGCGCCAGCAGCACCTCGGCATCGAGCCGCGGCGTCGCTCCGCCGATCCGCGCCGCCGCCGCCGCCAGCGCCTCGGCGATAGTGATCACGCCAGCGCCGCCAGCCGCGCCGCCTCGTCCTCGGCGATCAGCGCCGTCAGCAGTTCATCGAGGCCGCCGCCCTCGATGATCTCGGGCAGGCGGTGGAGCGTCAGGTTGATACGGTGGTCGGTCACCCGCCCTTGCGGGAAATTATAGGTGCGGATACGCTCCGACCGGTCGCCCGAGCCGACCATCGCCTTGCGATCGGCCGAGCGCGCCTGGTCGACCTTGGAGCGTTCGAGGTCGTAGAGGCGCGACCGCAGCACCTTCATCGCTTTCGCCTTGTTCTTGTGCTGCGATTTCTCGTCCTGCTGCTGGACCATCAGCCCCGTCGGGATATGGACGATGCGCACGGCGCTGTCGGTGGTGTTGACCGACTGGCCGCCCGGCCCCGACGAGCGAAAGATGTCGATGCGCAGATCCTTGTCGTCGATCTGGATATCGACTTCCTCGGCCTCGGGCAGCACGGCGACGGTGGCGGCGCTGGTGTGGATGCGCCCCTGGGTCTCGGTCGCCGGCACGCGCTGCACCCGGTGCACGCCGCTTTCGAACTTCAGCCGCGCAAAGACGCTGTCGCCGGTGACGCTGGCGATGATTTCCTTGAACCCCCCCATTTCGCCGGGGCTCGCCGAGACGAGCTCGACCCGCCAGCCGCGCGTCGCGGCATAGCGATCGTACATGCGATAGAGATCGCCGGCGAACAGCGCCGCCTCGTCGCCGCCGGTGCCGGCACGGATTTCGAGCATCGCCGGCTTGGCGTCGGCCTTGTCGGTCGGCAGCAGCTTCAGCGCCAGCGCGCGTTCGGCCTGCGGGATACGGGCTTCGATCTGCCCAAGTTCCTCCTGCGCCATGTCGTGCATCTCGTCGCCGGCGGGGATGGCGCGCAGGGCGTCGGCCTCGTCACGCAGCGCGCGCAGCGCCGCGGCGGCGTCGACGACGGGGGTGAGCTCGGCATAGTCCTTCGACAGCTGGACGAAGCGGTCGGCGGGCAGGTCGGGGTTGCCCATCTGCGCCGCAAGATCGGCATGGCGACGCTCGATCTGGGCGATGCGGTCGGTGGGGATCAGCACCTCAGTGGCGCCCTTCGATCTCGTTGCGCGCCGCTTCGGCGAGGAAGGCCGAACGGCTCAGCCGGCGGCGCGCGGCAGCCTGGTCGACGGCTTCGAGCATTGCCTGATCCAAGGAGATATTGACGCGCGCCGGCCGCCCCGACCTGCCGATCCAGGGCACGAGAACGAGAAAGGCGCCTTCGGCAAGATCGGCCGCGGCGACGGCGCGGATCGCCTCGATGGCGCTGGGCTCGGGTCGCTGGTCGGCGGCGTCGAACCACAGGCCGAGCGCTTCGACGGCATTGGGGATAACGTCGTCGATGGCGTCGGCCGCCGAGAAACAGCCCGGCAGATCGGGGAAATGCACGCCGAAGGCCGAATCGGCGTCCTTGTGCACCACGGCGTAGAATGATCGCATCCGCTTGTCCTAAAGCCATCCTGCCTGCCGGGCGATGGCGCGTGCCGTGCCAAGCGGCAGGTCCTTCTTGGGATGCGGCACGATCACCACGCGCACGCCGGCTGCTTCGGTCCGGGTGAACTTGTGATGCGATCCGCGCACCCCTGCCAGCACGAAGCCGTCGGCGAGCAACCGCTTGACGATCTTACGGCTGTCTCGTTCCATTGTGTAGTCAAATACACAATGTCAAGATGTAGCAAGGCTGACGGCGCCAACCATGCTGTCGAGTCCGGCCGTCAAGCGTGCTGCCGACCGCAAGGTGGCCTCGTCAAAAAATGGCACCAGCGGCTGGACGTGGAATGCCGGGCCGCCCTCCTCCGCTGTCCGGACGAACAGGATCGCCATTGCGCCACGCTTCTTGGCCAGTTCGACCTGTCGCTTGGCATTTCCGCGATATGCCATTTCACAAGCCCAACCCAGCTTTCGCAGCCTGTCGGTAGTGAGATACGCGAAGGCCTCATTTTCCGGCCGGTCCGCCACAACGGCCACCAGACCACCAATCTTCGGCTCCGCCACCAGCATCGCCAATCGCTCGATCCCGCCGGCCCAGCCGACCGCCGGCGTTTCCGGGCCGCCCATCATACCGATCAGCCCATCGTAGCGCCCACCGCCGATCACCGTGCCCTGCGCCCCCAGCGCGTCGGTGATGAACTCGAAAACGCTGTGGCGATAATAGTCGAGCCCGCGCACCAGCCGCGGCGCGCGTTCCCAGGTGATGCCGCTCGCCTGCAGGCCCTTCTGCAGCGCCTCGAAGAACGCCCCGGCTTCGGCCGTCAGAAAATCGTCGATCCGCGGCGCGTCGGCGACCAGCGCGCGGTCGCCGTCATCCTTGCTGTCGAGTATCCGCAGCGGATTCGCCACCAACCGGCGCTGGCTGTCGGCACTCAAGGCATCGCGATGCGCGGCGAAATGCGCCGCAACTGCCGCGCTCCAGGCGCTGCGCGTCGCCGGATCGCCCATGGTGTTGAGGTGCAGCGTCACATCGCCGGCGATCCCCAGCTCATCGAGCAGATGCGCCGCCAGCGCGATCACCTCGACATCGGCGGCCGGCTCGGCGGCGCCGAGCACCTCGGCATCCAGTTGGTGAAACTGGCGGAAACGCCCCTTCTGCGGGCGTTCATAGCGGAACAGCGGCCCCCAAGCGGCGAGTTTCAGCGGCGCGTGCTGCTGCCAGCCATTCTCGATATAGGCGCGCGCGATGCCGGCGGTGAATTCGGGGCGCAGGGTGATCGACTCGCCGCCGCGATCCTCGAACGAGTACATTTCCTTCGAAACGACATCGGTGGTCTCGCCGAGCGAGCGCGCGAAAACGCTCGTCGCCTCGAACACCGGCACTTCGACGCGGCCGAAGCCATAGAGGCCGCGCAGGCGGTTGAAAGTCGCGATGACATGATCGAAGCGCGCCGCCGCCTCGCCGAAAATGTCCTGGGTACCGCGGGGGCGTTGTGGGGCCTTGCTCATAGTCCCGCCGCCTCTAGGCGACCCCCGCCGGCTTGTCATCCCGCCGGCACCGTGACAGTCAAGGCGCCGAGGGAGACCCATGAAAACCAGCCTGATGCTCGCGGCCCTGCTCGCCGCGCCCGCCACAGCCACCCCCATCCGCAGCCTGCCGCAGCCGCTGCCGCTCGCGAATACCATCCCTGCGGCGCGCGATATCGCCTTCCCCGGCACCATGACGATCAAGGTCGATGCCACCGACGTCACCCGCGGCATCTGGCGGGTCGAACAGACCATCCCCGTCCCCGCCGCCGGGGCGATGACGCTGCTCTTCCCGAAATTCCTGCCCGGCAAGCATGCGCCGCGCGGCGAGGTCGAAAAGCTCGCCGATCTGCGCATCACCGGCAACGGTAAGCCGATCGCCTGGACGCGCGACCCGGTCGACGTCCACGCCTTTCACATCAGCGTCCCCGACGGCGTCCGCAGTCTCGACCTGCGCTTCGCCTTCCTGACCGCGACGGTCACCGGCCAAGGCCGCATCACCGCCACCGCCGACATGCTCAGCCTGCAACCCGAGCAGGTGTCGCTCTACCCCGCCGGCTGGTTCACCCGCCGCATCCCGGCGAGCCTGACCGTCACCTGGCCCAAAGGCTGGCAGGTCGCCGGCGCGCTGCGCGCCGACAAAACCGACGGCGACACCGTCACCTATGGCACCGTCGATTACGAGACGCTCGTCGACAGCCCCTTCCTCGCCGGCCGCTACATGAAGCGCTGGGACCTCGGTTCCAACGTCGCCCTCAACGTCGCCGCCGACGATCCGCGTTTCCTTGCCGCCACCCCGGCACAGATCGACGCCCACAAGCGCCTCGTCGCCCAGGCGCTGAAGACCTTCGGCGCGCGGCATTTCGACCATTACGACCTGCTGCTGTCGCTGTCGGACACCCTCGGCGGGATAGGCCTCGAACATCAGCGCAGCAGCGAGAATGGCGTGCCGACGCCGTACTTTACCGAATGGGAAAAGGGCCCCGGCCGCCGCAATTTGCTGCCGCACGAATTCAGCCACTCGTGGTGCGGCAAATACCGTCGCCCGGCCGACCTCTTTACCCCCGATTACCGCACGCCGATGCGCAATTCGCTGCTCTGGGTCTATGAGGGCCAGGACCAGTTCTGGGGCTTCGTCCTCCAGGCGCGCGCCGGCCTCGTCAGCAAACAGGACACCCTCGACCAGCTGGCGATCATCGCCGCGACGCAGGATACCCGGCCGGGGCGCGAATGGCGGCCGATGGTCGATACCACCAACGATCCGATCATCACCCCGCGGGCGCCGAAAGGCTGGGTCAGCGAGCAACGCAGCGAGGATTATTACAATGAAGGCATGCTGATCTGGTTCGAGGTCGATGCCGTGCTGCGGCGGGAAAGCGGCGGCGCCAGGGGCATGGACGATTTCGCCCGCGCCTTCTTCGGCGTCAACGACGGCGACTGGGGCACGCTGACCTATGATTTCGACGAGATCGTGCGGACGCTGAACAAGCTGCAGCCCTATGATTGGGCGGGGCTGCTCCGCGCCCGGACCACCGAAACCCTGCCCCAGGCACCGCTCACCGGCTTCACTGCCTCGGGCTACACCCTGACCTATACCGATACCCCGACCGGCGCCGTCGCCGATACCCAGCGTCTTGCCAAGCAGGTCAATCTGTTCTGGTCGGGCGGGCTGGTGCTTGGTGCCGGCGGCAAGGTCGAGCAGGTGCTATGGGACAGCGCCGCCTTCGCCGCCGGCCTCCAGGTCGGCGACGAGATCGTCGGCATCGACGACAAGCCGTACAGCGACGACGCGCTGAAGGCAGCGGTCGCCGCGGCCAAGGGCGCTGCCACGCCAATCCGGCTGATCGTCAGGACCCAGGACCGCCTGCGCGCCGTCGATTGGGCCTGGAACGGCGGCCTGCGCTATCCCCGTTTTGCCAAGACCGGCAGCGATGGCAGCCTCGATCGGCTACTGACGCCGCTGCCCTGACCGATCACCCCACCAGCTTCAACCCGACAATACACAGGATCAGCCCCGCCAGCAGCGCCAGCCGCGCCGCGCTCGCCGGCTCGCCGAACAGCGCGATGCCGAGCACCGCGGTGCCGGCGGCGCCGATGCCTGCCCATACCGCATAGGCGGTGCCGAGCGGGATCGTCCGCCCGGCATATTCGAGCAAGCCCATCGACAGGCTGACCGAAACCAGGAACGCCGCCACCCACAGGCCGTTACGGAAACCGTCGACGAAACGCAGCGCGGTGGTGAACCCCACCTCGAACAGCCCGCCGAGCACCAGTGCCACCCACGCCATAAAGTCACCTTTCCGCAATCGCTTCACCGTGGACGCCGGCGCAACCTTCGCCTAAGCCGCCCCAAAACAAGAGAGGCCCGCATGCGCATCGACCAGATTCCGATCGGCGTGAACCCGCCGCACGACGTCAATGTCGTCATCGAATGCCCGCTGGGCGGCGAGCCGGTCAAATATGAGCTCGACAAGGCCTCGGGCGCGCTGTTCGTCGATCGCATCCTCCACACCGCAATGCGCTATCCGACCAACTATGGCTTCATCCCGCATACGCTCGCCGACGATGGCGACCCCATCGACGCGCTCGTCGTCGCGCGCACGCCCTTCGTGCCGGGGTGCATCAGCCGCGTCCGCCCGGTCGGCGTGATGATGATGGAGGATGACGCCGGCGGCGACGCCAAGCTGCTGTGCGTCAGCGTCAACAAGGTCCATCCCTATTACGCCAATGTCGCCGAATATACCGACCTGCCGGCGATCCTGCTCCAGCAGATTGAGCATTTCTTCACCCATTACAAGGACCTGGAGCCCGGCAAATGGGTCAAGTTCCAGGGCTGGCAGGATCGCGCCACCGCCGAGCGACTGATCATCGAATCGATCGACCGCTACAACGCCGCTGAAAGGGGTGCCGTCATTCCGGCGCTGCGCGAACACCCCGGCGCACCGCGCGGCTGACCCGTGTTCCCCTCCCGCTCGCGGGGAGTCGAAGACGGCGCGCAGCGCCAGCGGCTGGGGGTGGGAAAGGCCTTGATGCAGCGGTCGACGTCTAACTCGCGTCGACCGCCATCAACTGCGACGGGAAAGCCACCGCCAGCGCCTCGGCGGGGTCTCCCGCCAGCCAGCGCGCCTCGTCTTCCTCGGGAAGGATCACCGGCATCGCCTTGGGGTGGACCGCGGCGACGAGCGGATTGGGGTCGCAGGTCAGGAAGGCAAAGACGTCACCTTCCGCCGTTGGCCGCCAGATGCCGGCAAAGGCGAACAGCGACCGATCGACAACGCGAAACCAATGCGCGATCTTGGCGCCGCTTTCGCCCTGCCATTCGCAAAAGTCGCTGACCGGCACCAGGCAGCGGCGTTCGGGATTGGCCAGCGCGCTGCGCCAGAAGGGCGAGGCGAGGTTGCGGACGTTGGTGACCGGCGCGCGGCCGACGGCGGGCGGCGGGAAGCCCCAGCGCATCGCTGCGAGGTGACGGCCGGCGCTATCCTGGCGGACCACCCAGCCGATGCGCTTCGGGAACAGCTCGGGCGGCAGCAGGCTGACCGGATCGATCTCGGCGGCGCCGTCGATACTGAAGCGCTTCAGCAGCTCGATGCGGCTGGCGGTCATGCGGAAGCGGTTGCACATCTCGGCGCCGAACCTAGCGGGCTTTGCGCCGACGGTCACGCGCGGGGGCCAATGTCGCTGCGGGGCGTTACGATGGCGAAGGAGCCTCCCGATGACCCATATTGCCCAGCATCTCCACGATGCCTTTCCCGAACACAGCGCGCTGATCGCGACGTTGAAGATCGACGATGCGCATTTCCAGGGCCTGGCGGAAGACTTCGACGCGCTCGACCAGGCGATCGTCCATGCCGAGGCCGGCGACGACCCGGCGACCTACGAGCGGATCGAAGCGATGAAGAAGGAGCGGCTGGCGCTTCTCGATACGGTGGCGGCTTATCTGGCGGGGAAAGTCTGATACTCTCGAACTGAAGGGGTCATCCCGGGCTTGACCCGGGATCAGGCCTACTTTGGCGGACGGAACGCCCCCCGGCCGCGGAGCTTCTCTCCCCCAGCCGCTGGCGCTGCGCGCCGTCTTCGACTCCCCGGGAGCGGGAGGGGAGCTATTCCGCCGCGATCGCGTTCGGCACTTGCACAAAACCCTTGCGGCGGGCGATGCGGGCTTCGACCTCGGGGCGGAAGTGGCGCATCAGCCCCTGGATCGGCCAGGCGGCGGCGTCGCCCAGCGCGCAGATGGTGTGGCCCTCGATTTCGGTGGTCACTTCGAGCAGCAGGTCGATCTCGTGCGGCTCGGCGTCGCCGGTGACGAGGCGCTCCATGACCCGCCACATCCAGCCGGTGCCCTCGCGGCACGGCGTGCACTGGCCGCAGCTTTCGTGCTTGTAGAAGTAGCTGAGCCGGGCAATGGCGCGAACGATGTCGGTCGACTTGTCCATGACGATGATCGCCGCCGTGCCGAGCCCCGATTTCAGATCGCGCAAGCCGTCGAAATCCATCGGCGCGTCAATGATCTGATGCGCCGGCACCAGCGGCACCGATGAGCCGCCGGGGATGACGGCGAGAAGATTGTCCCATCCGCCGCGGATGCCGCCGCAATGCGTGTCGATCAGCTCGCGGAAGGGCACCGACATCGCGTCCTCGACGACGCACGGCTTGTTGACATGGCCGCTGATCTGGAAAAGCTTGGTGCCCTCGTTCTTCGGGCGGCCGATGGCGGCGAACCAGGCGGCACCGCGGCGCAGGATGGTCGGCGCGACGGCGATCGATTCGACATTGTTGACCGTTGTCGGATTGCCATAGAGGCCGGCGCCGGCGGGGAACGGCGGTTTCAACCGCGGCTGACCCTTCTTGCCCTCGAGGCTTTCGAGCATCGCGGTTTCCTCGCCGCAGATGTACGCGCCGGCGCCGCGATGGACGACGACGTCGAAATCATAGCCCGAGCCACAGGCGTTCTTGCCGATCAGCCCGGCGGCATAGGCCTCGCGGACGGCGGCGAAGAGCGTTTCGGCCTCGCGGATATATTCGCCGCGAATGTAGATGAAAGCGGCCACGGCGCGCATCGCGAAGCCGGCGACGAGCGCGCCTTCGATCAGCTTGTGGGGATCGTGGCGGATGATCTCGCGATCCTTGCACGACCCAGGCTCGGATTCATCGGCGTTGATGACGAGGTAGGAGGGGCGCGCCGGATTGGGCGTCTTGGGCATGAAGCTCCACTTCATGCCGGTCGGGAAGCCGGCGCCGCCGCGGCCGCGCAGGCCGGACGCCTTGATGGCATCGACGATGGCGTCGGGGCCGAGGGCGAGCAGGCTCCTGGTGTCCTCCCAGTCACCGCGATGGCGGGCCGCGTCGAGGCTCCACGGCTGGAAGCCGTAGAGGTTGGTGAAAATGCGATCTTTGTCAGCGAGCATCAGTGGGCATCCACCAGATCGAGGCGACGCTCGATACGTTCGATTCGGACATCGAGCCGGTCCAACCGTTCATTGGTAAGCTGTTGGGCAGCAATCAGACCACGCATATGCGATCCCATAATGCCGACGCGGACATTGAGATCGCGGACTTCCTGCTTGATCTCAGCAACATCGCCCTGCATTTTCTGCAGGATCGACAGGATGAGCGAGCCATCGACTTCGGTCATGCTTGTCATCCCGAGCTGTGTAGCGGGATCGCCTTTGGGGCAGCCCGCTGGACGGCCAAAGGCGCTACCCATCGCCGGCGTTCTGCTTCGCAAGGCGCGAAGCGGTGTCGTCATCATGGTGCTTCCACCAGGTCGAGGCGACGCTTGATTACCCGCAGGTCGCCCCGCATTTCATCGAGCTCTTCGCGGATGCCCTGCAAGGTGACGACAACATTGGTCAGATGACCTTCGACGACAGTCTGGCGCAATTCGAGGCGATGGATATCGCGCTTGATATCGCCGACGTCGGCACGGATCTCGCGCAGCATCTGATCGAGAAAGGACAAATCGGCGCCGGTCATCCCGCCACCTCCAGCAGCGACGTCGGCCCGCCCTCGGGGCAACTCGCGGTGCGGCCGATCGCGCTGCCCGGCGTCGGCATCTCGCCGCGCGCCAGCGCTTCGAGGATCGCCGTCATGCTGTCGTAGGTCAGGTCTTCGTAATTGTCGTCGTTGATCTGGACCATCGGCGCATTGGCGCAGGCGCCGAGGCATTCGACCTCGGTCAGGGTGAACAGGCCATCGGGCGTACTGCCGCCCTTCTTCAACCCCTTGTCCTTGCAGGCGCGCATGATGTCGTCGCTGCCGCGCAGCTGACACGGCGTCGTGCCGCAGACCTGTACGTGGAAGCGGCCAACCGGCTTCAGATTGTACATGGTGTAGAAGCTGGCGACCTCATAGGCGCGGATATAGGGCATGCCGAGCTGGCGGGCGACGAACTCGATCACCGGCACCGGCAGCCACGCCGAGCCGGTCGCGTCGCGCATCTGATACTGCGCCAGCCAGAGCAGCGGCATCACCGCCGACGCCTGGCGTCCCGCCGGGTAGAGCGCGATGATCCGCGCTGCCTCGGCGGCGTTGTCGGCCGTCCAGGCGAAATCGACGAATTCGCGCGGCGGCGTGCCGGGGTTCTGCTGCGAGACCGGGGTGTAGGTCGAGGAGGTCATTTCGCGCTGTCCAGGGCGCTGAGGACCAACACGCGCCGCGCCACCGGCGCCCGTGCCTGTGCAGCGTCCTTCATCAACTAACTCACTCCACCTGCGGCCGCGGCGCCGCTGCGCCGATTACAGCCGGTTGATGGCCATCCGCAAGACCATATAGGCGGCGCCGAGCAGCGTGATCAGCACCAGCAGGCTGGTGAATACGCCCGGCTCGCGCTGTGTCGACCAGAGCGCGAAATCCGCCAACAGCAGCGCGATGAACACCGATTCATTGTCGAGAAGTTGCATTGCCTCATCCACCCCCGATAGCAAGACCTGCGCGACGCGGCCGATCGCCGCCCCGCCGACCGTTCTTGGCACAGGACGGCGGCCGATGACAAATCCTGCCGGCTCGCCGGCCAGACGCCGCCTTCACGGCCCACGGTCGCGCTGCTCGCGACGCGCCTCCAGCCTGGGCGTCACAAAGCCGTCCCAAACGGCATAGCGCAGCACGGCCAGGATCGTGCCGAGCGCGGCCGGGAGCACGACCAGCGTCGGCAAGCGGAGGAAGCCGGCATAGCTGGCACAGCCCAGGACGAAGCCCACGATACCGATCGCGTCGAGCAGCCGCGCGTGACGATGCATCAGGTCGTCGGCCGCGGTGATTATCCCCCAAAGCATCACCGGCCGGCGGTCTTCGGGCAAGGGCGGAGACAGCCCAACCACGAGGCAATGCCCGGATCGCAACGTGCCGGGCTCATGCTTCGACGAGGCTGAGCCGGGTTTCAATGCGATCAAGGCGATGCTCGATCCGGTCGATCCGCTTGTGGGTGCCCGAGACCGTCACTTCCACCGACGCAATCCGCGCCGACATGCTCGCAGTGGCTTCCTCAAGGGTTGCGACTCGGCCTTCGATGTCGCCGAGCTTGAGCAAGATCTGCGACATCTGGCCCTGCATCTTGCGCAGGATCTCCAGCATCAGTTCATTCGTCGCTTCGGGCATCCGATCGTTTCCGCTAAAGGCAACGACAATCTATCACCGATCGACCTCGCCGAAAACGATATCGAGCGACCCCAGGATCGCCGGCGCATCGGCGAGCATATGGCCCTTGCAGAGGAAATCCATCGCCTGGAGATGCGCCATGCCCGTCGCGCGGATGTGGCAGCGATAGGGCTTGTTGGTGCCATCGGCAACCATGAAAACCCCGAACTCGCCCTTGGGGCTTTCGGTGGCGACATAGACCTGCCCCGCCGGCACGTGCAGGCCTTCGGTATAGAGCTTGAAATGATGGATGAGCGCTTCCATCGAGCGCTTCATCTCGCTGCGCGACGGCGGGCTGACCTTGCGGTCGAGCGTCGCGTGGCGGCCGGCGGGCATCTGATCGAGGCACTGGTAGATGATTCGCAGCGACTGCCGCATCTCCTCCATCCGCACCATGAAGCGCGCATAGCAATCGCCGTCGTCGGACACCGGCACGTCGAAGTCCATCAGATGATAGGCGTCATAGGGCTGCGACTTGCGTAGGTCCCACGCCACCCCCGAAGCGCGGATGCACGGGCCCGTGAAGCCCCAGGCGATCGCATCTTCCTTGGAGATCACGCCGATATCGACATTGCGCTGCTTGAAGATGCGATTGTCGGCGACAAGGCCCTGCATCTCGTCAAGGACCTTGAGATAGCCGTCGGCCCAGGCGCGGATATCACCGAGCAGCCCGTCGGGCAGGTCCTGGTGGACGCCGCCGGGGCGGAAATAGGCGGCGTGAAAGCGCGCCCCGGAGACGCGCTCGTAGAAGCCGAGCAGCGCCTCACGTTCCTCGAACATCCACAGGATCGGCGTCATCGCGCCGACGTCGAGGGCGTGGGCGGTGACGTTGAGGATGTGGTTGAGGATGCGGGTGATTTCGGCGAACAGCGTGCGGATGTATTTCGCCCGCAGCGGCACCTCGATGCCGGCGAGCTTCTCGATCGCCAGCACATAACTGTGCTCCATGCACATCGGGCTGACATAATCGAGGCGGTCCATATAGGGCAGCGCCTGGAGATAGGTCTTGTATTCGCAGAGCTTTTCGGTGCCGCGATGGAGGAGGCCGATATGCGGATCGCAGCGCTCGATCAGCTCGCCGTCGAGTTCCATGACCAGCCGCAGCACGCCATGCGCCGCCGGGTGCTGCGGCCCGAAGTTGATCATGTAGTTCTGGATGTCGTTGCCGGGCTTCGACGGCGGCAGCACGTCGGCGGTGTCTTCGGCGGTCCAGGCGACGGTGGAGGCGGCGAGATCAGCCATCAGCTCTTGGCCTTTTCATCGCCGGGGAGGACATAGTCCGTCCCCTCCCAGGGCGAGAGGAAATCGAAATTGCGGAAATCCTGGGCGAGCTTCACCGGTTCATAGACGACGCGCTTGTGCTCTTCCGAATAGCGCAGCTCGACATGGCCGGTCAGCGGGAAGTCCTTGCGGAAAGGATGCCCCTCGAAGCCATAGTCGGTAAGGATGCGGCGCAGGTCGGCATTGCCGGCGAAGAGCACGCCGAACATGTCCCAGGTCTCGCGCTCATACCAGCCGGCGACGGGGTAGAGCCCGGTCACCGACGGCACCGGCGCGCGGCCGTCGCTCGTCACCGTGACGCTGAGGCGCAGATTCTTCGCCATCGACAGCAGCTGATAGACAACATCGAAGCGCTCGGGGCGTTCGGGATAGTCGACCGCGGTGATGTCGATCAGCTGGTTGAAGCGCAGGTCAGTGTCGTCGCGCAGCGCGGTGAGCACGGTGGCGATGCTGTCGCGGGGCACGATGATGCCGATCTCGCCGGCATGGGCGGTGACCGCAAGCACGGCATCGCCGAGCACGGCGCGCAGCTTCGCCTCGGCGTCATCCAATCCGGCGACGGCCGGCCAGCTATAGCTGCCGGTGGTGGCGGCGACGAGGCTCACCGTTCGAAACTCCCGACGCGGCGGATCTTCCGCTGCAGGGCCAGAATGCCGTAGAGCAGCGCCTCGGCGGTCGGCGGGCAGCCCGGCACGTAGATGTCGACGGGAACGATGCGATCGCAGCCGCGCACCACCGAATAGCTGTAATGATAATAGCCGCCGCCATTGGCGCAGCTGCCCATCGAGATGACGTAACGCGGTTCCGACATCTGGTCGTAGACCCGCCGCAGCGCCGGCGCCATCTTGTTGCACAGCGTGCCGGCGACGATCATCACGTCCGATTGCCGCGGGCTGGCGCGCGGCGCGACGCCGAAGCGCTCGAGATCATATTTCGGCATGTTGGTGTGCATCATCTCGACCGCGCAGCAGGCGAGCCCGAAGGTCATCCACCACAGCGAGCCGGTGCGCGCCCAATGGACAAGGTCCTCGGCGCTGGCGACGAGAAAGCCCTTGTCGGAAACTTCCTTGTTCACATCAGCAAGCCACTGGTCGCGGTTGCCTTGCGGCAGCAGCAGCGACTGCCGCACCTGCTGGTCTTCGGTCAGAAGCGGCATGTCACTCATTCCCAATCCAGCGCCCCGACCTTCCAAGCATAGGCGAGGCCGATCGCCAGTTCGCCGAGAAACTCCATCATCGCCCACCACGCCGGCTGGCCGCCCCAGTGCAGCGACACCGCCCAGGGGAAGAGAAACGCCGCTTCAAGGTCGAAGACGATGAACAGGATGGCGACGAGGTAGAAGCGCACGTCGAACTTGGTCCGCGCGTCCGAGAAGGCCGGAAAGCCGCTTTCATATTCGCTGAGCTTGACGCTGTCGGGCTTCGACGTGCCGGCGAGCGCCGACACCGCGATCGGCGCCACCACGAAAATGCCGGCAAAGACGATGGCGACGCCGAAAAACAGCAGGATCGCAAGATATTGCGAGGCGATGGCGGACATGGCCGAAACGGACTTTCCCTGGGGGCACGCGATGCTGGCGGCCTTCTAGGCGCGCGCTGCCCGGCGGGCAAGGCGGCGATTGCCGCGCCTTTCCTACTGCTCGTCGGGATCGACATAGCCGAAAGGATCGCTCTCCTTCGGCTGGGTCGGCAGCGGCGGCCGTGGCAGCGGTTCGGCGCGGTTGGCGGCGTTCCACAGGAAGCTCGCCATGATCACCGCCGCCTGGCGCAGATCGGCCGGGCGCAGATGGTCGAAAGTGTCGACGTCGCTGTGATGGGTGCGGCTGTCGTAATCGAGCGGGTCCTGGACGAACTGGAAGCCCGGGATGCCGATCGTCTGGAGATAGACATGGTCGGTGCCGCCGGTGCGGCTGGCGACGACCGCGCTCGCACCCATCGACGCGAAGGGCGCCAGCCAGGACCGGAAGATCGGCGCCACCGCCGGGTTGCCCTCGGTGTAGATGCCGCGAACCTTGCCGCTGCCATTGTCGAGGTTGAAATAGGCGGCGAGCTCCCCGAACCCGGACTTGGGGGTGATCGGGTAGCGATATTGCCAGCGGCGCTCGGCGTTGAACGGCGGCGTCGGGCCAGGATCGGCGGGACGCGACGCGAGATGGCGGTCGATATAGGCGAGGCTGCCGAGCAGGCCCTGTTCCTCGCCCGCCCAAAGCGCGAAGCGGATGGTGCGCTTCGGTGCGACGCCCAGGCTGGCGAGAATCCGCGCCGCCTCCATCACCACTGCCGAGCCCGCGGCATTGTCGGTGGCGCCGTCGGCCGCCACCCAGGAATCGAGATGGGCGCCGGCCATGACATAGCCGGCCTTGGGATCGCGGCCGGGGATTTCGGCGATGACATTGTTGGCGCGCGTGTCGGCGTCGTGGAAGCTGACGCGCGTGTCGATTTCCAGAGTCACCGGCTCGGCGCCTTTCGCGAGGCGCGCGAGGCGGCGATAGTCTTCTGCCGCCATCTGGATGCCCGGCACCTGGCGCTGGTCGGCAACGCGATAGCCGCTGCCCTCACCCGAGACGAGGCCGCCGTCGCGATAGGATTTCGATACCCAGGCCTTTGCCCCTTCGGCGGCCAGAAAGGCATCGAGCTGGCGCCCGAAATCCCCGCGGACGAGGTTGCGCTCGACGCGGGCGCTGTCGGTCACCGGCGGCTCATATTTGTCGAGTTTGGCGATGTCCTCGGCAGTCAACCGCTGGAAAGCCGCTTCCTTGGGCTCGTCGCTGTCGCCGGGCAGGCTGACGAGGACGATCTTGCCGGCGAGCTTGCCGCGCCAGGTGGCGAAATCACGCGGCCGTTTGACTACCGCGACGACGATCGGCGCGCTGATGGCGGCGCCGGTGCCGGGGGTCCAGGCGACTGGGATGGCGGTCAGCGGCAGGACGCGAGGGCTCACCATCCGCACCGCGACATGCTCGATCGACCAGCCGCGACCGAAGTCGAAGGGTTCGAGATGGACGTTGGCCAGGCCCCATTGCCGAAAGCGCCCCTGGGTCCAGGCTTCGGCAGCGCGCATCGCCGGTGAATTGGTCATCCGCCCGCCGATACGGTCGGTCAGATAGGCGACGGTGTCGACAACCTCGCCATGGTTCATCCCGGCGTCGATGATCCGCGCCAGCATGGCGGGATCGGGCGTATCGTCGGCATGCGCCGTTCCCGACAGCAGCAGCACCGCCATGGCGGCCGACACGAAACGCATGATGCTTTCCCCCGGAAATCCTTGTGGCGATCCTAGGCAGGCGCCGCGGCACCGGCAAGCTTGCACCGCCGCGACTGCCGCGCCATACTGAACCCGATGGTTCACTATTCCGCTACCCGCCTTGATGCCGCCTTCGCAGCGCTCGCCGATCCGACCCGGCGCGGCATCGTCGAGCGGCTGGGACGCGGCGAAGCGTCGATCAGCGACCTCGCCACCGATTTCCGCATGTCGCTGACCGGGTTGAAGAAGCACGTCAGCGCCCTCGAAGCGGCGGGGCTGGTTACCACCGCCAAGATCGGCCGCGAACGCCGCTGCCGCTTCGGCGGCGACGGCTTCGCCGACGCGGCAGCCTGGCTCGAAGGCTATCGCCGGCTTTGGGACGCGCGTTTTGCCGCGCTCGATCGCCTCACCGAGGAACTGCAAGCGAAGGACGCCATGGATGCCCGATAATCCCAGCCCGCCCGCCCCCGGGCCGCACACCCATCTCGAGCGCCTGTCCGATACCGAGATGCAGGTGACGCGCCACTTCGCGGCGCCGCCCCGCCTCGCCTTTGCCGCCTGGACTGAGGCCGAGCTGTTCCGCCGCTGGTGGGTGCCGCCGTCGCTGCCGATCCCGCTGCTGCGTTGCGAGATGGATGTGCGGACCGGCGGCAGCTATCGCCTGGTGTTCGGGATGGACGACGGCACCACCATGGCCTTCTTCGGCCGCTACCTCGAAGCGACGCCGCCGTCGCGGCTGGTCTGGACGAACGACGAGGACCCCGAGGCGCCGGTCACGACGGTGACTTTCGAGGAGCATGACGGCGGCACCCGACTGGTGCTGCACGAGCTTTACCCCTCGCCGCAAGCTCTCGAGGCTGGCCTCGCCGGATCGGCGGCCGCCCTGCCCGAGCAGTTCGCCGAGCTCGACGCGCTGCTCGCGACAGCGCCCTAAGCGTCGCGGCTCAGCGCAGCGCCCCCGCCAGGAGCTTGTGCAGCTTCGACTGGACGAAGTTATTGCCGGCGATGATTTCGCGCCGCGCCACCATATTGTCCTGGCCGCGGAAGTCCGAAACGAAACCGCCGGCTTCCTTGACGATCAAAATGCCCGCCGCGACATCCCAGTGCGACAGCGCGGTCTCCCAATAGCCGTCGAAGCGGCCGGCGGCGACCCAGGCGAGATCGAGCGCCGCCGAGCCGAAGCGCCGCACCCCGGCGACCTCGGGGATCACCGCGCCGAGCACCGCCTGGAATTGCGCGCCATCGCCATGGCCGCGGAAAGGAATGCCGGTGGCGATGACGCAGTCGGCGAGATCGCGCCGCGCCGAGACACGCAGCCGGCGATCCGACAGCCACGCGCCGGCGCCCTTTTCGGCCCAGAAGCTCTCGCCGGTCAGCGGCTGGTGGATCAGGCCGGCGACGACCTCGCCGTCGATCTCGGCGGCGATCGAAATGGCGAAATGCGGCATGCCGTGGAGGAAGTTGGTCGTGCCATCGAGCGGGTCGACGATCCAGCGCGCCCGGCCGCCGTCCTTGCCCTCGGTGATGCCGCCCTCCTCGAGCAGCAGCCCCCAATCGGGACGGGCATGGGCGAGGGTCTCGACGATCGTCGCCTCGGCGGCGCGATCGGCGTTGGAGACGAAATCGGCCGGCCCCTTGCGGCTGACCTGCAGCGCGTCGACCTCGCCGAAGTCGCGCCGCAGCTTGGGCGCCGCCTTGCGCGCCGCCTTTTCCATGATGGTGATGAGCGAGGAATGGGCGACCATCGGGTCCCTTGCGCTGACGTTGAGTCGAGCGCGCGGCTCTTAACGGCGATTGCCGCCGCTGCCAACCACGGTTACTTCCAGCCGAGCACGTCGCCGAACGCCGCCACCCCTGCCCCCGGACCGTCGGGATGATCCCAGACAGCGCGCACCACGGCGATGAAGTCGGCGCCCGCGGCGACCAGCGGCGCGGCGTTGTGCGGAAAGATGCCGCCGATAGCGACGCAGGGGATCTGGCTGAGGGTCGTCCACCAGCCGAGGATTTCGGGCGCCGGGCGATAATGGCTCGGTTTGGTGGTGGTGTCGTAGAAGGCGCCGAAGGCCACATAATCGGCGCCCTGCTCGCCCGCCTCCATCGCCAGGTGGCGGCTGTCGTGGCAGGTGCGGCCGATCTGGGCATCGCGGCCGAGCAGCGCACGGGCATCGGCGATGCTGCCATCCGACTGGCCGAGATGGACGCCATCGGCGCCGGCGACCTTGGCCAGGTCCATGCGATCGTTGAGGATGAAGGCGACGTCGGCGGCTTGGGCTATCGGCAGCAGCGCCTCGCAGGCGCGCAGCACGTCATCGTCGGGCACGTCCTTCAGCCGCAGCTGGAACGCCGCCACCGGGCCGCCGTCGACCGCCGCCTTTAGGCTGTCGACAAAGGCCGGCAGCACGATCGCCGGCGGCGACACGACGTACAGCTGGCACGCCGGGCGGAACTGCGGCTCGAAGCGCGTCGCGAACTCCGCCGGCAGCGGAATCGTCTCGTCAGGTTCGATCATGCCCTCGCTCAATCGACGACGCGGATGTGAAGCTCGCGCAGCTGCTTCGCCGTCGCCGGGCCGGGGGCGTTCATCATCAGATCCTCGGCCTTCTGCGTCATCGGGAAAACGACGACCTCGCGGATGTTGGGCTCGTCGGCGAGCAGCATGACGATGCGATCGACCCCCGGTGCCGAGCCGCCGTGCGGCGGCGCGCCGAACTTGAAGGCGTTGATCATGCCAGAGAAATTCTCGTCGACCTGCGCCTGGGTATAGCCGGCGATCTCGAACGCCTTGTACATGATCTCGGGCCGATGGTTGCGGATGGCGCCCGATGACAGTTCGACGCCGTTGCAGACGATGTCATACTGGAAGGCCTTGATTTCGAGCGGGTCCATCGTTTCGAGCGCCTCGAGCTCGCCCTGCGGCATCGAGAAGGGATTGTGGCTGAAGTCGATTTTCCCCGTATCCTCGTCGCGCTCGAACATCGGGAAATCGACGATCCAGCACAGCTTGAAGGTATTCTGCTCGATCAGCCCCAGTTCCTGGCCGATGCGGGTGCGGGCGAGGCCGGCGAGCTTGGCCGCCTGGGCGGGCTTGCCGGCGGCGAAGAAGGCGCCGTCGTCGGGGCCGAGGCCAAGGGCGTTGTAGATCGCCGCCATGCCCGCCTCGCCATGGTTCTTGGCGATCGGGCCGCCGAAGTCACCGCCCTTGCGGGTGACATAGCCCAAGCCGGCGAAGCCCTCGGCGCGTGCCCATTCGTTCATGTCGTCGAAGAATTTGCGGCTCTTCTCGGCGGTAGCCGGCGCCGGGATGGCGCGGACGACATTGCCGGCCTCGACCATCCTGGCGAAGATGCCGAAGCCTGAACCACGGAAATGCTCGGTGACGTCGGTGATGACCAGCGGGTTCCTGAGATCGGGCTTGTCATTGCCGTATTTCAGCATCGAGTCAGCATAGGGAATGCGCGGGAAGGCGCCCTGTGTCACCGCCCAGCGGGTGCGACCGCCGAAGCCGGCGAACTCCTCGAAAACGCCCGCCAGCACCGGTTCGATCGCCGCGAAAACATCGTCTTGCGTGACGAAACTCATTTCGAAATCGAGCTGGTAGAATTCGCCGGGCGAGCGATCGGCGCGGGCATCCTCGTCGCGGAAGCATGGCGCGATCTGGAAATAGCGGTCGAAGCCGGCAACCATCAGCAGCTGCTTGAACATCTGCGGCGCCTGGGGAAGCGCGTAGAATTTCCCGGGATGGACACGGCTCGGCACCAGATAGTCGCGGGCGCCCTCGGGGCTCGACGCGGTCAGGATCGGCGTCTGGAACTCGGTGAAGCCCTGCGCAATCATGCGGCGGCGAAGCGAGGCGATGACGCCCGAGCGCAGCATCATGTTGGCGTGCACCTTCTCACGCCGCAGATCGAGGAAGCGGTATTTCAGCCGGATCTCCTCAGGGTATTCGGCATCGCCGGCGACCGGCATCGGCAGTTCGGCGGCGGCCGACTGGACCATCACCTCGGCGGCGCGCACCTCGATATCGCCGGTGGCGAGGTTGGGGTTCACCGCGCCGCCTTCGCGCGCCACGACCTCGCCGGTGATCGTCAGCACCGATTCGAGCCGAGCACGGTCGAGCGTCTCGAACGCCGGCGAACCCGGCCCGCAGACGATCTGGGTCAGGCCATGATGATCGCGCAGATCGACGAAGAGCACCCCGCCATGATCGCGCTTGCGATGCACCCAGCCCGACAGGCGGACGGTCTGGCCGGCGTCGCCGGCGCGAAGCTGGCCGCAGTTATGGGTGCGATAGGCGTGCATGGGCAACATTCTCGGCTGAAAACAGGGGGGCTTGCGAGGCCGTCGCTGACACACGCGCATCGGCGCTTTGTCAAGGCAAGGCCGGCGCCGGACCGGCGGGGCGCCGGCGATCAACATATGTAACGTCGTTACGACAGTGTAAAATCCTCCGACCCTTTGGTGTTGCAATATGGCACCGCTTGCCGGCTTCGCGGCCGGATGCTCACCTGCGCTGTTGGGTTCCCTCAACAATCACAGTGACATAGTGTTGAGTTAACATGCCGTAATAGTTAACCATTTCGGTCCCGAGTTTGCATGGGAGTCGTCGGAGCAGCACTCAGGTCGGGTGCCGGCGCCAACCCAATCAAAGGCCCGCCAGTGGCCGAACCAGGGATATGTTCATGACCATCAAGACCATCGCCATCGCCGCGATCGCGCTTGCCGCCGCCTCGGGCGCCAATGCCGCCAACCTCGTCGTCAACGGCAGCTTCAACAACACCACCGCGGCCAATGCCGGCGCTGGCGACATCCTGTCGGGCGACGGCTTCGCCAACCTCAGCAATGATAGCGGCTTCATCGATGGCTGGATCGTCCGCGATTACAGCTTCGGTCCCCAGCCCGGCCACGCGGCGCAGGCCTGGTACATTCCGAACGGCCTCGCCGACACCGTGCCGAGCAGCGGCTTCTGGTACAACGGCTGGGCGCTGCACGGCCCCAACACCGGCAGCAACAACGGCCTCGGCCCCAGCCCCGATGGCGGTCCGCTCGTCGAGATCGACGGCGGCGGTGACTATCGCGCGTCGCTCGACCAGGATCTGACCGGCCTCACCGTCGGCAAGACCTACACGGTCAAATTCTACTGGGCCGGCGGCCAGCAGAGCTGCTGCGGTGGCAGCACCACCGAACAGTTGCAGGTCAGCTTCGGCAACAGCACCCAGTCGACCGCGGTCTGGAACAACCCCGAAGCCGGTTTCTCGGGCTGGTTCAGCGAGAGCTTCAACTTCGTCGCCGGTGCCTCGACGCAGACGCTGTCGTTCCTCGCCATCGGCACCCCCTATGGCCAGCCGCCGGTCGTCCTGCTCGACGGCGTCTCGGTCCAGGGCGTTCCGGAAGCCTCGACCTGGGTCATGCTGATCGCCGGCTTCGGCATCGTCGGCGCCGCCGCGCGCCGCCGTCGCGCCGTCGCCGCCTGATCCTGACCACATGACACCGGAAGGGGGCGTTGCCGCGGCGACGCCCCTTTTTCGTTCAGACCGGCAACCGCCGCGTCGGGTCGAGCTTGAAAGCCGCGACATAGCCGGCGAGATTCCCCGCATCGGCGCCGGCCAACCCGACATAGCCATCAGGGCGCACCAGATAGGCGGCATTGGCGGCATAGCCGGCGCTTTCCGCCGCCTCGCTCCACCGCCAGCAGTGCAGCGCGACGCCGAGGCGGCTGGCGGTGGCGACCAACCGCGGATCGACATCGCCATGGACGTGCAGCTGCCAGGCGAGCGACCG
Source organism: alpha proteobacterium AAP81b (assembly GCA_001295935.1). Lineage (GTDB taxonomy): Bacteria > Pseudomonadota > Alphaproteobacteria > Sphingomonadales > Sphingomonadaceae > Sandarakinorhabdus. The sequence goes on from LJHX01000189.1 coordinate 46,614, forward strand.
CAGCGGCGCGTAATTGTCGGGCTGCGCCAGCCATGGCAGCCGGTCGCCGCCGGCGATGCCGCCCGCCTCGCCGCGGCTGAGCGGGCTATGAGGATAGTGCAGCTTGACCTGGCTGACCGTTTCGAAAAGCGTCCGCTGCAGCACGCCGATGCTCGTCAGCACCGGGAAGAGGATCGGCACGATCAGCATGCGCAGCGCCGTGCCCGCGACGCCGGGGCTGACCACCGCCTGGAATACCCGATCGGTCGTCGCCACCAGCGACTGCGCGAACGCCATGCGCTCGGGCTCATAGCTGTCGAGCACCGTCGGGCAGGCGCCGCGGCAGCCGACCCCGGCGAGTTTCCAGCTGAGGTTCATTGCGTCGCCGATGCCGGTGTTCATCCCCTGCCCGCCGGCCGGGCTGTGCACATGCGCCGCATCACCGAGCAGGAAGCACCGCCCCTGGCGGAAGCGTTCGGCGACGCGGTGGTGGACATGATAGGTCGAGAACCAGTTGACTCGCGCCACCTTGACCCCGAGCAGGCCCTCGACATGCCGCCGCAGCGGCTCGAAGCCGAGATCGGCCTGCCCCGCCAGCGCCGCCGGCACCAGCCCGACCAGCCGCGACGATTCCTGCGACCGCACCGGCATGCGCAGCGCGAACGACCGCGCGCCCAAATTCATCACCATGTCGCTGTCACGCGCGCCGTCGAGTTCGACATCGGCGACGTAGAACAATTGCCCATAGCTGCCGCCCGGAAAGCCGATGCCGAGCGCCTCGCGCACCCGGCTGTGGCTGCCGTCGCAACCGGCGACATAGGCGAAGTCGGCAATTTCCTCGCGATGGCCGTGATGGAGGGTCACCGTCACCGCCTCGGCGGCGTCCCTGAGGTCGACCAGCTCGACGTTCCACTCGACCGCGACCCCCAGGCGGCGCAGTTCGGCGACGAGGAAGCGTTCGTGATCGTCCTGGGGATAGGACAGCAGATAGGGAAAGGGACTGAGGTCGCCGCCCATGCCGGCAAGATCGATCGCCGCCACCGCCATGCCTGCCTCGCGCAGCCGGATGTGGCGGATCGGGATGCCGCCGGCGACGATTTCGTCGGCCAGGCCGAACTGGTCGTAGAGTTCGAGGGTGCGGGCATGCACGGCGATGGCGCGCGACGCCAGCCCCGGCCCCGGCCGGCGATCGACGATGCGGAACGGGATACCCCGCCGCGCCAGCCCCAGCGCCAGCACCAGCCCGGTCGGCCCGGCGCCCGTGATCAGGATCATGGCGGTGCCCTTCACAACCCGCCTGACATGCCGCAAGCGGCGGACTTTCGCCAGTGCCCGAACGAGGCACTGGCGGTTGCGACGTTAAGCTTTTAAGGCAGGGCGATGCATATCCATCCGCTGGTGACCGACACCGCGACGCTTGCCGCGCTGTGCGAGCGACTCTCCCACGCCGACTTCGTCTGCGTCGATACCGAATTCATGCGCGAAAGCACCTATTACCCCGAGCTGTGCCTCGTCCAGGTGGCCAGCTCGACCGAAGCCGCGGCGATCGACCCGATGGCCGCCGGGCTCGACCTTGCGCCGCTCTTGAAGCTGCTCGTCGAGGACGAAGTGCTGAAAGTCTTCCACGCCGGCGGCCAGGATCTCGAGATTATCTACAACCTGACCCGCAAGACCCCGAGCCCGCTGTTCGATACCCAGATCGCCGCCATGGCCTTGGGGCTCGGCGAGCAGATCGGCTATACCAACCTTGTTGCCGCCTATTCGGGGGTGCAGGTCGACAAGGGCGCGCGCTTTACCGACTGGGCGCGGCGGCCGCTCAACGATCGCCAGCTCGATTATGCCATTGGCGACGTTACCCATCTCGCCCGGCTGTTCCCCAAGATGCTCGATCGCCTGCGCAAGACCGGCCGCGGCGAATGGCTCGACGACGAAATGGCGCGCGCCGCCGATCCCGCCACCTATGCCAATGATCCCGACAAGGCCTGGACGCGGCTGCGATTGCCGAGCCGCAAGCCCGAGGTGCTCGGCCGGCTGAAGGCGCTGGCGCGCTGGCGCGAACTCGAAGCGCAGGACAAGGATGTGCCGCGCGGCCGCATCGCCAAGGACGAGACGCTCGCCGACCTGGCGACGGCGCCGCCGCGGTCGCAGGCCGATCTCGCCAAGGTGCGCGGGCTGTCGGCGACCTGGGGCGGCAATGCTATCGGCGACCGCCTGATGCGCGCGCTGGAAAACGCCGAGCCATTGCCGCTGGACGAGCTGCCGGCGCGCGAACCGCAGCGGCCGGGGCTGAGCAGCGAAGGCTCGCTGATCGCCGATCTCCTGAAACTGCTGCTGAAAGTCCGCGCCAAGGAAAGCGGCGTCGCCCCGAAACTGATCGTCCGCGGCGACGACCTCGACGCTCTGGCGGCGGGCGTCCGCGACGGCCTGCCGGTGCTGCAAGGCTGGCGGCGCGGGCTGTTCGGCGAGGACGCGCTGGCGCTGGTCGAAGGCCGGCTGGCCTTTTCGGTTCGCGACGGCAAGATGCTGATGACCCGCGCCGAAATCGCCGGTGAGCCGGGCGATGTGGCGAGCGCCGATTGGTTCGAGCCGGGCTGACGGCCGCCCCGCCGGGCATTGCCGGCGCCGCCCTGAAAAAAGAGGCGCGCCCGGCATGACAGGGGGAGCCGGGCGCGCCCAAAGGCGGCGGGCGGATCGAACCGCGAGAGGGACGCCGCCGCTGACACCACTCTAGGTTTGTATCGCTCCCGAACAATTCATGAAGTTTCAGCGATAGCGCCATTTTGGCAGCGATTGCCCGTGGCTTGCGCAACTTTCCTAACGCGAATCGCTGTCGGCAAAGATTCGGCGGCGGCTGTCGCCTGCCCCTGCCACCTGCTCAACGTTGCGCTTGAAGTCGCGATAGCGGCAGCCTGTGCAACCGCCCGGGCCGATACCCGAGCGCCTGCCCAGGCTGGCGTTGTCGGGCTCGATCAGGGCATTGCGCTCGCGCGAGACGCTGGCCGTGCCGCGCGCGCCGACAATTGGTTCGTTGCCGCACGGCAATCGCCACGGTGACCGTGCCGGTTCGCGATCGGCGCAAACGATGACTTCGCCCGGCCGGGGCGGGAGACAGCGCGCGCTCAGCACGGGCGGGCTGGAATCGACGGCTGCCCCCGCGCGCAGTGCCGCAATCAGTATCAGAAGCCCTTGGCCTTGAGCGCATCGTGCAGGATCGCGGCTTCCTTGTCTTTCTCGCGGGCCCTGTTGAGCCAGTGCATCGCCGCGGGCACGTCCTTGTCGCCCCCCTGCCCCAGCAGCATCATCTTGGCGAGTTCGCGCATCGCCGGCGGATAGCCCGCGGTCAGCCATTCCTCGGCGGCGGCGCCGCTGGCATCGAGCGCATAGCTGCGCGTCCGCGCCCCCAGCGCGCCGCGGATCTCGCCGCCGTTGCGCCCCGTCGCCAGCACCTTCAGCTGTTCACGCGCGCCCTTGGGATCGGCGGGAACGCCGCGCCCGGTCTTGGTCAGCATGGCGAGGATGAAGCCGGCTCCGGGATCGCCGAAGCGGCTATGGCATTGCAGCGCCAATATGTCGGCCGGCGCCGGATTGGCGGTCTTTGCCTCGCTCCATTCCAGTTTCGCGCAGCTGACCAGCGGCGCCGTCGCTGCCGGCACCGCCGCCAGAATGGTGATTGCCAGGGCAAGGACAAACTTCTTCATGGCACGGCGCCCCCAACGTTGCGGCAGCCTGATCAGATGTGCAGCGCCCGGCCATAGGCGCCCAGCACGCTCTCGTGCATCATTTCGGAAAGCGTCGGATGCGCGAACACTGTCTCCATCAATTCGGCCTCGGTGGTTTCGAGCCCGCGGGCGATGACATAGCCCTGGATCAGCTCGGTGACTTCGGCGCCGATCATGTGCGCGCCGAGCAGCTCGCCGGTGGCGGCATCGAACACCGTCTTGACGAACCCCTCGGCCTCGCCGAGCGCGATCGCCTTGCCATTGCCGATGAAGGGGAATTTGCCGACCTTGACCTCGCGCCCGGCGGCCCTGGCCTTGGCTTCGGTCAGCCCGACGCTGGCGACCTGCGGGCGCGAATAGGTGCAGCCAGGGATGTTCCAGATGGTGAATTCATGGGGCGAGCCGCCGGCGAGCTTCTCGACGCAGACGACGCCTTCATGGCTGGCCTTGTGCGCTAGCCAGGGCGGCCCGGTAACATCGCCGATGGCGTGCAGCCCCGCCACATTGGTACGGCCAAAGCCATCGACAAGGATGTGGCCGCGCTCCGTTGCGACACCGAGGGCTTCGAGGCCGATGTTCTCGGTATTGGGAACGATGCCGATCGCGACAATGACATGGCTGAAGGCTTCCGGCGTCGCCTTGCCGTCGGCGGTGGTGATCGTCGCCGTCACCTTGTCGGGCGCCGGGGTGATGTCGCTGACCTTGGCGCCGGTCAGGATACGCATCCCCTGCTTGGCCAAGGTCTTGGCCATGAACGCCGAGACTTCCTCATCCTCGACCGGCAGGATGCGATCGACCATTTCGACGACCGTCACCTCGGCGCCCATGTCGCTGTAGAAACTGGCGAATTCGATACCGATGGCGCCCGAGCCGATGACCAGCAGGCGCGTCGGCATCTCGGGCGGCACCATGGCGTGGCGATAGGTCCAGATTCGCAGGCCATCGGCGGCCAGCCCCGGCAGGTCGCGCGCCCGCGCGCCGGTGGCGACGATGACGTTCCTGGCATCGAGGATGCGTTCGCCGGTGCCGGTCTTCACCGTCAGCTGCGTCGCCCCGGTCAGCCGCCCCTCGCCTTCGACGACGGTGACCTTGTTCTTCTTCATCAGCGTCTTGACGCCGGCGTTCAACTGCCCGGCGACCTTGCGGCTGCGTTCCGTCACCTTGGCGAGATCGAAGCCGATATTGTCGGCCTTGAGGCCATAGGCGTCGGCATGGGTCATATAATGATAGATTTCGCTCGTTCGCAGCAGCGCCTTGGTCGGGATGCACCCCCAGTTGAGGCAGATGCCGCCGAGCTTCTCGCGCTCGACGATGGCGACGCTGAGGCCGAGTTGCGCCGCACGAATGGCCGCGACATAGCCGCCGGGCCCCGAGCCGAGGATGGCGAGATCGAAGGATTCAGGCATGGTTGGCCCCGATGAATTGCAGATTGGCAGTGCACCAGACAGGAACGCCGACGCCGAAGAAATCGACATCCTCGGACCATATCGGTCCCTCCACCGCCAGTGCGGCCGCAAGCGCCGGCCAGTCGGATTGGCCGCCCGCCCGCAGCCGTGAACCGGCGACGGTGCGCATATGGGCGTATTGCTCCGGGCCGACAATCTCGATCGGATCGAGAACCCGCTGCACGCGCTGGTCGATCATATCAGCCGCCAGCAGGAACTTGTTTGCCAGGCGATCGATCAGTTCATCGACATTATGCGCGGTAGTCGCGAGATCGATACCGCGGTAGCGAAGCGCCTCGACATGGCGGGAAGCCCGGCCCAGGCAACATCGCACCAGAACATTGGTATCGATCAGGAGCAACGATCGAGCTCGTCAAGTTCCGCAATCTCGGCTTCAGGTGTGTCGCAGTCGCGCAGCAGCTCGCGCCAGTTCGGCGTTCGGGCCCGCCACGCCCGCCCGAATTCCTCCATGCCGCGAACCCAGGCTTTCATGTCGATATCCGCGGCAGGTTTGCTCAGACCTTCGGGGATATAGCGACCGACGCGCTTGCCGTGATGGGTGACGATCACGACTTCGCTGCCGGCAGAAACTTCACTGATCCGCTCGCGGAACTCCTTGATCCCCATTTTCATGGCGCGGCTCCGAAAAGTGTGACCGGGGGATACACTTTTTGTCGTCACGCCACCAGCGCCAACGGGCTTTCGATCACCTCGCGCAGTGCTTTCATCAGCTCGGCGCCATCGGCACCATCGATGGCGCGGTGATCGAAGCTGCCCGTCGCCGACATCACCGTCGCGATGCCGAGCGCATCGTCGATGACGAACGGCCGCTTCTCGCCGGCGCCGACGGCCAGGATCATGCCCTGCGGCGGATTGATCACCGCGTCGAACTGCTTGATCCCATACATGCCGAGGTTGGACAGCGATGCCGTGCCGCCCTGATATTCGTGCGGCGCCAGCTTGCCGTCGCGCGCCTTGTCGGCGAGCGCCTTCATTTCGGTGGCGATCACCGACATCGGCTTGAGGTCAGCGCCGACGACGATCGGCGTGATCAGCCCCGACGGCGCCGCCACCGCCACCGAGATATCGGCGCGATCGTAACTGACCAGGCTGTCGCCGATGAAGCTGACATTGGCCTTGGGGACGAGGCGGAGTGCCACCGCCAGCGCCTTGATCAGCATGTCGTTGACGCTGAGCTTGATCTGGCGGGCAGCGAGTGCGGTGTTCAATTCGCCGCGCAGCTTCAAGAGCGCATCGAGGCGGATGTCGCTGGTCAGGTAGAAGTGCGGCACCGTCTGCTTGGCTTCGGTCAGGCGGCGGGCGATGACCTTGCGGACATTGCCGAGCTTGGCGACGCTGTGCGGGATGTCGCTGAACGGCGGGGCGAAGGCGGGGGCCGCGGCGGGGGTAGGCGCGGGCACAGCGGCGGGAGCGGTCTCGGCGGCTGCCGGCGCGACGGCCGTCGGGGTGGCTGCGGGCGCGGGTGCCGAACGCGGCGCGGTGACGGCGGCTTCGACGTCAGCCTTGACGATCCGACCGTTGGGGCCGGAGCCCGTCACCGTCGCAAGATCGACTCCCTGCTGCCCGGCGATGCGCCGCGCCAGCGGGGAAGCAACAACGCGCTCCCCTCCCGCTTGCGGGGAGTCGGAGACGGCGCGCAGCGCCTGCGGCTGGGGGTGGGAAGTTGCTGCGGGCTGCAGCGGCGAGACGGCCGCCGCGGGCACAACTGCTCCTGTTGCCAACTCCGGCGCCGGGGGAACGTCCTTCCCTCCCCCAGCCCCTCCCGCAAGCGGGAGGGG
>LJHX01000019.1 GCA_001295935.1 alpha proteobacterium AAP81b
GGCCGCGGCGGCTGGCGGCGGCGCGGTGGGCGCCGTGCCGGGCGCGGCGCCGAGATCGGGCCGGCCCATCGTCGAATAGAGCGCGCCGGCTGCCAGCGCGACGAGCGCCGCAAGGCCGACCGCCACCCCCGACAGCGCGCGCACACCCAGGGGCCGGGCGCGATCCTCGGGGATATGCCCGGCGCTGAGCATCCGGCGCTTGATCTCGGTGCGCAGCGCCTCGGCGTCGCCCGGCGGCACGGTGCCGGCGGCGACCTGGTTGTCGACATCGCCGAGCTGGTCGCGCAGCACGGCGAGCGTCGCGGCGCGGGCGTCGGCGCGGGCTTCATGGCGGCGGACGAGCGGGATGGTCAGCCAGGCGACGGCAACGGCGACGAGCAGCGTCAGGATGATCCAGAGGGTCATTGCGTTCCGTTCATGGGGGCGGCCTGCTCAAGCGGCAGGATCAGCCGCCGTCAAGCCGGGCGAGGTCGGCGGCCTCGGCGGCGCTGAGCGGCGCCTCGGCGGGCACCGCGGCGCCGCGGCGGCGCAGCCACAGCGCCAGCATGGCGCCGCCGCCGATCGCCAGCGCGAAGGGCCCCGCCCAGAGCGGCCAGGTGGCGGGTTCGACCGGCGGCTTCAACAGCACGAAGTCGCCGTAGCGCGCGACGACATAGTCCATCGTCGCGGCGTCCGACTTGCCGGCGCTGAGCTGCTCGCGGACGAGGAGACGCAGGTCGCGCGCCAGCGGGGCATCAGAGTCGTCGATCGACTGGTTCTGGCAGACGACGCAGCGCAGCTGCTGCGAGATATCCCGCGCGCGGGTTTCGAGCGCCGGGTCGGCGAGCATTTCGTCGGGCAGCACCGCCGCCGCCGGGGTGGCGGCGAGCAGCGCGGCGATCAAACCACTGCGCCAGCGCCTCACGCTTCGGCCCTCAAACGGTCCATCAGCGGCTTGATCTCGCCCTCCCAGGCCTCGGGACTGATCGGGCCGACGATCTTGTAGCGCACCCGGCCGGCCTTGTCGGTGACGAAGGTTTCGGGCGCACCGGTGACGCCGAGATCGATGGCGACGCGCCCCGACAGGTCCGACGCAATCGCCTTGTACGGGTTGCCGAGCCTCGCCAGCCAGTCGCGCGCGTCGGCGGGTTGGTCCTTCCAGGCGATGCCGAAGACCGGATAGCCCTCGCCGGCGATTCGGGTCAGCACCGGATGCTCCTGCGGGCAGGCGGCGCACCAGCTGGCGAAGACATTGACCAGCGCCGGCTGGCCGCGCAGCGCCGCGGTCGCGAAACCGCCGCCGGCCTCGATGCCGGGCAGGGCGAACTGCGGCATCGGCTTGTCGATCAGCATCGACGGCAGTTCCTTGGGGTCCTTGGTCAGCCCGACGCCGAAGATGGCGATCAGCCCGACAAAGGCGAGCACCGGCAGCAGGAAGAGCAGGCGCTTCATTCGGCGGGCACTGCGGAGGGGCTTGCCGCCGGCCGCAGCGCCGGGGCGCCGATGCGGAAGCGGCGATCGGCGAGCGACGCGGCGCCGCCGAGTGCCATCAGCAGCCCGCCGAACCAGATCCAGCCGGCGAGCGGGTGGCGATAGATGCGCACCACCAGGCCGTCGCCGCCCGGCCCCTGCTGGGTGTCGCCGATGGCGATATAGCTGTTGCCGAACAAGCTGGTGCCGATGCCGGCCTCGGTCGTCTGGTTGCGGCTGACCGGATAGAAGCGCCGCGACGACTGGAGGTGGATAATCCGGCTACCCTCGCGGACGCTGAACTCGGCGGCAAGCGCCTGGTAATTGACGCCCTCGAGCTCGTGGACACGGGCAAGGGTGACCGACATCGGCCCGAGGCTGGTGGTTTCACCCGGCCGCATGACGAGGATCTTCGACGCGGCAAAGCAGCTCATCGCGGTAACGCCGGCGGTGGTGACACCGAGGCCGCTGTGCGCCAGCGCCATGCCGATGACCGCGACGGGCGTCGTGCGGACCAGCCGCCAGGAAAAGCCACCAGCGCCGGTCCAGCGCCGCGCGAATATCATGACGCCGCCGAGGATCAGCCAGAACGCCGTCGTGAAGCCAACGACCGCCGCCGCCGTCACCGGCCCCGCCGCGAAAGCGATGCCGCCGCCGACGACGACCGCCAGCAGCGCCGGCAGCCGCAGCTTCCTCGCCAACACGCCGAGGCTATCGCGCTTCCAGGCGAGAAGCGGCCCCACCGTCACCATCAGCAGCAACGGCACGGCGAGCGGGGTGAAGACGAGGTTGTAATAGGGCGGGCCGACCGAGATCTTCTTGCCGACCGCCTCCATGACGACGGGATAGAAGGTGCCGAGGAAGACGACCGCGGTCACCGCCATCAGCAGCAGATTGTTGATCGTCAGCCCGGCCTCGCGGCTGACGGCGCCGAACATCGCGCCCGATTTGAGTTGCGGCGCGCGCAGCGCGAACAGCGCCAGTGCCGAACCGGTGGCGCCGACGATCATCGCGAGGATGAAGACGCCGCGCGTCGGATCGACGGCGAAGGCATGGACCGAGGTCAGGATGCCCGAACGTACCAGGAAGGTGCCGATCAGGCTGAGCGAGAAGGTCAGGATGGCAAGCAGGATCGTCCAGCCGGCAAGGCTCCCACGCTTTTCGGTGACGATCGCCGAATGGAGCAACGCCGTGCCGAGCAGCCAGGGCATCAGCGAGGCATTCTCGACCGGGTCCCAGAACCACCAGCCGCCCCAGCCGAGTTCATAATAGGCCCAGAAACTGCCGAGCGTGATGCCGCAGGTCAGCGGCACCCAGGCGGCGAGCACCCAGGGCCGCACCCAGCGCGCCCAGGCGGCATCGGCGCGGCCTTCGAGCAGCGCCGCGACGGCGAAGCTGAACGCCACCGAAAAGCCGACATAGCCGAGGTAGAGCAAAGGCGGGTGGAAGACGAGGCCGGGGTCCTGCAGCAGGGGATTGAGTTCGGCGCCATCGGGCGGCGCCGGATCGAGCCGCGCGAAGGGGTTCGACGTCAGGATCGAAAAGGCGAGGAAAGCGACCGAGATCATCGCCTGCACCGACAGCACGCGCGCCTGCAGGCTGGCCCGCAGATTGTCGCCGAAACGGGCGAGGCCCGCGCCATAGAGCGCGAGAATCAGCACCCAGAGCAGCATCGAGCCTTCGTGGCTGCCCCAGGTCGCTGCCAGCCGATAGGGCAAGGGCTGGTCGAGCGCTGCATGATCGGCGACCAGCGCCACCGAAAAATCGGCGCGGCCGAAGCAGATCATCAGCATCGCGAAGGCGGTGAGCAGCAGCAGCGCCTGGAGTTCCGCCGCCGAGCGCCCGAAGGCCATCAGCGCCGCATCGCCGCGCACCGCGCCCGCCATCGGCAGCACCGCCTGCGCCGCAGCGACAAAAAGCGCGAGGATGAGAGCGAACTGGCCGATTTCGGCAAACATGATGGGGACGCGACGCTCCCCCGGCACCACCGCCGGGCAGGCTTTACTCTAGCGGCGCGCGCGCCTTTTGATAGAGTGCATCTCGGTCGCAGGGGGGCGGCTCGACATGACCGCGCACTTCCGCATCGCCATCATCGGCTCGGGGCCCGCCGGGCTCAGCGCCGCGGCGCATGCGGCGTCGCTGGGGCTTGCCCATGTGCTGCTCGAAAAGACCGGGCATCTTTCCGATACGATCTACAAATATCAGAAGGGCAAGCATGTCATGGCGACGCCGGCACAGCTGGTGCTGCGCGCCGGTGGCGACACGCCGTTTGCCGCCGGCAAGCGCGAGACGATCCTCGGGGCCTGGGATGCGCGCGCCACCGAGCTGAAGATCAACGTTCGCTACAATGCCGAAGTGACGGCGATCGCCGGCACCGGCGAGGCGATCCCCGGCAGCGTCCAGAAGATCGTCACGCGGAAGCGCGACGGCAGCAGCGCGACGACCGAGCTGCAACGCCATGCGCCGCCCTATCGCCTGACGCTCGCCGACGGCGGCGAAATTCTTGCCGATACGGTGATCCTGGCGATCGGCACCCAGGGCAACCCCAACCGCCTCGCCTGCCCCGGCGGCGACAGCGCCCATGTCCAGTACCAGCTCGACGACCCCGGCGAGTACACCGACGAGCACATCTTCGTCATCGGCGGCGGCGACGCCGGCATCGAGAACGCCCTCGGCCTCGCTGCCGACCCGGCGCAGGCCAATGTCGTCACGCTCGTCAACCGCGGCGCCGAATTCTCGACCGCCAAGGACGCCAATGTAAAGGCGCTGCTCGCCGCGCGCGACGCCGGGCGGATCAGCATCATGACCGGCACGACGCCGCGCCTGGTGGAGCCCGGCTGGATCGTCCTCGATACCCCCGATGGCGAAGTCCGCGCCCGCGCCGATCGCATCATCGCGCGCATGGGGTCGGCGCCGCCGCGTGGCTTCGTCGAAGCCTGCGGCATCGAATTCACGTCAGGCGACCGTCTCGCCTATCCCAAGCTGTCGCCGGTGTTCGAGACGACGGCGCCGGGGATCTTCGTCGTCGGCGCCCTCGCCGGTTATCCGCTGATCAAGCATTGCATGAACCAGGGGCATGACGTCGTCGAGTTCATCAACGGCAACCGGGACTTGAAGCCCGCCGACGAACCGATTCTCGAAGCCAAGTTCGCCGGGCTGCCGGGGCGGCGCTCGGTCGCCGACTGGCTCGAACGCCTGCGCAGCCGCGTCTCGATCCTGGGCGGCATGAGCCCCTTGCAGATGCGCGAATTCATGCTCGATTCGGAAGCGCGCTTCGTTCCCGCCGGCGAAATCGTCTTCGAGCGCAACACCCCGGGATCGTCGCTGTTCGGCATCGTCGAAGGTGAGGTCCGCGTCGAAGTCGACCCCGCCAACCCAGCAATAACCGTGCCGCTGGCGGCGGGCAGCATCTTCGGCGAGGTCGGGCTGATCTCCGGCCGCCGCCGCGGCGCCACCATCCGCGCCGGCAGCGACTGCATCCTTGTCGAAATCTCGCGCGGCGCGGCCTTGAAGCTGATGTCGGCGGTACCTGCGGCGGGCCGCGAGGTCACTCGCATAACGACGACGCGCAGCCTGCAGCAGATTTTCAAATCGGGGCTGACCCCCGATGACCTCGCCGGCATCATCGCCACCGCCAAGGTCGAGACCGTCCGCGCCGGCGAGGCGCTGATCCGCGAGGGCGAGGCGGGTGACGACATCTTCATCATCCGCTCAGGGTCGATGGTCGTCGAGAAGCTGATCGCCGGCAAGCCGGTGTTCCTGAACTATGTGCCCGCCGGCAGCTATGTCGGCGAAATGGCGGTGATCGACGGTGGCCCGCGCTCCGCCACCGTCCGCGCCGCGGTCAAGGCCGATGTGATCCGACTGGAGGGAGCCGCCTTCCGCGCGCTGCTCGACGCCAAGCCCGAGTTGCTCGCCCGGCTGCGCGCCGACATGGCGGACCGCACCCGCCTCAACAACTTCATCGAAGCGAAGAAGGACAGCTTCCGCGGGCTGGTCGACATGTACACGGGTGTCGCCAATTTCCTCGTCGATCAGGGCGTCGGCGAGGCGACCGACGTGCTGCTGATCGACGAAAAGCTCTGCGTCGGCTGCGACAATTGCGAAAAGGCCTGCGCCGATTCGCATGACGGCCTGTCACGCCTCGATCGCGAGGCGGGGCGGACCTATGCCCATCTGCATGTGCCGACGTCGTGCCGGCACTGCGAGCACCCGCATTGCATGGCCGATTGCCCGCCCAACGCCATCCACCGCGGGCCGACGGGCGAGGTCTATATCGACGAGACCTGCATCGGCTGCGGCAATTGCCAGCGCGGCTGCCCCTATGGCGTCATCCGCATGGACAAGGTGCCGCCGAAAAAGCCTTGGCTGTTGAGCTGGCTGTTGTTCGGCAACGGCCCTGGCCCCGGCGAGCCGCCCAAGGCCTGGGCGTACAAGCACGCCAAGAAGGGTGTCGAGACGCCAAAGAAGGCCATCAAATGCGATATGTGCGCCGGGCAATCGGGGGGGCCGGCGTGCGTCCGCGCCTGCCCGACCGGCGCTGCCATCCGCGTGTCCCCCGAGCAGTTCCTGACGGTGGCGCTGCTCGAACGCGGTGCCGACTGATGGCGCGCGCGGCGATCTCGCGGGCGCCTGTTTCTCGTGCCGTGGTGCGCGCGCCGCGCGACACGGCGCATGAGGGCTTCCTCACGCATCGTCGCGGCCTGTGGTGGAAAGTGGCGCTGGCGCTCAGCCTGGTCGTCAGCGCCGCCTATGCACTCATCGACCAGTCGCCACGCCCCAATGGCGGCACCGCGCTCGGCTATGGCCTCGGCACCTTGGGCGCGCTGCTGATTCTCTGGCTGTCGCTGCTCGGGCTTCGCAAGCGCATCATCACCCGCGGCGCCTATTCGCTCAAGGCCTGGACGAGCGCGCATGTCTGGCTCGGGCTGTCACTGATCGTCGTCGGCACGCTGCACAGCGGCTTCCAGTTCGGTTGGAACGTCCACACGCTGGCCTGGGGGCTGATGATGATCGTCATCCTGACCGGCCTCTACGGCATCATCGTCTATGCCCGGCTGCCCGAGCAGCTCAGCGCCAACCGCCAGGAAGTCACCCAGCCGCAGATGCTCGAGGCGATCCGCGCCTTGGACGCCCATCTCGACAATGCCGCCCAGCCGCTCGGCCCCGACGATGCAGCGCTGGTGCGCTTGAGCCTCGAAAAGACCGATATTGGGGGAAGTCTGCGGCAGCGCCTCGGCGGCAGCTATGCGCGCGACGGCAATGCCCGGGCGCTGGCGGCGGTGCGCGGCGAAGTCGAGCGCCAGCGCCTCGCCGGCAAGCCCGACCAGCGGCTGGCGCAGATCCTGTTTCTCCTCGAACGCAAGGAGGCCGCGCTTGCCCAGGCGCGGCGGCATATCGGGCTGAAGTCGCGCCTCGAAATCTGGCTCTACATCCATGTGCCGGCGACCTTCGCGCTGCTCGCCGCGCTTGCCGCCCACATCACCAGCGTCTTCCTCTACTGGTGATGGCGCCCATGAGCTTCCCCCCATGAGCTTCATCGTCCGGCAGATCGCCAAGCGCGCCGATGGCGGCGACATCATCCGCACGCGCACCCTCGTCGGCACGGCGATCAGCGTCGGCCGTGGCACCGATTGCGACGTCCAGCTCGCCGATCTCGGAGTCATGCTGCGCCATCTGCGGCTGACGCGGCTTGCCAGCGGGCGGGTTGCCGTCGAGGCGACCGGCGGCGTCCCCGTCGAGATCGCCGGCAATTTCGTCCAGAGCGCCGATCTCGACCCTGCGTCGTCGCCGACGATCGACCTCGCCAGCCACCGGCTGACGCTCGGGCTCGGCGAGGCGCCGGGGTCGGTGACAGTGACCGCCGAGCGCGTCATCCCGGCGAGCGACGCCGCCGACCCCGCCGCCGAAACCGGCATCTTCTCGCTGCGCGGCACGATGCTCGGCAAACGCAGCCTCGCCTGGCTGCTGGTCGTGCTGGTGCTGGTCGGCGGGCTCTTGCTGCCCTGGTGGCTCGCCGGCAGCCGGGCGCCACCCCCGGCGATGGTCGCGGCGGCGGCGCGCGGCGACGGCACAGCGGCGCCCGCTGCGCCAATCCCTGCCGGCTTTGCCGCCGACGAAGTCTGGACCTCGGGGCCGCTGTCGTCGGCGCACGCCGGCCTCGCGCATGATTGCGGCGCCTGCCACCAGAAGGCTTTTGTGTCGGTCCGCGATGCGGCCTGCACTGCCTGCCACACGCCCGCGGCTACCCCGGACCACGCCGCTCCGGCCCGCATGACGCGGGGCCGCGTCACGCCCGTCGGGCTGGTCGCCGATCTTCATCGTCGCGTGGACCTTCCCGAAGGCCGCTGCGCTTCCTGCCACAAGGAGCATGAAGGCCCGCGCGGCGCGCTGATGGTGGCGGCGAGTTTCTGCACCGATTGCCACGCCGGGCTGGCGGGCCGCCTGCGCGATACCGCGCTCGCCAATGTGCCGGGCTGGGAAGGCCATCCCCAGTTCAGGCCGACGATCGTGACCGCGCCGTCACTGACCACACCGCGCTTCACCCGCGTCTCGCTCGCCGATCGCCCGCGCGAGGCGAGCGGCCTCGTCTATCCGCATGACCTGCACCTGTCGGCGACCAACGCCGTCGCCAACATGGCGCAGAAGCAGCGCCTGCCGGTCAGCGGCGGCGCCCTCGGCTGCGGCTATTGCCACACGCCGGACAGCGACGGCGTGCGTTTCCAGCCGATCGAGATGGAGAAGAACTGCGGTGCCTGCCACGACCTCGCTTTCGCCCGCGACGGCGGCGTCACCCGCACCCTGCCGCACGGCCAGCCGGCGCAGGTCGCCGGCATCGTCCGCGACTTCTACCTGTCCCAGGCGCTGTCGCCCCGCGCCGGCGTCGAGCGCATCGCCTTCGAACGCCGCCAGCCCGGCCAGTTCGCCGCCGCACAGACGGCAGCGCTGCGGCTGACCGGCCCGGGCGAGGCGCGCGCCCGCGCCGATGCCGCGATCGCCGCGATCTTCGCGCCGGGCGGGGTCTGCGCCGATTGCCACGGCGTCGTCGATACCGGCGCGGCCAATGCCGCGACGCGCTTCACCATCGCGCCGGTGCGCCTCGCCGACCATTATCTCCCCAAGGGCGCTTTCCCGCACAAACGCCACCTGATCTTCGACAAGGCCACCGGCGACGCCGCGTGCACCGCCTGCCACACCGGCGTCCGCGCGTCGAAGGTCTCGGCCGACGTCCTGCTGCCGGCGATCGCCACCTGCCGGCAATGCCATGGTGAACCCGATTCGCGGACCCGCGTCGCCGCCGAATGCAGCACCTGCCACGGCTATCACGGCGCCGGCGACCATGGCGGCGATGCGGTGGTGGCGCCGGCGCGGCTTGCCCAAGGCCATAGGCTTCCAGCGGCGGGCGCCCCGCGAAACAAGCGCGCCGGGGACGCCTGATCTTGGCTGCGACCCTGATCGCACGATATCTGCACTCCCCGCGCCCGCCGAGTTGTGCTTTTCGCAACATGGCAGCGAAGAAGAAGGGCCTCCGGCGGCGAGGGGCTGAGCCCCTCGACCCACTCTCGTTTGGATCCCGGCCAATGCGGCGAGGCTTCACCGTGACCGGAAACTAGGCCAAAGCCGGCCAGCACGCGGGGAGACACTGGTTGCACGACATCGTCATCATCGGCGGCGGCCACAATGGCCTGACCTGCGCCGCCTATCTCGCCGCGGCGGGGCGCAAGGTCACCATTCTCGAAGCCCGCGATGTCGTCGGCGGCGCCGCGGTGACCGAGGAATTCCACCCCGGCTTCCGCAATTCGGTGGCGAGCTACACCGTCTCGCTGCTCAACCCCAAGGTCGTCGCCGACCTCGAGCTGGCCAGGCATGGCCTCAAAGTCGTCAACCGCCCCTTCGCCAATTTCCTGCCGACGGATGACGGCCGCTATCTGCTGACCGGCAGCGTCGGCACCGCCGCCGAAGTCGCGAAATTCTCGAACGCTGACGCGGCGGCGCTGCCCGCCTATGAAGCCCGCCTCGAAACCATCGCCGACCTGTTGCGCGACTTGGTTCTCCAAGCGCCGCCGAACCTCACCGATCGCGGCTGGCGCGCGGCGCTGCCCGAACTGCTCGGCGCGGCGCGGTTGGGCAACCGCCTGCGCCGGCTGACCATGGCCGAACAGCGGACGCTGCTCGAACTTTTCGCCAGTTCGGCGGGCGAGTTCCTCGATAATTGGTTCGAAAGCGCGCCCCTGAAAGCCGTGCTCGGCTTCGATGGCGTCGTCGGCAACTATGCGTCGCCCTATGCGGCGGGGTCGGCCTACGTGCTGCTCCACCACGTCTTCGGCGAAGTGAATGGCGTCAAGGGCGCCTGGGGCCACGCCATTGGCGGGATGGGGGCGATCACCCAGGCAATGGCGCGCGCCTGTGAAGCCCGCGGCGTCAGTGTCCGCACCGGCACCGCCGTCGCCGAAGTGCTCGTTGAAAACGCTCGCGCCGTCGGCGTGGTGACGGCAAGCGGTGAAGTCCTCCGCGCCCGTACGGTGATCAGCAACGTCCACCCGAAGCTGCTCTACCAGCGGCTGATCGACCCGGCGCTGTTGCCGCCCGATTTCAACACTGCCATCGCCGGCTATCGGTCGGGGTCGGGCACTTTCCGGATGAATGTCGCGCTCAGCGAATTGCCGCGCTTCACCTGCAAGCCCGAACCCGGCCCGCA
This sequence comes from alpha proteobacterium AAP81b, assembly GCA_001295935.1. Lineage (GTDB taxonomy): Bacteria > Pseudomonadota > Alphaproteobacteria > Sphingomonadales > Sphingomonadaceae > Sandarakinorhabdus. The sequence continues at coordinate 10,148 of LJHX01000019.1, forward strand.
TCTTTCCGCCGGCATCATCCTCGCTCCCAGCCTCGCCTATATGGAGCAGGCGTGGATCGACGCCCGCCAACATGGCTGGTCGAGAGCGCCGATCGTCGAGATGCTGATCCCCTCGACCCTCGACGACAGCCTCGCGCCGGCGGGCCAACATGTCGCCAGCCTGTTCTGCCAGCATGTCGCCCCCGAACTGCCGAATGGCGCGAGTTGGGACGACCATCGCGACACCGTCGCCGACCTGATGATCGCCACCGTCGACAAGGCGGCGCCGGGCTTCGCCGCCTCGGTGCTCGGCCGCCAGATCAAGTCGCCGCTCGATCTCGAACGCGACTTCGGGCTGATCGGCGGCGACATCTTCCACGGCAAGCTGAGCCTCGACCAGCTTTTCTCGGCGCGACCGGTGCTCGGCCATGGCAGTTATCGCGGGCCGCTCGCCGGTCTCTACATGTGCGGCGCCGGCACCCACCCCGGCGGCGGCGTCACCGGCGCGCCGGGGCACAATGCGGCGCGCGCGGTGCTCGCCGATCGAGCATAGGGTCCGTCCGCTTCCAATGCGATCACATCCGCTCCTGCCGAGCGAAGTCGAGGCACGCCCCCCCGCGCGGCGACGTGCCTCGACTTCGCTCGGCAGGAGCGGTTTTCGCGATCCAAGATGATCCGAACAACACCTCGACCTGCCCTCACCTTGCCGCCGGCCGCGACTTGCGTCACTCTGGCGGTACAGTCCGTAGCTTGGGGGAAGCGACTGCGGAGCGGGGGGCACCATTGCGAACATGCTGATCGCGCAGGTCACCGACCTTCATCTCGGCTTCCATCCCGACGATCCGGCGGAGATGAACCGCCTCCGGCTCGACGAAATCCTCGCCACGCTGGTCGCCCTCGATCCGCGCCCCGACCTGCTCGTCGCCACCGGCGACCTGACCGAAGCCGGCACCATCGCCGCCTATGAAACGCTGAAGACCATCGCCGCGGCGCTGCCCTTTCCGCTGCTGCCGGTGCTCGGCAATCACGACGACCGCGACAATTTCCTGAAAGTCTTCCCCGACGCACCCCAGGCCGGCGGCTTCGTCCAATATGTCCACGACGCGGGGCCGCTACGGCTGATCGTCCTCGATACCCTCGAAGCCGGGCGCCACGGCGGCAGCTTCTGCGAGGCCCGCGCCGCCTGGCTCGCCGCCGCGCTCGCCGCTTCGGCCAAGCCGACGATCGTCGTCCTCCACCACCCGCCGATCGAAACCGGCAGCGGCTGGATGACCGAGGACCCCGATGCCGCCTGGGTGGCGCGCCTCGCCGCGGTCCTCTCCGGCCAGACGCAGGTCGTCCGCCTGATCGCCGGGCACCTGCACCGCGCCATCGTCACCGGCTGGCATGGCCATGTCCTCGCCGTCTGCCCGTCATCGGCGCCGCAGGTGGCGCTCGACTTCGCCGCGCTCGACCCCGAAAATCCTGATGGTCGCGACATGGTCGTCGCCGAAGCGCCGGGCTTCGCGCTGCATTATTGGACCGGACGCGACCTCGTCACCCATTTCGGCGCCGGCGGCGCGCATCCGGTGCTGGCGCGCTACAATGCCCGGATGCAGCCGACCGTGCGGCACATTCTCGCCGAGCGCCGGCGCTGACGGAAGGGAAAAGGGGACCTGACGGTCAGACGCGCATCGGCATCAGGACGTAAAGCGCCTTTGAATCGTCGTTCTCGCGGATCAGCGTCGGCGCCGCAGCGTCGGCGAGATGGACATCCACCTGGTCGCTGCCGACCTGGCCGAGGATATCGAGAAGGTAGCGGTAGTTGAAGCCGACCTCGAACTCGGGCGAGGCATAGTCCGCCGGCACTTCCTCGGCGGCGGTGCCGTTTTCGGGGCTGGTCACCGACAGCGTGACCTTGTCGCGGCCCAGCGCCAGCTTCACCGCACGCGTCTTCTCGGTGGTGGCGATCGCCGCGACGCGGTCGACGCCTTCGGACAGGCTCTTGGCGTCGATGCGCAACAGGCGATCGTTGGCGGTGGGGATGACGCGGGTGTAATCGGGGAAGGTGCCGTCGATCAGCTTGGAGGTCAGCGTCGCCTCGGCCGAGAAGCGGAAGCGGATCTTCGACGTCGACAGCGCGATATCGACGGGCGCGTCATCGGCGCATTCGTCGAGCAGCTTGCGCACCTCGGCGACGCATTTGCGCGGTACGATGACGCCTGGCATGCCGGCGGCGCCTTCGGGCAGGTCGAGCTCGATCCGCGCCAGGCGATGCCCGTCGGTGGCGACGGCGCGCAGATGCGGCACCGCGCCGTCGACGGCGTGAAGGTAGATGCCATTCAGATAATAGCGCGTCTCTTCGGTCGAAATCGCGAAGCGCGTCGCGTCGATCAGCTCGCGCAGCTCGGCGGCCTTCAAGGTGAAGCTCGTCGGCAGCTCGGTTTCGGCGATCACCGGGAAATCGTCGCGCTTCAAGGTCGCGAGGCTGAAGCGCGAGCGGCCGGCGTTGACCGTCATCTTGTCGCCCGACGTCGCCAGCTCGACTTGCGATCCTTCGGGCAGCTTGCGGACGATGTCGAACAGCGTGTGGGCGCTCGCCGTCGTCGCACCGTTGAGGTCGATGCTCGCGGCGATCGTCTCGACGACCTGAAGGTCGAGGTCGGTCGCCATCAGCCGCAGGCCGTTGTCGCGCGCTTCGATCAGCACATTCGACAGGATCGGGATGGTGTTGCGCCGCTCCACCACCGACTGGATGTGCGCGAGGCACTTGAGCAAGGTGGCGCGTTCGACAATGGCCTTCAAGGCGTCAGGCTCCCCCGGACAAATCTGCAATATCGCGCGACTATAGCGTGCGCAGCGCGCGGCGGTAGTGGAAAGCGGCGGCGCTTGCTAGGACAGCGCAAAGGGGACGCCATATGGACATCATTCTCGCTCGCCACGCCGAAACCGTGTTCAACGCGGCGGCGCGCATGCAGGGCCATATGGCGCACACGCCGCTGACCCGCGCCGGTATCACCCAGGCCGAGGCGATGGGGGCAGCGCTCGCCGAGGCGCTCGGCCCCCAGCCGGACCGCGATCTCTGGGTCTCGCCCTCGGGGCGCACCCAGCAGACCGCGGCGATCGTCGGCGAACACCTCGGCCACCCGTTCTTCGACTGGCGGCAGGACGCGCGGCTGCTCGAAATCGACGTCGGCAATTGGGAGGGGCGCTATTATGCCGATATCGTCGCCGAAGTCGGCCCGATCATCGATACCGACCGCCGGCTGTTCTCGGTGCCCGCGCCCAATGGCGAATGGTTCCCCGCCATCGCCGCGCGGCTGACCAGCTGGCTCGCCGACCTCGATCCGGCGCGGCCGGTGCTGGCGATCAGCCATGGCGTCACCGCGCGCGTGCTGCGTGGGCTGCTGGCCGGCGGCGAGGAATGGCACGGCGTCCGAGTCGCCGCCGACGCGCCGCAGGGTACGGTGTTCCGCATTGTCGATGGCGTCGAAAGCGTCATTCTGACCGGCTCCGGCGCCCGCAGCGCCCGCGCCGCTTGACACAACCATAGCGTAACGATTTCTAGTGCAGGGAAGCTGTCGCGCGGGGGGTCGACATGGCAGGGGCAGGACGGCAGGGGGGCGCCATCTGGCTTCGCGCTGCCCTGCTTGGCGCCTTCGCCTGTCTGCTGGCCGTGGGCGCGATGCTGGTCAGCCGCATGGCCGGCAATGTCGCGGCCTTGTGGATCGCCAATGCCGCGCTGATCGCCGTGCTCGTCAGCCGGCCGCCGCGGGAATGGCCGCCGGCGCTGGTCAGCTTCGCCGCCGGTGTCACCGCCGCCAATCTTCTCTTCGGCGATTCGCTGATTTCGGCGATCGGCCTTGGCGCGATCAATACCGTCGAGGGCCTGGTCGCCGGGCTGGTGATCCGGCCGCGCCTCGGCGATCGCCCCGATTTCGGCGACCGCAGCGACCTCGTCTGGTTCGTGCTGGGCGCGGCGTTTGTCGCGCCGATGGTCGGCGCCATGTTGGGCGTGCTGTTCCACACGACGCTCGTCGGCGGCAATGTGCTGGAACTCTGGGTCGCCTGGCGCGCCTGGTTTCTTGCCGATTGTCTCGGCAATCTCGCCTTTGCGCCGCTGTTCACCATGGCGCTCGGCGGCTTCCGCGACCCCGATGCCGCCAGCGTCCCGGCCTCGCCGCTGGCGAACTTCTGGCCGCTGGCGGTGGTCGGCGCCACCAGCATCCTAGTGTTCGCCCAGCCGCAACCCGTCGCCTATCTGCTCGTCGCCGCGACGCTGGTGGCAACCTTTCGCCTCGGCCCGCGCGGCGCGGCGCTGGCCATCGCGATTGTCGCGCTGATCGGCGGCGGCGCGACGCTTGCCGGCTTTGGCCCCTTCACCGTCGCCGGCCGTTCGCCGGCACAGGAAGGCGCGCTGTTCCAGCTGCTGCTCGGCGTACTGTTCCTCTGTTCGCTGCCCGTCGCCGCGGTGCTCGCCGAACGCAGCCGGCTGGCGGCGCGGCTTGCCGAGGGCGAGGCGCGCTATCGCGACCTCGTCGATAACATCGGCGATCTCGTCTATGTGACCGATGCCGAGTTCCGCTTCACCGCGCTCAATACCGCCTGGGTGAAGCTGACCGGCGTGCCGGTCGCCGCCGGCATCGGCCGCATGACCACCGATTTCATCCATCCCGACGATCGCCACCTGCTGATCGCGGCGCGCGACCGGCTGACGACATCGGGCGAGCGCGTCACCGTGCGCAGCCTGACGATCAATGGCGTCCGCCACATGTCGGTGCTGGCGCATGCCATCCGCGACGACGCCGGCCGGCTGATCGGCACGCGCGGCACCGCGACCGATGTGACGGCGCAGGTCGAAGCCGAGGCGGCGCTGCGGCTGGCGGCCGAAACCGACGCGCTGACCGGGCTGGCCAATCGCCGCCGGCTGCTCGCCGGGCTCGACCTTGCCCTTGTCAACGCCGACAATGGCGGCGGTCCGCTGTCGCTGGTGCTCCTCGACGTTGATCGCTTCAAGGCGGTCAATGACCAATATGGCCATCCGGCGGGCGATGCCGTGCTGGTGGCGATCGCCCGCGAACTTCTGTCGATCGCTGGCGGGCATCTCGCCGCGCGCTTCGGCGGTGAGGAATTCGCGCTGGTGCTGCCCGGCTTCGACGCGCGAGCGGCGCATGAGTTCAGCGAGGTGCTGCGGGCGCGGATCGCGGCGCGGACCCTGCACCCAGTGCCGCGCGTCACCGTCAGCCTGGGCATCGCCGAACGCCAGCCCGGCGAAGGTGCCGCCACCCTGATCGCCCGCGCCGACGCGGCGCTCTATGCCGCCAAGGCGGCGGGCCGCAACCAGGTGATGCGCGCCGCCGCCTGAGTCGGCACGGGGTTGGAGACCGCGTCGACGGCGCCTAAAGGGGGGCGACCGTTTGCCCCCCCGAAAGGATGACCATGTCCGCCCCCGCCGATCCGATCGTCATCGCCGGTTTCGCCCGCACGCCGATGGGCGGCTTCCAGGGCGCGCTGAGCGGTCTTAGTGCCACCCAGCTCGGCAGCGCCGCCGTCGCCGCCGCCGTCAGCCGCGCCGGCATCGAGGGTGACGCCGTCGAGCAGATCTTCATGGGCTGTGTGCTGCCGGCGGGGCTCGGCCAGGCGCCGGCGCGCCAGGCGGCCTTGGGCGCCGGGCTGCCGCTGTCGGTCGAGGCGACCACGGTCAACAAGATGTGCGGATCGGGGATGCAGGCGACGATCATGGCGCATGACGCGCTCGCCGCCGGCAGCGCCGAGATCATCGTCGCCGGCGGCATGGAATCGATGACCAACGCCCCCTACCTCCTCACCAAGCACCGCGGCGGCGCGCGGATCGGCCATGATGCCGTCAAGGATTCGATGTACCTCGATGGCCTTGAGGACGCCTATGACCCGGGCCGGCTGATGGGCAGCTTCGCCGAGGACTCGGCGCGCGATTATCAATTCACCCGCGCGGCGCAGGATGAATACGCCCTCGAAAGCCTGGCGCGGGCGACGGCAGCGATCGCCAATGGCGCCTTTGCCGACGAGATCGTCGCGGTAACCGTTCCCGGCCGCGGCGGCGATACCGTCGTCGGCGAGGACGAACAGCCCGGCAAGGCACGCCCGGACAAGATCCCCGGCCTCAAGCCCGCCTTTGCCAAGGACGGCACGATCACCGCCGCCAATGCCTCGTCGATTTCGGACGGCGCCGCGGCGCTGGTGCTGACGCGGGCCAGCGTGGCGGCGGCCAGGGGCCTGCCGGTGCGGGCGCGCATCGTCGCCCATGCCGCGCACGCCCATGAGCCGGGCAAGTTCACCACGGCGCCGGTGCCCGCCATCCGCAAGCTGCTCGACAAGGCCGGCTGGAACGTCGCCGACGTCGACCTGTTCGAAGTCAACGAGGCCTTTGCCGCCGTCGCGATGATCGCCATGCACGATCTCGGCATCCCGCGCGACAAGCTCAACATCCATGGCGGCGCGACGGCGCTCGGCCATCCGATCGGCGCTTCGGGGGCGCGGATCATCGCGACGCTCGTTGCGGCGCTCGAGCGCACCGGCGGCCATCGCGGCGTGGCGGCGCTGTGCATCGGCGGCGGCGAAGCCACCGCCATCGCCGTCGAGCGTTGAAGCCGCAACCATCGAGGAGATCGCCATGCTCAAGGGTAAAGCCGCCGTCGTCACCGGATCGACCTCGGGGATCGGCCTCGCCGTCGCCCGCGCGCTCGCCGCCGAGGGCGCCGATGTCATGATCAACGGCTTCGGCGACGCCGCGGCGATCGAGGCCGAGCGTGCCAGGATCGAAGCCGATTTCGGCGTCCGCGCCCGCTACAATGGCGCCGACATGTCGAAGGGCGCCGAGATTGCCGCGATGATCGCCGCGGCGCAGGCCGAGTTCGGCAGCGTCGACATCCTCGTCAACAATGCCGGCATCCAGCATGTCGCGCCGATCGAGGATTTCCCGCCGGAGAAATGGGACGCGATCATCGCCATCAACCTGTCGGCGGCCTTCCACGCCATCCGCGCCGCGGTGCCGGGCATGAAGGCGCGCAAATGGGGGCGAATCATCAACACCGCCTCGGCGCATTCGAAGGTCGCCTCGCCGTTCAAATCGGCCTATGTCACCGCCAAGCACGGCATCGACGGGCTGACCAAGACCGTCGCGCTTGAAACCGCGACCTTCGGCATCACCGCCAATTCGATCTCGCCGGGCTATGTCTGGACGCCGCTCGTCGAAAAGCAGATTCCCGACACGATGGCGGCGCGCGGGTTGACCCGCGAACAGGTGATCAACGACGTGCTGCTGACCGCGCAGCCGACCAAGGAATTCGTCACCGTCGACCAGGTCGCGGCGCTCGCCGTGTTCCTGTGCGGCGATGCCGCGTCGCAGATCACCGGCGCCAATTTGTCGATGGACGGCGGCTGGACGGCGGGCTGATCGGGCGCCGGGCTTATCCCCGATATCCTCGCAATCCACAGGTCTTGTTGCAAATATTTCGCTTTGACGACTCGGCCTTTGGTGAGAGCATCGCTTTGTGACCGGGAATTGACGGCGGCAGAAATGCCATATGAAGAGAAACGGTTACGCGCTCGGATTGGTGCAACAGACTGGCTTCGGCCGGAAATTGGGCAGCGGTTCAGGCAGGGTGGCGACGCCAGGGCGGTAGTGGGATCGGCACGCAAGTGGCGAGGCCGCGAATGCCAGGGGGGAGCGATCCGGTGGCCGGGAGGTGATCCTCAGGGACGGCTCTCGCGCTGCGAAAGTGCCGTGACACGCGCCGGCACGCGACACCTCCGCCGCGAGGCAAAGGGTGAACCGCGACACCGCGCGACAGGCGCGACACAATGGCGGCCGGTGGCGACACCGGCCGCCATTATCGGTTCTGGCAGCGCCCACCCCGCTCATGCCGAGCGCAGTCGAGGCACGTGCCCGCGCGCGGAGGTGCCTCTACTTCGCTCGGCATGAGCGGAACTGGCAGGCCCCTTGCGGCACCCGCGCTGTGGTCAGGGCTTCACATTCGGCGGCACTTCGCCCTTCATCCCCGCCGCTACCGCCTCGGCGGCCGCCAGCACACGCAGGATATTGCCGCCGGCGAGCTTGGCGCAATCGGCTTCGCTCCAGCCGCGGCGGAGAAGTTCGGCGATCAGCGCGGGGTAGGTTTCGACCCCGCCCAGGCCATCGGGGGTGGTGTCGATGCCGTCGAGGTCGCTGCCGATCCCGACATGATCATGGCCGGCGATCTTCGCCAGATGGTCGATATGGTCGGCGACTTCGGTCAGCGTCACCTTCGGCATCGGATGCGCCTTCTCCCATTCGGCGAAGGCGGCGGCGGCGCGATCGGGCTGGCCGATGTAGAGCCCCGAATAGGGCGGCGCATTGTAGCTGGCGCGCACCCCGGCGCGCGCCGCTTCCCATTCCTGGCGCGCGCGTGACACATAGCCCGGGGCGTAATTGACCATGACGATGCCGCCATCGTCCTTGAGCATGGCGAGTACATCGTCGGGCACGTTGCGCGGATGGTCGGTGATGGCGCGCGCCGACGAGTGCGAGAAGATCACCGGCGCCGCCGAGGCCGCCATCGCCGCCTTCATCGTTCCCGGCGACACATGGCTGATGTCGACGAGCATGCCGAGGCGATTCATCTCATGGATCACCGCCTTGCCGAAATCGGTCAGCGGCGCCGCGCGCGGCGCCTCGTTGGCGCTGTCCGCCCAGTCGTTGTGCCGCACATGGGTCAGCGTCATGTAGCGCACGCCGAGGGTGTAGAACTGGCGCAGCACGGCGAGATCATTGTCGATCTGGCTGCCGCCTTCGACGCCCATCAGGCTGGCGACCTTGCCGCTCTTCTGGATGCGGCGGATGTCGGCGGCGGTCGACGCCAGCTCGAAATGCTGGGGATAGCGCGCGACAATGCCGCGGACGATGTCGATCTGCTGCAAGGTCGCCTTGACCGCGGCGGGGCCGGTGATCGTCGCCGGCACCCACACCGACCAGAATTGCCCGCCGACCTGGCCGGCGTGCAGGCGCGGAATGTCGGTATGCAGCGGGTGCTTGAACTGGCGGCTGTCGGCGGCGAGATCGACCTGCCACCAGCCCTCGCCGAAATCCTGGCGCAGCTGCTCGGGCCAGTCGTTGTGGCCGTCGATGATCGGCTGGGCCTTGAGCACGGCGCGGGCGCGGGCGAGGTTGGGGTCGTCGGCGGCATGGAGCGGCGCCGCGACGACGAGGGCGGCGAGCAGGGCGGAGGTCAGGATGCGCATGGCGCGACTGTGCCGGGCCGTTCCGGGGCTGGCAAGATCAGCCGCCCCGGCGCCGGGGGTTCAGGGGATCAGGCGCGGCCCCAGCAGCCCCAGCCAGCCGATCATGCCGACGACGGCGCCCGCCACCAGCACCAGGAACAGGCGCGCGCCCGCCCGGCGCCACAGCCAGACGAGCCCGGCAACCAGCACCAGCCCGCCGACGCCGGCGATCGGCAGCGCCGGCAGCGCCAGCGCCCGCGCGGCGACGATCTCATCGAAATTCGGCGCCGACGGCCGGGCGATGCCGGCGAGCACGAACAATTGCTGGAGCAGAAAGGCGCCATTGACGAGGAAGCGCGGCAGCGTTGCCGCGACCAGCGGCAGGCCCCAGGGGCGGGCGCGGTTGCGCATGCCGACGAGCGCCAGCGCCAGCGTCACCGCCGGCCCCGCCAGCGTCGCCAGCGCCACCACGCCGGGCGCGCCACCGAAAGGCGCCACCTCGGGAAAGCCGTCGGCGCTGGCGAAGTGCAGCCGCGCCGGAAATCCGCCGAGGCGCGCGACCAGCCAGTGGCCGAGTTCGTGCAACACCACCGTCACCGGGAACAGCAGCACGCACCACAGGAATGCGGCGATATGGCCGCCAGGGGGGCGCCGCCGAGCAAGAGCCATCGGGCGAAAGCGCCTCAGGCCGCGGGCTTGGCTGGCGGCGCCGGCGGCGCCTTGGGCTTGATCGGCTTCGGGTTCGGCCCGGTGAAGGTCCAGGCGGCGATCTTCCAGCCGGCGGCGGTTTTGCGCAGCGCGAAGGTCAGCTGCGCCGGCTCGCGCATCGGCGCGGCGTTTTGGGTGAAGGTAAAGGTCGCCGGGACGATGACATAGGCCGCCTCGCCGGCGACGACCTCGCGCGACGCCGGGCGGATCGTCATCTTCTGCGCGGCGATCCCGGCGGCGCTCTCATGCTTGCCGAGATCGGCGATCCACGCGTCGAAGGCGCCGCGCCCCTGCCAGACGAAGGGCGGCACTTCGTCGGTCACCGTCAGGTCGGCGGTCGTCGCTGCCTTGGCAGTCTTGATGTCGCCTTTGTTCATCGCGTCGATGAACTGCTTGATCGGCGCGGCGAGTTCCGGGGTCGCCGCCTGTGCGCCGCCCGCCAGCGCCAGTGCCGCCGTCAGGATGATTGCACGCATGCTGTCTCCCCATCGCAGGTCGGCAGGCTAACATCGTCGCCGACCCGCAACAATCCGTCGCAGGCGCCTGCCCTCTCTTGCCAGACAGGTGACGCACTGCACCATGGCTCGCTAACGCCAGTCCACGCCCTTTGCCGGAGTCCCCGCCATGCTCGATCTCGCCATGCGCACCGCCTTTACCGACGATCACAACGCCTTTCGCGACACCGTGCGCAAGGTCTTCGACAAGGAGCTGATCCCCAACCTCGACAAGTTCGAGGACGAGGGCATCGTCTCCCGCGACTTCTGGCGCGCCTGCGGCGATGCCGGGCTGCTCTGCCCGACCGTCCCCGAGCAATATGGCGGGCTCGGCCTCGATTTCGGCTACAACGCCGTCGTCGGCGAGGAACTCTCCTATGCCGGTTCGTCGGCCGGGATCACCCTCCAGTCCGACATCGTCGCCGACTACATCGTTGCCTATGGCTCGGAAGAGCAGAAGGCGAAATATCTGCCCAAGATGATCAGCGGCGAGATCATCACCGCCATCGCCATGACCGAACCCGGCGCCGGCTCCGACCTGCAGGGCGTCCGCACCACCGCCCGCAAGGACGGCAACCACTATGTCATCTCGGGCTCGAAGACCTACATCACCAACGGCCAGAACGCCGATCTGATCATCGTCGTCGCCAAGACCGACCCCGACAAGGGCGCCAAGGGCACCTCGCTGATCCTCGTCGACGCCGGCACCGAAGGCTTCGCCCGCGGCCGCAACCTCGACAAGATCGGCCAGAACTCGGCCGATACCTCGGAACTGTTTTTCAACGACGTCCGCGTGCCGATGACCAACTGCCTCGGCGAGGAGAACAAGGGCTTCATCTATCTGATGAGCCAGCTGCCGCAGGAACGCCTCGGCATTGCCATCGGCGCCCAGGCCGGCGCCCAGCGCGCCTTCGACGAAGCGGTGAAGTTCACCAAGGACCGCAAGGCCTTCGGCAAGACGGTGTTCGATTTCCAGAACACCCGCTTTACCCTTGCCGGCATCAAGACCGAGCTCCAGGTCGGCTGGGCGCATATCGACTGGGCGCTCAAGCGGCTGCTCGCCGGCGAACTCACCGCCGCCGAAGCCTCGGCCGCCAAGCTCTGGCACACCGAAATGCAGGGCCGCGTCGTCGATGCGGCGCTGCAGCTGCACGGCGGCGCCGGCTACATGAACGAATATCCGATCGCCCGGCTGTGGCGCGATGCCCGCGTGCAGCGCATCTATGGCGGCACGTCGGAAATCATGAAGGAAGTCGTCGCGCGGACGATTTGAGGGAAGAAAGAGGGCCTCCGGCGGCAAGGGCCTGAGGCCCTTGGCCCGCTTTTGTTTTGGTTCGGTGCATAACCTCGGAATGCGAGCCCGCACCCGACGAAATGGGTGCAGGGCTCAGCCCTGCCCGCCGGGGGCCCCTCTTCCTGGTCTCCTGCTCAGCCCGCCGCGCTGACCACGAAGCCCTCATAATCGCGCGCCGCCACTTCGGCGCAATGCGCGCGATAGACGTCGACGCCCGCCGCATAGGGCAGGAAACGCCGCGGCTTGCCCGGCACATTGGCGCCCATGTACCAGCTGTTGGCATGGGGGTAGAGCGTCGTCGTGCTGATCTCGTCGACGTGCGCCACCCATTGGTCCTCGGCCGCCGGGCTCGCCTCGATGACCGCCTGCTGGCGCCCCGCCATCCAGGCCAGGCAATCGGCGATCCATTCGACGTGCTGCTCGATCGACGTCATCATGTTCGACAGCACCGACGGGCTGCCCGGCCCGGTGATCAGGAACAGGTTCGGGAAGCCCGCCACCATCAGCCCCAGATAGGTGCGCGGGCCTTCCGCCCAGCGCTCCTTCATCACCGCGCCGTCGCGGCCGCGGATGTCGATGCGGTCGATCGCGCCGGTCATCGCATCGAAGCCGGTGGCAAGCACGATCGCGTCGAAATCGAAGCTCTCGCCGGTGGTGGCGAGCCCGGTTTCGGTGATGCGATCGATCGGCGTCGCGCGCAGATCGACGAGGCGGACATTGTCGCGATTGTACGTGGCGTAATAATTGGTGTCGACGCAGAGGCGCTTGCTGGCGAAGGGATGGTCCTTGGGCGTCAGCAGGTCGGCGACGGCCGGATCCTTCACGATGCTGGCGATCTTCTTTTTGGCGAATTCGGCGGCGGTGGCGTTGGCGGCAAGATCGGTGCCGATGTCGGTATAGGCGCCGAAGATCCTGAAGCCGCCGACCTGCCAGCGCCGCTCATATTCGGCCTCGCGCTCCTCGGGAGTCGCGTCGAGCGCCGAACGGTCGGTCGGATCGTAGAGGAAGCCGAGCGCCGTATTGCGTGAGCGGGCGCGATAGTCCTCGCGATTGGCCTGCCAGGCTTGCAGATCCTCATCCGGAATCGGGCCGTTGTGCGCCGGCATCGAATAATTGGGGGTGCGCTGGAAGACCGTCAGCTGCGCCACCTGCTCGGCGAGCACCGGGATCGCCTGGATTCCCGATGACCCCGTGCCGATGAAACCGACGCGCTGGCCCGACAGATCGAGCCCCTCGCGCGGCCAGCGCGACGTCCGGTAGAGCGCGCCCTTGAAACTTTCGATGCCGGGGAAAGTGACTTCGGTCGGCACCGACAGGCAGCCCGTCGCCATGATGCAGAAGCGCGCGCGATACTGGTCGCCGGCGTCGGTCGTCACCGTCCATTGGCTGCTGGCGTCGTCGTAATGCGCCGCGGCGACGCGCGTGTGGAAGCGGATGTCGCGCTTGAGGTCGAAGCGCTCGGCGACATGTTCGGCATAGGCGAGGAGCTCGGCCTGCGGCGCATAGCGCTCGCTCCACCGCCATTCCTGCTCGAGTTCGGCCGAGAAGGAGAAGGAATATTCAAGGCTCTGGGTGTCGACGCGCGCCCCGGGATAGCGGTTCCAGTACCAGGTGCCGCCGACATTGCTGCCGGCCTCGATCACCTGCGCGGTCAGCCCGAGCTCGCGCAGCTTGATGAGCATGTACATGCCCGAAAAGCCCGCGCCGACGACGATCGCGTCGATCTCCCGAACGTCTGCTGCTGCTGCTGCCGCCATTGTGTCTCTCCCCAGCGCTGACCCGCCCCGTGGCCAGGACGCTAGCATGGCGCGATGGCGGGCAACCATCGCCCCAAAACAATAGGCCCGGGACGTTCGCCCCGGACCCGAAGTCGTGATCGCAGAAATATCGGCGCCGCGGCCGGGAGCAGCAAATGGCGGCCGGCGACGACGGCCGCCGGCCGCGTTCGTCAGGCCGGCGGGGTCGCCGCCGCCGGCGCGGCGCCGGGCTCGGCCGTCGGTGCGGCTGCCGGCTGGGTTGTCGCCACCGCCTGAACCATGGTCTGGGCGGCGGGGCCCTTCAGCCCCGGATAGTCCTTTAGCATCGGATAGCCCCCCAGCGGCTTGTTGTTCTGCTGGTGGCAGCTGAGGCAGTTGACCTTGTAGGGGTCGCCATGCGGCCCGCGGCGGTTGGCCGGCCAGACATCGCCGAGCGCGCTGATGTAATTGTTGTTGATGTCGCGCACCATGCGAATGCCATACCAGGCCGAAACGCGCTGCGGTCGCGACTGCGACCAGTTCGCGAAGTTCTGGCTGTTGTGGCAATAGTTACAGTTCACATTGAGCGCGTTCGAGAAGTGCATCATCAGGCCATAGGTCTTCTCGGTGTCGGCGATCGAGGCGACATGCCCGCGCGGCAGGGCCTTGGGCCCCTGGACGCGGATTTCCTGTTTGTCGGCGATATAGGACGAGAAGGGATCATAGGGCAGCGACGAATAGGCCGCGGTGGTCATCCCCGGCGTGTTCTGGCCGAACTTCTTGCCCTTGAGCGTCGCCGCATCGTCGGGCGCCGCCGACCAGCGATAGGCCGGCACCGGCTGGCCGCGATGGCACGTCCAGCAGGTGACGCCGGCGTTGCCGCCATTGGCGCTGGCCGCGAAGTGCGGCCGCCACTGGCTGTTGATCGCCCGCGTCATCTGCAACATCTTGCGCGCCACGACCTTGGTGTAGAGCTCGTCGGACGCCATATTCTCGGGGTTGTGGCAATAGTTGCAACCGCCGTTCTTGAGCGTGCCGTCGTCGGGCGACACCCAGTTGGTCAACGCCGCCATCGTGTAGTTGAACTCGTCGGCACTGAGATCGCCGAGGACCTGGACGTTCTGATAGGCCTGGGAGGCCTTCTGCCCCGCCGGATCGATGGTGAGCTCAAACGGCGGCGGCGGCACCGCGGCGACCTTGGGGGTCGTCGCCTTATGGACAACCAGATCGGTGCCGCTGCCGCGCGGGCCGACCTGCTCGACGGTTTTGGTGCCGATCTCGCAGCCGCCGAGCAGGATCAGCGGCGCGAGAGCGAGGAGGGAAGCGGTGATGCGCGTCATTGCGGTGCTCCCGGAAGCGTGGCGGGATCGACCACGCCGGTCGCCGGATAGGCGAGCGCGAAGTGATGCTGGACCGCCCAGAGGTACCAGTTATCGACGACCGTGCCGGTCAGCAGGATGCCGATACCCCCGGTCAAAGTGGTCAGCACGGCGAACCACCAGGCCCAGCGGTGGATCGATTCCATGGTCGCGTTGAAGCCCATCGTCCAGCGCCAGAACAGCGCAGCGCGTTCTGTCGCAGTGCCGCGATCGTAGATCTGCTCGATCTCGCGCTCGCCGCCATAGCGGCCGACGGCCAGGATGGTAGCGCCGTGCATGGCGAACAACAGGGTCGAGCCATAGAGGAAGGCGATGCTGAGCGCATGGAAGGGGTTGTAGAAGAGATTGCCGTAGCGGATCGAGAAGGCCGCCGTCCAATCGAGGTGCGGGAAGACGCCAAAGGGCACTGCTTCCGACCAGCTGCCCATCGCGATCGGCCGGATGAAGCCGAGGACGAGATAGAGCCAAATGGCGCTGGCAAAGGCCCAGGCGATGTGGGTGCCCATGCCGAGCTGGATGGCGCGACGATAGGTGCGCGCCCACCACAGCAGGATCGACGCCGTCAGGAAGAAGCCGGCGATCAGCCACCAGCCGCCTTCCTGCAGCGGCGGCAGGATCTTGAGGCCATATTTCGCCGGCGGCGGCTCGAGCGCCAGCCAGAAGAACTGGCGGACGAACTGGATTGGCGAATAATCGACCGACGCCAGCATGTTCATGCCGATGATGACGATGGCGATGGTGCCGGTGATCAGCGAGGCAAGGCCGAGCGTGCCGAGGTAGATCGGCCCCAATTGGGCGCCGCCGATCTTGCCGGCGAGCCAGGAGAAGCCGAACGGGCCGATGCGGGCTTCGTTGCTGGCGTCGAGCGGAACCCCGGGTTCGAGCTCACCGCGGAGCTGCACCTGGGTGAAGACATTCTGATAAGCCATGGTCCAGCCCTCCCTCAGCGCCAGATCGGCAGGTTGAGCCACCAATTCCACCATTCGGGCCAACCGCGTGCCCAGAAGGGCCCCGAGATGATGATGCAGACCGCGCTCCAGAAGCCGGCGTTCAGGGCAAGCAACAGCCCGACGCGGTGGATGCCGAGCGTGCCGACCGAATAGCCGATCAGATCCCGGAAGAAGGTATCTTCATATTCGGGGCTCTTCACCGCCTGGCCTTCGCCGGGATTGACCGCCGAGAGCACCAGCGAGCCGTGCAGCGCCAGCGCCAGCGTCGTCGTGAAGAAGAAGCTGACCGCCAGCATGTGCGCCGGATTGTAGTGGAAATGGAGATATTGATAGCCGGTGTTCGACACCCAATCGAGGTGGCTGAAGATCCCATAGGGGAAGCCCCAGTGCCAGGCGCCCATCAGCAGCGGGCGAAAGACTTCGAGGGTGACATAGGCGAAGATCGCGAAGCTGAAGGCGATCGGCACATGATAGCCCATGCCGAGCTTTCGGCAGATCTCGGTTTCGCGCAACGCCCAGGAACAGAAGGAGCCGACGGCGCAGATGGTGATGATCTGCCACAGCCCGCCTTCCTTCAGCGGGGCGAGCGCCAGGCCATATTTCAGGTCGGGCGGCGCGATGTTGATCAGCCAAGGGTTCCACGTCGGGCCGATCGCCGCGCCGTAGAAGATCAGCGCCGTGCCGAGCACGGTGAAGAAGATGCCGGTGATTCCGAAGAAGCCGACGTAGAAGGGCCCGATCCAGAAATCGAAGAGGTCGCCGCCGATCAGCGTGCCGCCTCGGACGCGATATTTTCGTTCGTAACTCAGCACCGCCATGGCGCACCTCCCCCCGAGCTACCGGACACGGACGTCCGGCCGCGCGGGCCTGTTTTCGAGTGGAGCGAGCGGGTGACGACCTTGGTCAGGCCGCCACCCGTCTCGCCTTGTCCCTCACGCAACCAACTGTTCCGGCGATTGCCTGGGCATCAGCCCCGGCAACGCTCAGGCGTTGCCGGCGGGGCCTTCCAGCATCGCCGTCGGCGCCGCGGGGGCGGCCGGCTCGGCGCCGTCGAGCCAATTGTAGCGCGTTGTGCTGAGCAGGATGAAGTGAATCAGGATCGCCAGGGTGAACAGGAAGATCGCCAGGGCGCTCAGGATTCGCTGCGGGTTGAAAGTCTGCCACACTCTCCACATTGGTCTTACTCCTTAACCGGCGGTGGGACGGGCAGCCGACGTCGTGTCGGCCTGCTGGATGATTTCGGCGCCGGCATAGGGCCGCGGTGCGCCGAACCAGGGCCGCCACGTCCAGACGAGGAAGTGGGCGACGACGGCAACCAATACGAAGAACGCCGTGCTGGCGACGAAGAGCTTGTGCACTTCCTTCGCCTCGGCGTCGGTCAGGTAGGTACCTGGCCCGAGCTTGTTTTCACTCATGCATTGTCCTCCAGGCTATCCACCATGCGAGACCGGTATGGCCTGGCCAGGCGTCTTTCCGGCTGGATGGTGCCGGGAAGCTGTTGAGGCCGCGCGCCGACAAGGGCGGGGCCGAAAAGGGGAAGCGCCGGGCTCATGCCGCTTGCGCCTGAACTTGTGCCGCCGCGGCGGCGAGCCGGGCGCGGGTGACTTCGGCCTCGCCGGCGGCACGCGCGGCGGCCTCGGCGGCATCGCGCAGGCGCTTGGCCGCCGAAATGCGCACCAGCACCGGCTGGCGCTCGACGAGCGCGTCGAGCTCGGCGCGGGCGTCCTCGGCCCAGGCGACCTGGCGCTGGGGTTCGAGCCGCGACGGCGTCGCATCGACCTTGTCGAGGGTGGTGCCCAACGGCAGGATGTTGAACAGCGCGTCGAACAGCGCGTTGCAGACTTCCTGGACGAGATAGGTGGCGCCCGAATAGCCCATGTAGGGCGAGCCGGTATGGCGGCGGATCGCGGCGCCGGGGAAGCTCGCCGGCACATAGATGCCGCGGCCACCGGCTTCGGCGAGGTACATCCGTTCGTTGTAGCTGCCGAACACCACCAGCGGCGGGTTGCCATGGATGTCGGCGCGGACCTGGGCGTTGTCGGGCTTGA
The DNA here is from genome assembly GCA_001295935.1 of alpha proteobacterium AAP81b. GTDB lineage: Bacteria > Pseudomonadota > Alphaproteobacteria > Sphingomonadales > Sphingomonadaceae > Sandarakinorhabdus. Next base: position 27,952 of record LJHX01000019.1, read on the forward strand.
CCCCCGCCGAGCGCCAATGGGCGAAATGGCAGGGCAGCCCGAGATCGCCTTCGAGGAAGCCCTTGAGGCCGCGGGCATAGGTTTCGGTGGCGACGACGCCGAAGCTTGCCGTGCCGAAGAAATCCTGGGTGACCGAGCGCCACAGGTCCCACAGCGGCTTGATCGTCGTATGCTTCTCGCGCTCGATGAAGGGCGCGGCGTCGAGGCCGGTGAGTTCGGCGAGGGTTTCGAGGAACAGCGTCGTCGAAGTCAGCCCGATCGGCGCCTGCAGGAAGGGACGCTCAAGGGTCTCGCACAGCCCGCGACCGAATTCGCGGTACATGCAGATGTTGACATCGGCGTCGGCCAATTTGCGGACGTCCGCCAGATGGCTGCCGAGCGGGAAGACCATGTTGACGGTGCAGCCGAGGCCTTCGACGAGGCGACGGATCTCGGCGAGGTCCGATGCCATGTTGAAGCAGCCGTACATCGGCCCGATGATGTTGACGCGCGGCGCCTGACCCTCAGCGCGCGGGCGCGGCGGCGGGACTTTCTTCGGTCCGAACTGCGTCCACAGCCAGGTCAACGCGCGGTCGGCGGCCTGCCACTGGTCCTCGTCGATGGTGCGCGGCAGGAAGCGCTGGATGTTGGTGCCTTCGGGGGTCACACCGCCGCCGATCATCTCGGCGATCGAGCCGGTGACGACGACCGCCGGCAGCGACGGGTTGAGCGTGCTCCAGGCGCGCTTCATCGCGCCTTCGGTGCCGTCGCGGCCGAGTTCCTGCTCGCTGAGGCCGGTGACGACGATCGGCAGCTCGTGCGGCGGCAGGCCGTCGGTATAGTGCAGCACCGAGGTGACGGGGAGATTCTCGCAGCCGACCGGCCCGTCGATGACGACCTGCAGGCCCTTGATCGCGGTGAAGGCGTAGACGGCGCCCCAATAGCCGCCGGCCCTGTCATGATCGAGGATCAGCGCCATGCTTCACCTCCAGGACCGTCAGAGATCATGACGAATCCGGCAAAAGCGCCGTGGTCGAGGATGAGGGTCATGTCCCGACCGCCTCCTCGGCCTTGGCGTTGGCGGTCATCTTGGCAGCGTACTTTTTCGCAAATTCCGGCCGGTCGCGCGGCGTGTCTTCCCAGATGCCGGCGGCATGGCCTTCGCCGACGCCTTCGAAGAAGCTCCGCATCGTTTCAAAGCGGTCCTTCGACGCCATTGCGGCGTTGACGACCTGGGCGAGGCTGCCGGCGCCGGCGGGGCCCATCAGCGGCCGCGCCGAAATGAGGTTGGTGAAGTAAAGCGCCGGGATCGCCTTGGTCTTGGCGTGCTGGACGACCGGCGTCGTGCCGATGGCGAGATCGGGGTCGAAGGCGTCGACAGCGCAGAGATCCTGTTCGAGGCTGGCGCGATACTGGACGCGGGTGCCCTTGGCCTCGAGCCATTCGCGATCGACTTCCGACCAGGGCGTGCGCGGGCAGGCGGTGCCGACATAGGGCACCTCGGCGCCCGATTCGATCAGCAGCCGCGCGACAAGCAGTTCGGAGCCCTCATAGCCCGAGACGGTGATGCGGCCCTTGACCGGCTTGGCGGCAAGCGCCCCGGCGATGGCGGGGAGGAAACGGTTCTGCGCCGCGGCGACCTTGTCGGCGGCGATACCGCAAAGCTCGCCGACCGCCGCCAGCCAGGCGGCGGTGCCGTCACGGCCGACCGGCGCCGAGCCTAGGACGCTGCGCCCCGCCGCCTGGAATTCGCGGACGCTGGCGGTGTAGAAGGGATGGATCGCCGCCACCGCGGCGCAATCGAGCGCGGCATAAAGCTCGCGCCATTCGCGCGTCGGCACCACCGGCCCGGCGGCGAGCCCGAGGGGTTCGAGCATCATGCCGATGCCGACAGGATCGGCGGGGAACATCTCGCCGAGCAGGGTGATCGTCGGGCGGTCGGGCAGCGACGCCGGCGCCGCCACCGGCCCGGCGGCGGCTTCCTTGCGGGCGTAGGCGAGCATCGCGCCGGCGAGGACGTCCTTGGCCTCGGCATGGGTCGGCACGCCGAAGCCCGGCACGTCGATGCCGATGATCCGCACGCCGTTGATCGCATCGGGGAGCAGCTGCAGCGGCACGCCGCTCGCGGTCGGCACGCAGAGGTTGGTGACGACGATGGTATCGTAGAGCGCCGGATCGGCGAGCTCATGGACCGCGTCGCGGATATCCTCGAAGAGCTTGCCGGTGACGAGGCTTTCCGAATTGAACGGCACATAGCCGACCGTCCGCCGCGCGCCATAGAAGTGCGAGGTGAAGGTCAGCCCATAGACGCAGCAGGCCGAGCCCGAGAGCACCGTCGCGGTGCGGCGCATCCGCAGCCCGACACGCAGGGAGCCAAACGCCGGACACATCGATTGCGGCTGATCGTGCGGACCCTTGGGATAGTCCGCAGCATAGCGATCGAGGACTTCCGACTTGCCTGCCGCCGCGGCGGCCGCGCGCAGCGTGTCGGCGCCGGCGTGGCAGCCAAGGTCCTCGACAGGGACAGGAGGAGAGCCGAGCGCCTCAGACATGGTCGTAGACGACCTCGAGGCTGGGCTTGGTGACGAAGACGCCGCCGCGCATGTCGGCCTGGCTCGCCGGCTTCAAGGTCACGCTGCCGCCGGTGTCCTCGGGCTTGAACAGCGCCAGCAGGCCGTCCTGGTCGAGCGGCGTCGGCCGCACCGGCGGCGCGGTGGCGACATTTTCGGCGAGCTCGGCGAACAACGGACCCCATTGGCTCTCGGACGTGCCGATGATCTGGTAGTTGGCCGATTTCTTGCGGATATCCTCGTGCGCCGGGATCGAGATCAGCTCGGGAATGCCGACGGCTTTCGCAAAGGCCTGGGCCTCGCCCGAGCCATCGTCCTTGTTGATCAATATGCCGGCGACGCCGACATTGCCGCCCATCTTGCGGAAATATTCGACCGCCTTGCAGACATTGTTGGCGACATAGAGCGATTGGAGATCGTTCGAGGCGACGACGATGACCTTCTGGCACATGTCGCGCGCGATCGGCAGGCCGAAGCCGCCGCAGACGACGTCGCCGAGGAAATCGAGCAGGACGTAATCGAAGCCCCAATCGTGGAAGCCCAATTTCTCCAGCGTCTCGAAGCCATGGATGATGCCGCGCCCGCCGCAGCCGCGGCCGACTTCGGGGCCGCCCAGCTCCATGGCGAAAACGCCGTCGCGCTGGAAGCAGACGTCCTCGATCTTCAAATCCTCGCCGGCGAGCTTCTTCTTGGCCGAGGTCTCGATGATCGTCGGGGTCGCCTTGCCGCCGAACAGCAGCGAGGTCGTGTCGGACTTGGGATCGCAGCCGATCAGCAGGACGCGCTTGCCCTGCTGCGCCATCATGTAGCTGAGGTTGGCGAGCGCGAAGGACTTGCCGCTGCCGCCCTTGCCATAGATGGCGATGATCTGGGTTTCCTTGGTCACCTCGCCGGTGTGGACCGGCGCCGGCTCCTCATGGGCTTCGGCGCGAAGCGCTTCGTCCGCTTCGCGCAGGGCCAGGACTTCGTCCAGAAAAGCCTTCATGCGACATCTCTCCAGTCGAGAACCATCTTGAGGCAGGCGGGATCGGCAAAGGCGCGCGGATAGGCGGTCGCCGCCTCGCCCGCCGGCACGCGGTCGCTGACGAGGTCGGCCAGCGACAGCCGGCCGCTGCCGACCATGGCGATCACCGCGGCGAGATCGTCGGGCTGGAACTCGGCGGCGATGCGGAAGCGCGCCTCGCGGCGGAAGGCCGGGGCGAAGTGGAAATGCAGCGGGTTGCCGTAGAAGCCGGCGAGAACGATCTCGCCGCCATGGCCGAGGCGGGCGATTGCGCCATCGAGAATGTCGGGGTCGCCGCTGGCGTCGTAGATTGCGCGATAATCGCGGCGGTCGTCGGCGTCGGGCTGGCAAACGGCATAGCCGGCGCCCTTGTCGAGCCGCGCCGGGTTGATTTCCCATACCGTCGGGTAGCGCCCGGCGGCGACCGTCATGCGGGCGAGCAGGCGCCCGAGGACGCCATGGCCGATGATGAGATCGGGCAGCGGAAAGCCCGCCATGGCGTGGCGCGCGGTGGCGGCGAGCGACAGCAGCACCGCCTCGGCCCCGAGCGAATCGGGTACCGAGAGCACCCGCGACGACGCCGTGACGAGGCGCCGCGCCGAGCCGCCGAACAGCCCGCGCGCGCCGATGAACTTGGTCGATCCGGGAACGAAAACGCGCTCGCCGATGCGGCCGCGCGCCATATGGCCGGCGTCGATGATGCGGCCGACCGATTCATATCCGGGAACCAACGGATAGCCCATGCCGGGAAAAGCCGGCATGGCGCCGGTGAACATCAGTTTCTCGGTGCCCATCGAGACGCCCGAGAAGTCGACTTCGACGACGACTTCATCGCCCTCGGGCTCGCCCATGCCGAGCCGGCGCAGCGCGACGCGCCCCGGTTCTTCGACAACGACAGCAAGCGTATCCACGAGCGACTCCCCTTGGCTGGCGGCTTCCCGGCCCTTCCACCTCAGGCTCGCATCCTATCGCATCAAGGGATGATGTAAAGCCAGCTTGACGCTTTTTATTGTCCAAATCACTGGACGGCCTTCGGCCTGCGCGAATGGACAGGTGCTGGCGTCAGACCTTGGCAATCAACAGCCGCGTCACCAGCGCCAGCGGCGTCCGCACTTCGCGGACCTGGGCAAACCCCGCCGTCGCCAGCATGGCGCGATAGGTTTCGGCGGCGCGCGGCCGACCGCTGCCCATCGCCCAGAGGTAGAGGCCGAAATAGGCGTCGCCCATCGCCTCGGCGCCGCGGGTGCCGGCCATCGGCTCGGCGAGCAGCAGCGTGCCGCCCGGCGGCAGCGCGGCGCGCGCCTTGGCGAGCAGCGCCGCGACAACCTCGTCGTCATGGTCGTGGCAGATGCGGACGAGGCTGATCGCATCGGCACCGACGGGCAGCGGATCGTCGCGGAAGCTGCCGCCGTGGACATCGACTCGCGCCAGCCCGCGCGCCGCCAGCACCTCGCGCGCCCGCGCCGCCACCGGCGGCAGGTCGAAGAGCATCAGCTCGAGCCGCGGATGTTTCGCCGCGACTTCGGCGAGAAAGGCGCCATGGCCGCCGCCGACATCCATCAGGCGCCGGTGCTTGCCGAAATCCCAGGCGCTGAGCACCTGCTCGGCGATCATCGGCTGCGAGGCGGCCATCAGCGCCGAATAGGCGGCGGTGCCGGGATCGGCGGGGTCAGCGGGCTCCCCCCGCGCCGCGGCGCCGGCATAGCTCCAGAAGCGGTCGAGCGCGCCACCGCCGCGGCCCTGGCGGAGCAGCGCCAGCGGGTCGGCGAGATCGGCGTAGAAGAGTTTGTGGTGCTCGATCATCGCCAGCGCCCCGGCGTTGCGCGACAGCGCCGCGCCGCGTTGGCCGAGCGTCCAGCGGCCGTCGCCGATGGCCTGCACCAGGTCGAAGGCGGCGGCGGCGGCGAGCAGGCGGGTGGTTGCGACCTCCGACAGGTCGGCAGCCCGCGCCAGATCCGCCACCGTCCCCGGCGCTTCGGCGAGCGCCGCGAGCATCCCCGAATCGACCAGCGCCGTCACCGTCTTGGTACCCACAAAGCCGTTCATCAGCTGGAACATCGCCGTCGCTTCATGGCGCGCCTTGATGCGCAGCAGCGGCAACCGCAGCGACCAGCGCTGAAAGCCGGGATCGGCAAGGGTGCGGTTGCGGCCCAGCAGCCAGCGGGTGCGAAAGTCGGTCAGCCAGCGGCGCATGTCAGCCTGACTGGACAGTTTGGGCGTTACGGTCAATCATGCCGGCAATGAGCGGGGGGATCGTCATCATCGGCGCCGGTATCGGCGGACTGGTCGCGGCGGCCGAACTCGCCGCCGCCGGCTGTGCCGTGACGGTCGTCGAGGCGCTGCCGCATGTCGGCGGCAAGCTGCGCACCGTCGATGTCGCTGGCGCCGCGGTCGACGCCGGGCCGACGGTGTTCACCGCGCGCTGGCTGTTCGACGATATTTTCGCCAGCCTCGGCGAGCGCCTCGACGACCATCTGACCCTCGTCGCGTCGGACTGTCTCGCCACCCACGCCTGGGGCGACGGCAGCCGCCTCGACCTCTGGGCCGACCCTGCCCGCAGCCGCGACGCCGTCGGCAGTTTCGCCGGCGCCGCCGAAGCGCGCGGCTGGGACGACTTCCAGGCCGAAGCCAAGCGCATCTGGGACGCGCTCGAAACGCGCTACATGATGGCGCCGGTGACGACGCCCTGGGGGCTGACGGCGCGCTTCGGCCTCAGCGGCCTGCCGCAGATGCTGGCGATCAACCCCTTCCAGACTTTGTGGGCTGCGCTCCACAAGCATTTCCGCGATCCGCGGCTGATCCAGCTCTATGGCCGCTACGCCACCTATTGCGGCGCCTCGCCCTTCCAGGCGACGGCGACCTTGATGCTGATCGCTCATCTCGAAGCGCGCGGTGTCTGGCTGGTCGACGGCGGCATGCACAAGGTCGCCGAGGCGCTTGCCAGGCTGGCGGTGGCGCGCGGCGCGACGCTGCGGCTGGGCGAGCGCGTCACCGGCATCGCCACGGCGCGCGGGCGCGTCTCGGGCGTCGTCCTCGCCAGCGGCGAGATGCTGCCGGCGCGCGACGTCATCGCCAATTGCGACGTCTCGGCGATCGCCGACGGCCGCTTCGGTGCCGCCGCGTCGAGCGCCGCGCCGGGCGTGCGCGCCAAGGACCGCTCGCTGTCGGCGGTCGTCACGCTGATGGTCGCCGATGTCGGCGACGCCGCGCTCGATCGCCACAATGTCTTTTTCTCCGACGATTACGCCGCCGAGTTCCGGCAGATCTTCGGCGAACGCCGCTTGCCCGCGGCACCATCGGTCTATGTCTGCGCCCAGGACCGCGGCGCCGGCGCCCGCCCCACGGGGCCCGAACGCTTCCAGCTCATCGTCAATGCCCCCGCCATCGGCGACGCCCTAACCCCTGAGGAGATCGAGGCATGTCAGCTCGCGACCCTGCGCACCCTGTCCCGCTGCGGCCTCGACTTGCGACCGCAAGCGCAGGTGGTGACGACGCCGGCGACCTTCGAAACGCTGTTCCCTTCGACGGGTGGAGCCCTTTATGGACGGGCCTCGCACGGCTGGGCGGCCAGCTTCCGCCGGCCTGGATCGAGGACGAAGCTACCCGGGCTGTGGCTGGCGGGGGGATCGGCGCATCCCGGCGCGGGCGTGCCGATGGCGGCCTTGTCCGGCCGCTTGGCGAGCGCAGCGATCCTCGCGGACCGGCGTTCGATGCGGTCGTCGCACCCCATGGCTACCGCTGGTGGTATCTCGACGCGATCAGCAGCGACGGCCGCTTCGGGCTGACCGTCATCGCCTTCATCGGTTCGGTGTTCTCGCCTTACTATCGCGCCGCCGGGCGGTTCCGGCCGGAAAATCACGTGTCCTTGAACGTCGCGCTCTATGGCGGCGGCAAGCGTCGCTGGGCGATGACCGAACGCGGCGACGCGGCGCTGTGGCGCGACGCGACGACCTTGCGCATCGGCCCCAGCCAGCTGCACTGGGACGGCAACGGCCTGACCATCGATGTCGAGGAAGTCGGCGCCACCCTGCCGGTGCCGATTCGCGGTCGCATTCGCGTCACGCCGGAAGTCCTCGGCCAGCGCCGCTTCCGCCTCGATCCCTCGGGCAAGCATATCTGGGAGCCGCTTTCCCCCCGCGCCCATGTCGAGGTCGACTTCCCGGCGCCGGGGGTGCGCTGGCAGGGGTCGGGCTATCTCGACGGCAATCACGGCTCCGAACCGCTCGAAGCCGGTTTCGCCGATTGGCAATGGTCGCGCGCCCATCTCGCCGGCGGCCACACCGCGGTGATCTATGAGGGCAAATTGAAGGGTGGCGCCGGCTTCGGCATGGCACTGCGCATCGCCGCTGATGGCGGTGCCGAAGTCGTTGAGATGCCGGCAGCGGTCGAGCTCGAACCCTCGGGCTGGCGGGTGCGCCGCCAGACCCGCGCCGATCCCGGCTGGCGGGCGCGGCTGGTGGCGACTTGGGAGGACACACCCTTCTACGCGCGCTCGGCGCTTGCCAGCCGCATCTTCGGCGAGGATGTCGAGGCCGTCCATGAGAGCCTGTCGATGACGCGCTTCGATTCAGGCGTCGTGCAGTGGATGCTGCCGTGGCGGATGCCGCGGCGGGGGTGATGACGATGTGGCTGCCCCTGCTGGCGGTCGCGACGGCGGGCAATGCGGCGTGTCCGGCGGATTTCCCGGCCTTCTGGCGCCGCTTTGCTGGCGATGCGGCGTTTCAGCGGCGGCACACGGCGGCGACGCTGGATGTATCGTGGATGGATAACGACGGGCCCCTGCCGCGGGAGGTTCATGGCCGACGCCGCATGCGAGCTGTCCATTTCCCCCTGGAGCTGCCGGCGCCGGCGGATGTTCGGGTGACGCCAACCGGCAAGTCACGCATCATGGTCACCATCACAAAGCCCGATACCGACTGGCAGATCAGGCTCACCTTCCGGCGTGATCCGCCCTGCTGGCGGTTGGTCCGACACGCCGACGACTTGTTGTAAGGCGGTCGCCAGGTCCGCCTTCACGGCGGGCACCTGATCTCATCGCTGCCGCTGTTGCCGATGCCGCGCCCTATCCCGGTCATGCCAGCGCACGCTGGCATCCAGCCGTGGCGTCTGGCGGCGCCTTCCGG
>LJHX01000190.1 GCA_001295935.1 alpha proteobacterium AAP81b
CCCCAACCCTCCTTAAATCACAACCTCAAATCTGTGCCATAGGCGCTGACGGGGGACAGGATACTTACGGCAACTGATCGCTTAGCGCCCTCTTAGAGCCACCTTAGCGGTCATTGATTGATCTTGTTCACCAGATACTTACGCGACTCCAAGATATGAGTAAATCATATGCAAATGGAGGTCGTAAGTCGTCTCATGTAATAAACGCTGCAAAATATATTTCGTCTATGCGCGACTAAGCGCCACAAATACGTTGTAAGTCAGTGACTTAACGGTCCCACATTGGCAGCCGTGGCCTTGTGCCCGCCCATCTCACTGCCGTCCCATTCAGACCGGGGCTCATCCCGCTAGGTGTGACATCTATCCCACACTTGCCTCCCGCCGTCCCATGCGAACCGCGACCTATCCCACAGAACTGATCGAGCATCCCGCGTAGGGCCCCAGCCGTCCCACGTAACGACAGTCCGTCCCGGGTGGCTAAGACGAGATCCCACAAAAGCGATGCTACGATCGCTGTTTGCAGGGAAACGATTCCCTGTTCTGGGCGAGAAGGTTCCCTGTTATCGGGAGAGGAATTCCCTGTTTCCACAGCAGCCGGCTCTCGGTCCAACCGACTAGAAACACAGACATAAAGGCGCGCTCGACTGGCCCGCCAGAGCCTCAAGTATCGGGAGATCGGGTGCTAACAGGGAATAACAGGGAATTCAGGCCCGAGACCAGTGCGCCGCAGACTGCGTGGCGCACCACGCCGCCCGGCCGCGATGTGCCGGCACGACGTGGCGCCCTCGCGACCCTAATTGCCGTGGTGGACGTCCGACGAGAGCAGCACGGTCGGCACCTTGCCGGTGTTGATCCAATAGTGCGAAATGCCATCGGCCTCTCGGGCGATGTCGCCGGCTTTGTGAACGATCGGCACGGCGCAGCTGCTGCGATATTCGACGATGGTGCCGCTGACGGTGTAGATCAGCGCCGGGCGGTCGACATGGCTGTGCAACGGCACGATGCCGCCCGGCTGGACGACGAGGCGGCGGGTGCGCAGCTGGCGGTCGGCGACATTGATTTCGAGGCCAAGATCGACCGAGCCGATGACGGTGTCGGTAACGCCCTTGGGGGCGGTCGGGGCGCCGCTGAGGGCGTTGGCTGCCGACTTGCCGGCGGGGCAATCGCCGGCCAGCGCCGGCGCGGCGACGGCGGCGGCGGCGAGCAGTGCGATAACGGTCTTCGAAAGGGGGAGCGAACGCATGGCGGATATCCTCTATGGGTGGCGAAGCGGGCGGGCCCGGAAACCCCGGATGCCCGCCGTGCCGGCTGATTAGGCGCGTCGCGCGCCGCCGCCCAATCGCATCCCGGCATCGAATCGATAGCCAAAGGGCATTTCACCGGAGTCCGAAAAGCGTCGAAAGCGCCGTCATCGCCTTCCAGACGGGATTTCCGCCATGACCGACCCGAATAGCATCCCCGCCGCCGCAGCCCTCGCCGGCCGCGTCGCCATCGTCACCGGCTCGACGAGCGGCATCGGCCTCGGCGTCGCCCACGCTCTCGCCGCCGAAGGCGCGACGATCGTCGTCAACGGCCTCGGCGCCGCCGACGCTATCGCCGCGGTCTGTGCCGACCTCGCCCGCCACGGCACCGAAATCGTCTTTGAAGATGCCAATCTGCTCGATCCCGCCGGCGCCGCCGGGCTGGTGACGGCGACCCTGGCGCGCTTCGGCCGCGTCGATATCCTCGTCAACAATGCCGGCATCCAGCATGTCAGCCCGATCGAGAGCTTCCCGGTCGAGAAATGGGACGCGATCCTCGCGCTCAACCTGTCGGCGGCGTTCCACACCATCCGCACGGCGTTCGCGCCGATGAAAGCGGCGGGCTTCGGCCGCATCGTCAACATCGCCTCGGCGCACGCCCTCGTCGCCTCACCCTTCAAGAGCGCCTATGTCGCTGCCAAGCACGGCATCCTCGGCCTCGGCAAGACCGTTGCGCTGGAAGGCGCGACGCATGGCATCACCTGCAACGCCATCTGCCCCGGCTATGTCTGGACGCCGCTCGTCGAGAACCAGATCGCCGATACCGCCAAGGCGCGCGGCATCGATCGCGATGCGGTGATCAACGACGTGCTGCTCGCCGCCCAGACGAGCAAGCGCTTCGTCACCGTCGCGGAAGTCGGCGCGCTCGCCGCCTTTCTTTGCGGCCCCGGCGGCGGATCGGTAACCGGCGCCGCCCTGGCGATGGATGGCGGTTGGACCGCCCATTGAAACCTGGCGCCGCCCATCCCGGGCGACCGCTCCCCCTCGCTACAGGAAGTTGCGTATGAAATCGCTGCACGATGAAATCGCCACCCACGGCCAGATCGTCCTGGTGCTCCAGGGCGGCGGCGCGCTCGGCGCCTATCAGGCGGGGGTCTTTCAGGCACTCGCCGAAGCCGGCATCGCCCCCG
>LJHX01000191.1 GCA_001295935.1 alpha proteobacterium AAP81b
GGCGGCGGCGGGGGCGGCGGCGGCGGGGGCGGCGCGTCGAAGAAGTTGTAGGTGATCGTCGCCAGCAAGCTGTGGCTACGATAACGCGTGTTGGTTTCGACGGCGTTGGTGGTGAAGGTGCCGACGCCTGAAACGTTGAAGAAGCGGTACTTCACGCCGACATCGATGTGGTCGGTGATCGGCTTGTAGACGCCGGCGAGAACCTGCCAGGCAAAGCCGGTGTCGCTATCGTCGAGCCAGGGATTGCCGGTGTTGCTGAAGCGCTGGCGCGAATGCTGAACGCGGGCGATACCAGCACCGCCGCCGACATAGGCGCCGACGTCCTTGTCCTTGCCGCCGAAGTCGAACAGCGCGTTGGCCATGAACGACAGCGTGCGGGCGTTCCCGTCAGCGGAACGGAAATTGCCGAGCGCCGGAACGCCGATACCGTTGCCCAGCTGGATCGACGGAACGGCCTGTTCGACGACCGTGCGGCTGACGCCATTTTCCTTGTAGGCAACTTCGAATTCGGTGCGCAGCAGGCCGAAATCATAACCGATCACGCCGCCGACATCGTAACCGATGTCATAACGCTGGCGAATGCCATCGTTGACGAACGTGGTGGTGCCCGGACGCCGCAGATCGAACAGTTCGTTCTGCAGCAAATTCGCACCAATCTGAGCGCCGACATACCAGCTATCGTCGCGCGCGATCGCCGGCGTGGCGAGCGCAGTCGACGCAAGCGCCAGCGCCACAGCGAGGTTCCGCATGGTCATCCCCTTTCAACTCCGTGTTTGTATCGAACTGCCAAACGTCTAACGCACCGAAACCGACAGGCGCAAGCTTGGAATGATGCGGTTTGTGGCAACCGAGCAACAGTGGCACGGGGAAAAATGCGGGCCGGACACGCAAAAACACTCAGGCGATCACCCCCTGTGCGCGAAGCGCGCCGATCATAGCACTGACAACATTACGACATTCCGTGTCGACCAGGGTTCCGCCGACAGGTTCGGCGATCGTTGCCGGTAACGCGGCGAGCAGCGTCCGTCCGCCCACCCGCAGGCCGGCCGCCGGCCAGGCGCCATCCGACCACGCACCATCGAAGTGCACGAACACCGCCTCGTCGGCGACATAGGCGACCACACCCGGCACCGGCGCCGCGAAGTTCCAGCCGAAACCATCATGGCTGGCGATGCTGTCGGCCTGCCCCGCCCAGGCGCCGCTGGCCCCCGCCGGCACGAGATAGGCGACCCCCGGCGCGACACCCGCCGGCGGCACGCCAAGCCCGCGGGTCTCCACCCGGACATGCAACAGGCGATCGAGCGCCAGCAGTGCTTCATTGTGGGTGACTTCCTTCTGCGCCTGGCCGGCCTCGAGCAGCGGCAGGGCAAAACGCGGGGTATCGGGCATGGTGGTTCTCCGGTCAGGCGAGGCTGGCAATGGCTTGGGCGCCGGGTCCCACCGCCGCGCTGAGCTGGGCGACGGCGACGGTGACGACACTGCCGCCGCCATCGGCGAGACGGTCGGCGGCGGTGTAGCGCGCGGCCGGCGCGGTGACGTCGAAGCGCCGCGCCAGGCGACCGTCGAGCCGGATGCTGACACGATAGGCCTCGTTCGCCTCGGCCAGCGGCGCGTCGATGCCGTCGGTCCAGGCAAAGCCGGCGCGGCTGCGGCGGATCCAGCGCGCCACCAGATCGCCGCCGTCATGGTGAAGTCGCAACCGCGCCGGCGCCAGCGGCCGCAACGCCGCGCCGGTGACCAGCACCGCCTGCGCGACGGCATCGGCGTCGCCGGCGCCCTCGGGGCGCAGCAGCAGTGTCTGGCCAAGCCGTTCGAGCCCGGGATCGAGCGCGACGAGATCGGCGGGATCGAGCAGCACGAAGCGCTCGCCCGCGGCATGGCCCGTCACCGCCGCCTCGCTGCCACGCCGCCCACGCAACAGGCCCGAGAGGCGAAAGCGCCGCGATCCCAACGCCTCGGCCCGCGTGAACTGCACAATCTCGTCACCGAGCAGCGCGCGATTGGCGCCGGCCAGCACCGCCGCCGGACTGGCCGACTCGAGCCACATCGCCTCGGCGAGAAGTTCGACGGTCACCGCGCCATGGGCGTCCCACCCCGCGGTCGCGCCGGCGGGGAGCGCGGTGACCGCGCTGCCGATCACCGCGCCGCCCGGCAGGGTGGCGGCGATCGCATAGCTGGCGCCGCCATCGCCGCTGGCGGCGACATCGGCGCGGCGCCAGCCCGCGCCGGCG
>LJHX01000192.1 GCA_001295935.1 alpha proteobacterium AAP81b
GCCACGAACCAAAATCGCCGCCGTGCCGGCGATCCAACAACCGTGAAAACCGCTCTAGACCAGCCGGCTCTGGCGCACCGCCGCTGCGACAAAGCCGGCGAAGAGCGGATGCGGCTCGAAGGGCTTGGATTTCAGCTCCGGGTGGAACTGCACGCCGACGAACCAGCTATGATCCGGCCGCTCGACGATCTCGGGCAGCAGCCCGTCGGGCGACATGCCGGAGAACAGCAGCCCCGCCGCCTCGAGCGCGTCGCGATAATGGACATTGACCTCATAGCGATGGCGATGGCGCTCGCTCACCGTGTCGGCGCCATAGATCGACGCCGCGACGCTGTTGCCCGCCAGACGTGCCGGATAGGCGCCGAGCCGCATCGTACCGCCGAGATCGCCGCCGGCCTCGCGCACCTGGCGGCCTTCGGCGCTCATCCATTCGGTGATGAGGCCGACAACGGGCTCGTCGGTCGGGCCGAATTCGGTCGTCGACGCGCCAGCGACGCCGGCCTGGTGGCGCGCCGCCTCGATGCAGGCCATCTGCATGCCGAGGCAGATACCAAAGAACGGCACGTCGCGCTCGCGGGCGAAGCGCACCGAGGCGATCTTGCCCTCGGAGCCGCGCTCGCCGAAGCCGCCGGGAACGAGGATGCCGTGCATCGGCTCCAATCGTGCCGCGACGTCCTGGCCCTCGAACTCTTCGGCGTCGAGCCAGCGAATGTTGACCTTCACCCGGTTGGCGATGCCGCCATGGACGAGCGCCTCGGTCAGCGACTTATAGGCGTCCTTCATGCCGGTATATTTGCCGACGACGCCGATCGTCACTTCGCCTTCGGGATTGTGCAGGCGCTCGCTGATGCGCTGCCAGCGGCTGAGGTCGGGCGGCGGCGCGTCGAGGCCGAAGGCGGCGAGCACCTGATCGTCGAGCCCCTCGGCATGATATTGCATCGGCACGTCGTAGATACTCGGTGCATCGAGCGCCGAAATCACCGCTTCCTTGGGCACATTGCAGAACAGCGCGATCTTGGCACGATCGCCGTCGGGCAGCGGGTGTTCGGAGCGGCAGACGAGCACCTGCGGCTGGATGCCGATGCCGCGCAATTCCGCCACCGAATGCTGCGTCGGCTTGGTCTTGAGCTCGCCCGCCGCCGCCAGATAGGGCACCAAAGTGCAGTGGATATAGACCACGTTGTTGCGCCCGACATCGGCGGCCATCTGGCGGATGGCTTCGAGGAAGGGCAGGCTTTCGATGTCGCCGACGGTGCCGCCGATCTCGCACAGAACGAAGTCGAGGCCCTCGGTATCGGCGCGGGCGAAGGCCTTGATGGCATCGGTGACGTGCGGGATGACCTGCACCGTCGCGCCGAGAAAATCGCCGCGGCGTTCCTTGGCGATGATGTCGCGATAGACCCTTCCGCTCGTGATGTTGTCGCTCTGCCGCGACGGCACCCCGGTGAAGCGCTCATAATGCCCAAGATCGAGATCGGTCTCGGCGCCGTCGTCGGTGACATAGACCTCGCCGTGCTGGTACGGCGACATCGTCCCCGGATCGACGTTGAGATAGGGATCGAATTTCTTGATGCGGACGGTGTGCCCACGCGCCTGCAACAGGGCAGCGAGCGCCGCCGCCATCAGCCCCTTGCCGAGCGATGACACCACGCCGCCGGTGATGAAAATATACCGGGTCATGGGAGAATGGGCTTAGCCGAGATGGGGCCGTCAGCGCCAGTGGGCCTGGGGTTTTCGTTGTGGATAAGCCGAATTGGGCGCAGGCGCGCCATCGGCGCAGTGGCAGCGATCGGCGGACATGGTAAGGTGGCGGCGGTTCGAGGGAGGCAGATAGCGATGCCGATCAATCACCCCGCGATGCGGTCGCTGCTGCTGCTCGCAGCGAGCCTTGGTGCAGCGCCGGGTGCGGCGCCGGCGCTCGCCGCGGCGCCGATAGGAAATTTTTCGCAGGTCGATTTCGTCAGCCTGAACTTCGATGGCAGCGCCGCCTTCGACGTGCCGCTGAGCGACTGGGGGCTGCTCGACCTGACCGCCGATGCCAGCGCCTCGGCGCGCTATGTCAACCTCAACGTCGATGGCGTCTGGCGCATCCGGAACATGCCTTTCCTCGCCATCAACGGCCTCGGCAATAGCGCGACGCTGTCCTATGCCTTTTCGCTCGGCAACACGCCGGGCACGCAAATCGATAGCATCGCCTACGGCCTGTCGCTGAGTTTCGACCCGCTCGCCAGTGCCCCCGATATCTCTGGCAATGCCACTCTCGCGCGGCTGCCGGTGGCGATCGGCGGCAATGAAGGCGAGGACCCGATCGAATATATCGCAGCGCCATCGGCGTTGCTCGGCGATGCAGCCGCCGCCGACCCGGTGTTCATCAAGGATTTCCCCAACCAGCAGTGCGGCTATCTGTTCTGCGTCCCGGCGGCGGTTTCGAACGGGTTGAAGTGGCTCAAGAAGGAAAAGGGGCTCAACGTCCCCGACAACAAGATTTCGATCGCGGCGCTGGCGGCGGTGCTCAAGGGCCCCGGCGTCAACGACGGCGCGCGCAAGGACTGGTTCAAGGCCAAGGCACAATATATCAAGGACAACAAGCTGCCACTGACCCAAGAGGTGCTGCGGAACTTCCCCCGCGCCGCTACGGCCCTGGCAAAAGGCGACACCGTCATCGAGATGAGTGCCAGTGTCGGGAAAGTCGGCCACAGCGCCAGCCTGATCGGCCTCACTAAGCTCAAGAATGGCAATTATGCCGTGACTGTCGCCCATGACACCAACCAGTTGAACGGGGCGGCGGGCGGGCTCAAGGTGCAGACTGGCACCTACGACATGAAAACCGGGCTGATGACCGGCCTCTGGGGCTTCGACAACAAGGACAAGATGGCCTATACTTTCGTTGCACAGTCCCTCCGTGCGGACGCCAAGGTGCCCGAGCCGGCGACGTGGGCGATGCTTGTCGCCGGTTTCGGCCTGACGGGGGCAGCGCTTCGGCGCCGGCGGGTAGCTGTCCCGTGCCGACGTTGACGAACACCAGCGGCGCCTTGGTGCCCATAGGTTCGGAAAGCTCGCTGAAACGTCGGGACTGCGCCTATCCCCCGGGCCAGTCGCTGATCCGCCAATATTCGAAATCGCGAGCATTGGTGTGCCGTGCCAGATACCAGCCGCCGTTACAGGCGATAAGCCGCCAGCGCCGGCCGCCGTCGAGATCATATTCGCGGCCGCGTGCCGCAGCGCCGGTCAGCGGGTCGCTGTAAAAGGGCTTCGATGGCGCCCGTCCGGCGATGACGGCGTGGAGGCGCACCCGAAATCCCGGCCAGCGCAGCAGCGCCAGCGCCTCGGCAAGGCTAATCGCGCGCATCTTCGGCAGGGCCGCGGCGATCTTCAATGAGGCTGCCCTTGGGCACGAACCAGGCGCCGATGAGCGCCACGCCGCACATCACCGCGACATACCAGAAATAGCCGCGCTCGAAGCCGGCCCTTATGAACGCAAAAGCCACGAACTCGGCCGAGCCGCCGAACACCGCCACCCCCAGCGCATAGGGCAGCCCCACCCCCAGCGCGCGGACATTGGCGGGGAACAGCTCGGCCTTCACCACCCCCGAGATCGCCGTATAGGCGCTGAGCACGGTCAGCGCCGCGGTCATCAGCAGCAGCCCGCCCCAGGGATAGGTGGCAAGCCCAATGGCATCGAGCGCCGGCACGCTGAGCAGGGTGCCGCCGACGCCGAAAGCGATCAGCAGCGGCCGCCGCCCGATCCGGTCCGACAGCGCGCCGAACAGCGGTTGCAGCCCCATATAGACGAGCAGCGCCAGCGCCGAGACGGTCGTCGCCTGCGGTTTGGTCCAGCCCGCCGACAGCACCAGATATTTCTGCATGTAGGTGGTGAAGGTATAGAAGGCCAAGCTGCCGCCGGCGGTCAGCGCCAGCACGACGAGCAGCGCGCGGCGGTGGCCGAGCAGCCGCGTCGTCACGTCCTGGTGCTCGGCGGCGGGCACGGCCTCGAAGGCTTCGGTTTCGACCAGCCGCCGCCGCAGCCAGAACACCAGCACCGCTGCAGCCGCGCCGATCGCGAAGGGCACCCGCCACCCCCAGTCCGCCAGCGCCGCCTCGGGCAGCGTCGACTGGAGGACGATCAGCAGCGCCAGCGCCAGCAGCTGCCCGCCAATCAAGGTCACATATTGGAAGCTGGCGAGGAAGCCGCGGCGATGCGGCTCGGCGACTTCGCTCATGAAGGTCGCCGAGGCGCCATATTCGCCGCCGACCGAAATCCCCTGCACCAACCGCGCCACCAGCAGCCACAGCGGCGCCAGCAAGCCGACCTGGTCATAGGTCGGCGCCACCGCCACCAGCCCCGAACCACCGCACATCAGCGCCACGGACAGGGTCAGCGCCGCCTTGCGGCCACGGCGGTCGGCGTAAGCGCCGAGCAGCCAGCCCCCCAAGGGCCGCATCAGGAAACCGACGGCGAAAACCGCCGCGGTGCTCAGCGCGCTGGCGAGCGGGTCGTCCGACGGAAAGAAACGCGGCCCGAAATAGAGCGCGAAGGCCGAATAGGCGTACCAGTCATACCATTCGACGAGGTTGCCGGCCGCCCCGCCGACGATCTGGCCGACGACATTGCGCTTGGGCCGGCGTCGCTCGCTCGCTGCGCCCCCCGACGCCACCTGCAATCAGCGCGCCAGCGGCACGCCGGAGTCGGCGGGCGGCGACGCCGGCGCCGCGCCGGGCAGGCCGGGCAGCCCGGCCGGAGCGCCGCCAG
>LJHX01000193.1 GCA_001295935.1 alpha proteobacterium AAP81b
CCCCCACCCGCCGCCCTTCGGGCGAGTCGCCTCCCCTCCAGGGGGAGGAGATGCTCGTGCCGCGCTACCCCATCCAGGCCTTGAGCAGCGTATGCGCGATCGCCAGCGGCGGCGGTGCCAGCCATTCGCCCGTGCCCTCCAGAGCAGCGCGGACATCGTCCTTGGTGACCCAGCGCGCCTCCTCGAGCTCGTCGGTATCGAGGGTGATCTCATAGCCCTCGGCCTCGGCGAAGGCGGCGACCATCAGCGACGACGGGAAGGGCCAGGGCTGGCTGGCGAGATAGCGGACGTTGGACACGCGAATCCCCGCCTCCTCGAACAGCTCCCGCGCCACCGCTTCCTCCAGGCTCTCGCCGGGTTCGACGAAGCCCGCCAGCGCCGAATAGAAGCGCTTGGGAAAGCCCGGCTGGCGGCCGACGAGCGCATGGTCGCCCTTGACCGCCAGCATGATGACGACGGGGTCGACGCGCGGGAAATGCTCGGTGGCACAGGCGAGGCAGACGCGGGCGTAGCCGGCCTTCTTCATCTCCGTCTTGCCGCCGCAGCGCGCACAGAAGCCGTGGCGGGCGTGCCAATCGAGCAGCGCGCGGGCATGGGCGATGATCGCCGCCTGGCCGGGCGGCAGTACGGCGGCGGCGGCGCGGGCATCGACGACCCGCCCGCCGAAATCGCTGACCAGCTCGGCCGACGGCGCCGCGGCGGCGAAGCGCGGCGCTTCGCCGTCGAGGCCGAGGAACACCGATACGGCGTCATGCGGCACGTCGGAGCGATAGGCCCAGAGGATGGCATCGCCGCGCAGCACCGGCTTCAGATCGTCCATCACCAGCCAGCGCGCGTCGGGGCGGCTGCGCAGCGCGATGGCGGTGGCGGGGTCGCGGCGGACGGTGTCGGCGCGGTCGAGCGGCGAGCCGGTCAGCCCGACGGGGGGCACCTGCCAATGGGCGAAGGGGTCGCTGGTCATTCTGCCTCCCGATGCGCAAGGGCTAGGCCGACGGCCTTGGCGAAGACCGTCGGCATGCCCGCGGCGGCTTGGTGGACCGGAAGCCAGTCCCCGGCAAGAGGCGCGCGGGCGGGCAGGTGGAGCGCGGCGACGGCGAGGCGCAGTTCGAAATGGGTGAAGCCATGGGTGACAGCGCCGAGATCGCGCCAGGCGCCGGGGAGGGGCGGCTCCTCCATTATGTCGTCACCCCCGCGAACGCGGGGGCCCATCTCCCCAGAGCGCAGGAGATGGGCCCCCG
>LJHX01000194.1 GCA_001295935.1 alpha proteobacterium AAP81b
CCCCCCCCCCAGCCCCTCCCGCAAGCGGGAGGGGAGCTTGCGGTATCACGCAAAAAGCCCATGCAGATACCATCCCGGCGCGATGGTCTCGCGTTCGTATAAACCGTGGCGGAACAGCCAATAGCGGCGGCCTTGCGCATCCTCGACGCGGTAATAATCCCGCGTGCGGCCTTCGCCGGCGGCGCGGCGCCACCATTCGCTGGCGATGCGTTCGGGGCCTTCGCTCAAGGTCACGTCGTGAAGGCGGCGGCGCCAGCGGAAGCGCCGCGGCGGACCGTCGGGGACTTCGGCGACGACGTCGATCGGCTGCGGCGGATCGAGCAGTTGCAGCGGCCGCCAGGGTGGCTCCTTCGGCAGCGGCGCCGGCAGGGCGCTCGCACCGGCTTCGGCGGCAGCGAGGTCGAACGCCGCCTGTTCGGGGATATGGCTGTCGGCGATGACCAGCCGGCGGACGCGACCGCGCCCGAGCCGCGCCACCAGGCGATCGACCAGCGCGCCGACTTCGCCTTCGCCAAGGTCGCCGCCTTCGAGGCCCAGTTGCACCTCGGCGAGCGGCGCGGTGACGGCGACGTCGAGGCGGATGAGATCATAGCCGAAGCCCGGATCGAGCGGATCGGCGAGCGCGCCGATCTTTTCGCGCAGCAGGCGGATCAGCAGCTTGGGGTCGCGCACCGGCGCCGCGGTCTCGACGGCGAGGCGATCGACATGGCCATCGGCGCGGAACAGCGTCACGCCGAAGGCCCGCCCGCCCTCGCCGCGCCGCGTCAGCTCGAGCCCGGCGCGGACGGCGAGGCCCTCGATCACCGCCAGCGCGGCGTCGCTGGCGGCGAGCGGCACGGCGAAGCGCTGCTCGGCGCTGACCGGCGCCGGCGCTGCCAGCGGCACGATGTGCGAATCGATCTCGCCGAGGATTTCGGCGAGCCGCGCGCCGAAATCGCCGCCGAAGCGCGCCACCAGCGCCTTGCGCTCGCGGCGGCGGAGGTCGCCGACGGTCTTCAGCCCGGCGCGACGCAGCGCGATCTGCACCGCCTCGGGCGCCGGCACCGCGGCGGCGGGCAGGTCGTCGACCTCGGCGACCTGGAAGGCCGCCAGCGCCAGCGCCGCCTGCGGGGTGCCGCCCAGCGCCGGCAGCCCGGTCAGCCCGATGCGCGCCAGCCGGCGGACGACATCGTCGACGAGCGCCGGTTCGCCGCCATGGAGGTGCGCGCAGCCGGTGATGTCGAGTACCAGCCCCGCCGGCGGCAGTGCCTGCGCCATCGGTGTCCAGCGCGTCGCCCCCGCCGCCAGCCAGTCGAGCAGCGCCGCATCGGCGCCGGAATCGTGCGGCAGCGCGACGAGGTCGGGCAGCCGGGCGCGGGCGTCGGCAAGGGTCATCCCCGCCGCCACGCCGTCACGCGCGGCAAGCGCATTGACCGCCGCCAGCCGCAGTGCGCCGCGGTCCTTCTCGATCAGCGCCAGCGGCGCCTCAAGCGACGCGCCGTTCCTGGCGGCGCGTTCGGCGGGCAGCCAGGGCAGGTGCAGCGCCAGGTAGCGGCGTGCGCAAGACGCTTCGATCACGGTCCCACTCCAGGTTGATGGCAAAGCCCGGCGCGCCGCCGCGATGGCGATCGAGCCGGAAGGTGAAGCTCGGCAGCCCCGGCGCGCCGGCGGCGAGCGGCTGCGACGGCGCCGCGGCGACCCGCCAGCGGCTAAAGGCGGCGGTCGGCCTTACCTCGCCCTGGCGCAGCAGCAAGGTCGGCACCCCCGAGCGTCCCGCGGCATGGGCGAAGCGCCGTGTCACCGTCAGGTCGAGCGCCCGCGCCGTGCCGGTGACGGCAAGGATGACAGCGCCGATCGCCGGGCAGGCGACGGCATCATGCCCGGCGCGCAGCACGCCGAGCACATCGGGCGCCTCGACGAGCAGCAGCCGATCGGGGTTGCAGCCGAGTTCGGCGAGGCCCAGCCCATAGAGCCGACCGTCGCGCCGCGCCGCGTCGTCGCGGACCCAGACGATCGGCCCCTGGCGTGCCGCGAGCAGCGCCAGCAGCAGCACCGCCGCCGCCGCCGCCGGGCCATCGCCCTCGGCATCGGGAAAGACTTCGTGAAGCGCCGCCAGCGGCAGCGCCAGCGCATCGAGCCGCGACACGCCAAAGCGCCAGACATCACCCGCCGCCGACGGCCTGGCGAGGCCGAGGGCAACGCTCGCCAGCCGGGCAACCGGCGGCAGCGAATCGAGGTGCAGCGGACGACTCATATGTTCCGCTTTTGTTCTAGCAAACCAGGTTATCGAAGGCGAATCGGCAAAGCCTGGGCTCTTGCCATGAATGACAGCCGCATATATCTGCGGGGCATGGATCAGGCCAATAGCGAGAATGTCATCGGCGCCTTTGCCTTGGGGCTGGCCGACCTGCTGCTTGCCGCGGCGCGCCGCGAGGCGGGCGACGCCGGGCCGGCGGCGGCGCTGGCGCTGATCGGCCATGCCCCGGGGCTCAGCATCGCCATGCTGGCGCAGGCGGTGGGGCTTTCGCATCCCGGCGCCGTTCGGCTGGTCGACCGCCTCGCCGCCGACGGCACCGTCGAGCGGCGGCGCGGCTTCGGCGACCGCCGCGAGGTCGCCCTGCACCTGACCGCGGCCGGCGAAGCGGCGGCGGCGGCCACCCTTGCCGCGCGCAACAGGGTCATCACCCAGGCGCTGGCGCCGCTTTCGGCCGCCGAGACCCAGGCGCTGGCGGCGCTGGCGGCGCGCGCCCTCGGCGGCATGGCGGCGACCGAGGCCGCGGCAGCGCGGATCTGCCGCCTTTGCGACGCCACCCGCTGTGAGGATTGCCCGGTCGAACAATCGCTTGCCGCCGCCTGACCGGGCTGCCGCCGGGCATCGCTGCCCGGCGCTTCGCTATTGCGTCAGGCGGCAACCGCCATGACGCGCGCACCCGGCGACCGCTCGCGCGCCGCCCGGAAGGCTTCGCCGGCGCTCCACAGCGCGATACCCAGCAAGCCGAGGTCCTTGAGCAGGAAGCCCTGCAGATCGCCTTCGAGACCGGGGGTGGTGAACAGGAAGCTCAATGTGCCGAGCAGCGCCACAACAGTGATCAGGCTGCCGACCGCCGAGGCGCGCGGCGACCACGCCCGCAGCGCGATCAGCACGGCGGCGGTGATTTCGACGACGCCGATGAAATTGGAAGCGCCCTGGACGCTGAACACGCCATAGAGCCAGGCGAACAGCGGCGAATTGGCCATCAGCGGCTGGATCGCCGCCGCCTCGACGGCGGTGAACTTGTACAGTCCGAAGGCGAAGAAGAAGAACACCAGGCTCGACCGCATGACGATGCGGCCGGTGCGTTCCAAGGTAGCGATGGGATCGGTCATGTCGGCATCCTCCAGGTAGATTGAATGCGCGACGCATACATTATTCCAGGCGCGACGACAAGCGGTGAAATCGCCACCCCGCACCCGATGTCGATTCGCTAAGGCGTCAGCCGCGTCACCGGCGCGACACGTGCCACCGGCGGCAGAGTCTCCCAGCCGCCGCCGAGCGCCCGGAACACTGCGACCTGGAGCGTCGTCAGCGCGGCATCGCTGGCGGCGAGCTGGGCGTCGGCGGTGGCGAGCGTCCGTTCGGCGTCGAGGACGTCGAGAAAGCCCGCTGACCCCGCACCATAGCGCAGCCGGACGATCCGCGCCGCCTCGGCGCTCTGGTCGCGGGCGCTGCGCAGCGCAGCATTGCGGTCGAGGCCGTTGGCATAATCGCTGAGCGCGGTTTCGGTCTCGCGCAGCGCCGTCAGCACCGTGCCGTCGAAGGTCGCGATCGCCGCTTCGGCGTTGGCGCGGTTCTGGCGGACGCGGGCGCGGACGGCGGCGAAATTGGGGAAGGTCCAGCTGATCTGCGGCCCGAAGCTGTAGCCGAAACCATTGCTGCTGACCGTCGCTTCCGGCGTGATGCCGGTGCCGGTGACCGCGGCGCCCAGGGTGATGCGCGGGAAATAATCGGCCTTGGCGACGCCGATCCGCGCGCCGGCGGCGGCGAAGCGGCGGTCGGCCTGGCGCACATCGGGGCGGCGCGCCAGCAGCGCCGTGCCGTCGCCGACGGGCAGCGGGCGGAGAAGGCGCGGCGGCACGGCGCAGGCAGCGGCGCGCGGGTCGATCTCGGCCGGCGGCTTGCCGGTCAGCACGGCGAGGCGGAACAGCGCGCTCTGGCGGGCGGCGGTGAAATCGGGGATCGTCGCGCGCGTCGCCTCGACCTGGGCGCGGGCGCGGGCGACATCGAGCGGCGAATCGCGGCCGACGGCGACGCGGCGCTCGGTAATGGCGAAGCTGTCGGACTGGATCTTCAGGCTGCGCTCGGCGACGGCGAGCTGCGCCGCCCCCGAACAGGCATCGGCATAGGCGCGTGCGGTTTCGGCGGCGACGCCGATCGCGACGGTGTCGCGCGCCGCGGCCTCGGCAGCGGCATCGGCGCGCGCCGCCTCGATCGAGCGGCGCACGCGGCCATAGAGGTCGAGCTCGTAACTCATGTCGAAGCCGAGGCGGTAGAGCTCGCTCGAAAACGGCCGCGGGCCGGTGACCGTGCCGATCGTCTGGCGCGCCTCGGCGAAGCTCGCCGTCGTCGTCGTCGCCGGCAAATTGGCGGCACGCGCCTCGGTCAGCACGGCGCGGGCGCGGCGCAGATTGGCGGTGGCGACGCGCAGATCGGTATTGGCGGCAAAGGCCTGGGCGATGAGATCGTCGAGCACCGGATCGTCATAGAGGCGCCACCATTGCGGCGGCGGCGCGTCGGCGGACGCGGTTGTCGGGCTGGCTGAGACGAACGCCCCGGCGGCGGTGGCGGGGGTTGCCGGCGGGCGATAATCGGGGCCGAGACGGCAGCCGGTGAGCAGTGCCAGCCCGGCGACCGCGGCAAGACGACGAGAGGCGATCATTCGGCGGGCGCTCCCGCCGGCGACGGCGGCGCGGCGGGTCTGCCGCGCCAGCGCGCGGCGCGGTCGGCGGTCCAGCTGGCGATGACATAGAAGACCGGGGTGAACAGCAACCCGAAAATGGTGACGCCGATCATGCCGAAGAACACCGCGGTGCCGAGCGCCTGGCGCATTTCGGCGCCGGGACCCGAGGCGATCACCAGCGGCACGACGCCCAGGATGAAGGCGAAGCTGGTCATCAGGATCGGCCGCAGCCGCGTGCGCGCCGCTTCGGCGGCGGCGACATGACGCTCCATGCCGCGCTCCTCGGCCTGTTTGGCGAATTCGACAATCAGAATGGCGTTCTTGGCGGCAAGGCCGACGAGCACGACGAGACCGATCTGCGTCAGGATATTGTTGTCGAAACCGCGCAAGTTGACGCCGAGAATGGCGGCAAGCAAGCACATCGGCACGATCAGGATGACGGCGAGCGGCAGCACCAGCGATTCATATTGCGCCGCCAGCAGCAGGAAGACGAACACCACCGCCAGCGCGAAGACGATCGACGCGGTGTTGCCCTGCGTTTTCTCCTGATAGGCAAGCTCGGTCCATTCGAAGCCGAAGCCCGCCGGCAGCCGCTGCGCCGCCAGCTTCTCCATCGCGGCGAGCGCCTGCCCCGACGAGAAACCCGGCACGGTATCGCCCTGCAGTTCCGACGCCGTGTAGAGATTGTGGCGAACGACGCGATACGGCCCCGAATCGTCCTTGAGCGTCGCCACCGACCCCAGGGGCACCATTTCGCCCGACGCCGAGCGCGTCTTCAGATTGACGATATCGCCCGGCGCATCGCGGAACGGCGCATCGGCCTGGGCGGTCACGCGGTAGGTGCGGCCGAACAGGTTGAAGTCGTTGATATAGCTCGATCCAAGATAGGTCTGCAGCGTCGCGAAAACCTGCTCGGGGGGCACGCCGAGCTGTTGGGCCTTTTCGCGGTCGATATCGGCGAAGACGCGCGGCGTGCCGGTGTTGAACAGGCTGAATACCGAGGTCAGGCCGGGCGTCTGGTTGCCGGCGATCATCATCTCGATGGTGGCACCTTCCAGCGCGCGGACGCCCTTGTTGCCGCGATCCTGGACCATCATCTTGAAACCGCCACCGGTGCCGATGCCGCGCACCGGCGGCGGCGCGATCACCAGCACATTGGCGCCGTCGATCGCCCCCATCGCCTTGCGCAGATCGCCGAGGATCGATTCGCCGGTCTGGCCATGTTCCTCGCGCACCGGGAAATCGTCGAGCGCGAGGAACATCGTCGCGGCATTGGGGGCGTTCGAGAAGCTGGCGCCATCGAGCCCGGCGATGTTGACGACGCGATTGACGCCCCTCGTCCGCCGCGCGATGCCGACCGCCTTGCGCATGACGGCGTCGGTGCGTTCGAGAGTCGATCCCGGCGGCATCTGGACGACGCCGATCAGATAGCCCTGGTCCTGCGCCGGGATGAAGCCCGTCGGGGTGGCGCTGAAGCGCCAGCCGGCAAGGCCGAGCAGTATGACATAGGCGATCAGCACCAGGCCGACGGTCCGCACCAACCGCGCCGTCACCCGGCCATAGCGATCCGACAGCCAGTCGAAGCCGCGGTTGAAGCCATTCGCCGCGCGGGTGATTGGCGCCGTCCAGCCGCGTGGGGTGGCGGCATGGTCGTCGTGAGGCTTCAGCAACAGCGCCGCCAGCGCCGGCGACAGGGTCAGCGACACCAGCGCCGAGATCAAGGTCGCCGCCGAGATGGTCAGCGCGAACTGCTTGTAGAACTGCCCCGAAATGCCGCTGATGAACGCCGTCGGCACGAACACCGCGCACAGCGTCAGCGCGATGGCAATCAGCGCGCCGCCGACCTCGTCCATCGTCGCATAGGCGGCGTCGTGGGGGCTGAGGCCGTTGCGCAGCTCGCGCTCGACATTCTCGACGACGACAATGGCGTCGTCGACGACGATGCCGATGGCGAGCACCAGCCCGAACAGCGACAGATTATTGAGGCTGTAGCCAAAGGCCGCCATGATCGCGAAGGTGCCGATCAGCGACACCGGGATGGCGAGCACCGGGATGACCGCGGCGCGCCAGCTCTGCAGGAAGATCAGCACGACGAGGACGACAAGCGCGACCGCCTCGAACAGCGTCTGCTGGACGCTGTCGATCGACTGCTGGACATAGGTCGTCGGGTTATAGGGGATGCTGTAGGCGACGCCGGGCGGGAAGTCCTTCTTGGCCTCTTCCAGCGTCTTGATGATGGCTTCCGCCGTCGCCAGCGCGTTGGAGCCGGGCAGCTGGGTGATGCCGAGGCCGACGCCCGGCGTGTCGTTGACATAGGCGTTGGTGGTATAGTCCTGCGAGCCGACCTCGATCCGCGCGACATCGCGGACGCGCGTCAGCGCGCCATTGCCGTCGGTCTTGATGACGACCTCGCCGAACTGCTCGGGCGTCGTCAGCCGCCCCTGCGTCTGGACGCTGAGCTCGAAGCCCGAGCCGCCGCGCGCGAAGGGCGGCGCGCCGACGCTGCCGCCCGCCACCTGGACATTCTGGCCGCGCAGCGCCGCGACGATCTCGCTGGCGTTGAGGTTGCGCGAGGCGGCCTTTTCGGGGTCGATCCAGATCCGCATCGCATAATCGCGGCCGCCGAAGATGTTGATGCCGCCGATGCCCTGCAGCCGCAGCAGCTTGTCGCGCACCTGCAGGGTCGCATAGTTCGACAGATATTGGACGTCGCGGCTGCCGTCGGGCGAGATCAGGAAGGCCGCCATCAGGATGTCGGGGGTGTTCTTGCGGGTCGTGACGCCGAGTTCCTGGACCGATTGCGGCAGCCGCGGCAGCGCCGAGGCGACGCGGTTCTGCACCAGCACCTGCGCCGTATCGAGGTTGGTGCCGAGCTTGAAGACGACACTGATCGTCACCCGGCCATCGCCCGTCGACGACGAGGTGATGTAGAGCATGTTCTCGACGCCGTTGATTTCCTGCTCGAGCGGCGCCGCCACCGTATCGGCGAGCACTTCGGCCGACGCGCCGGGATAGGTCGCGGCGACGGCGATCGTCGGCGGCGCGATCTCGGGATATTGCGCCACCGGCAGCGACGGATAGGCGAACAGCCCGATCAGCACGATCAGCACCGAGATCACCCCGGCAAAGATCGGCCGATCGATGAAGAAGTGCGAAAAACGCATGTCAGCGCGCGCCGGCGGCGGTCGCCGAGGTCGCCGGCGGTTCGATGATCGCCGGCACCACGGGGCCGGTGCCCGGC
>LJHX01000195.1 GCA_001295935.1 alpha proteobacterium AAP81b
CACCGGCCGCTCACGAAGCGCCCAGCGCATCACCACGACCGGCTTGGCAAGCGCCGCCTGTGCCGCCGGGTTATGCGCACTTCCCGGATAGTCTCTGACAAAGGCCTGCAATTGGCCGCAAGCCGCGTCGGTGTCGGATCGGATCGCCGCCCAGGCCGCCTCCGCATTGGCATCGGGCATCATCGCAGCAACATAATCCCAGGACTGTTTCAGCCCGCCCAGGGTGGTGATTAGGGCGGACGATGCCAGCAGCGCCGCGAAGGCGCACCGCCGATAGAGCCCGACGCTCGCCGTGGGCGGCGGCGGGTCGAGCCCGGCCAATTTGCTCTGCCCGGCGATGACTACATCGCGCAGGAAGCGGTCGCCGACCAGGAAACGCAGCCAGCGGCCGCGCGGCCCGAACTGCCAGGGCCTTAGCGGATATTGTGTCGCCCCCGCCAACGCGGGCGGCACCGCCACGTCGTCGAGCCGGACCAGCACCGCGCGCTTCGCCGCCGCACAGGCCTCGGCCAGCGCGCGGAACCCCGCCGCGTCACCGGCGAGCGCCGCCGCGCTCCAGCACAGCACCACTGCCCCGGCAGCGCGCACCTCCTCGCCCTGCCGCGGCCAACTGGCATCGCGCGGTGCCGCCAGGAACAGCCGCGGCGCGAGTCCTGCATTGAGCAGCGCCTCGGTCAGCCGCTCGGCGCGCGCCGCGTCGGCGAGCACTGCGAGCACAGCAATCATCGCGCGTAGCCCGCCTTTGCCTTGGCCGCGGTGAGGGCGTCCTCATCCCATGGCTCCAAAGCCCCTTGCTGCTGCTGCATCAGCGTCAGTTGGTCGACGACCGCCTGCCAAGTCGCCCCCGGCGCCCCCGCCTCGGCAAGTTTCCACAGACTCTGCGACACGCCCCTCTGCGCCACCCACGAGCCGGGGTCGCGCGCGGCAAGCGCGCGGGCCATCTTCAGCCCGTCCTGATAGGCGGCGAGCGCCGCGAGCCGATCGCCTCTTTGCGTAAGAAGATCTCCCAGGTCACAGAAGACCGACCACGTACCACCGCGCGCCACCGCCGCCGCCGCGTCGGGATCCCGCGCTGCAAGCTCGCGCTGCAATTTCAGACCCTCCTGAAGGGCGTAGAGCGCACCGGGCAGGTCGCCCGTGTGCTTAAGCCAGGCGCCGAGCTCCATGAAGGCAACCATGCGCGAGAGCGGATAGTTAGCGGCGATCGCTTTCGGCGAATTGAGTGAGCTCCACGCCACAAGAGAATCGAGCGAGCGCAGCGCCGCCTCCGACTGTCCTGCCTCCCTCTGCAACCGTGACAGCGCAGTCCAATCCACGAACTCACTCGGATCATTCGCTACCACCGCTTCGAATTGGGCGATACAGGCCTCGGCCGTCTCGTAGCCGCGGTTATAGGCGTCGAGATAAAGATAGGCACTGGCCCGCTTGTCGGCGGCGGCGCGGACCTTTTCAAGGCGCGCGAGCACCAGCTTGGCCTCCTGCCAATTGGCCTTGCCGCCGGCATTGAACAGCCGCAACGCCCGCGCGCCGTCGGGCGTCTGCAAAAGGTTAGTCGCGGCGGTCAGTAGCGCCTCGCGCTCGCGCGAGAAAGCCTCGTCATGCGCCGCCAACTCAGCGGCAAAGCCGAGTTTGGCGTCGGCATTGGCGGCGACGAGCGCGGCGATCCGCGCGGTGAGCGTCTGGCGGTCGCGCGTCGCGCTCGCCACGGTACGCGCAAATTGCGCCGTCAACGCGGCGATTTCGCCGTCCTTGGCAGCTATCGCCTGGTCGCGATCGCGCAGCGCGCTGCTCGCCTGCCGCGCCAGCGCCGCCAGCCGCGCGCTCGACTGGAAGACCAGCAGCGCCGTCTGATTCGCCACATCGACCGATTGTGGCAACACCAACGGCGGCGGCGGCGCCGGCGCCGGCAGCGCGGCGGTGGCCGCTGCCAAAGCCGGCACCGGCGCCGCGCCGAGCAGCAGCGCCAGCCAAAGCGAAAGGTTGCGAGCCATGGCCTTGCCCCACCCCGTCCCTGCCGAAAAGTGATAACGCAATACGTGACCGCAACGATATCGCCTTGACCGGCTGAGCGCCGGGTTAACAATATCGCAGCGGCACAGAACCTAGCGTCTGACAGGCCAGTAACAAGGGCGGATTCCGTCGGATCGGGCAAGTAAGCGCGAAAACATCAGGGTCGTCGCGAAGCTCCGCCGCCAATACCCGTTATCCGAGTCGCACCCTTCGCCACGACCGCCACAGCGCGGCCACCGCCGCCGGTGGCGGCCCGGCATCGGCGGCGTCGCGGTGGCTGTAGAAGTGCGTGGTCAGGCGGACGATGCCTTGACGCAACGGCTCGGGCAGGCCGTTCCAATCCGCGGCGAGCCCGGCGCGGAAGCGCGCGACCGCTGGCGCTGCGCTGCCGGTGAGGCGCAGCCAGGCGTCGCCGGCGGCGTCGATGTCGGCGGTCCAGGCGTCGGCGGGCAGCGCCGCGCTGCCGGCTTCGACCGCGACGATCTCGATCACCGGCGCCGCGATCAGCCGCTGCCAGTCGCGCGATGCCGCCAGGCGCTCGGAGCCGGCGCGGATCAGCAGCCATTGGCCGGTGAAGGCTTCGCAGAGCGCCATGGCGGTGCGCACCAGCCCGGCGAGCAGCGCGTCGTCATCGTCGTTCGCCAGCCGCAGATAGGCCTTCACCTCGGCGAGGCTGACCGCCAGCGGGGTGACTTCGGGGGGAGCAGGATCGGGCATCGGGGGCTCCCTCAGCGATCGTCGATGCGGACGGTCAGGCTGCGCTCGTCGCGGCGGCCGTCGGAAAAAGCGACGCGGTTGGTGATGCGATAGACTTTGCCCGCCGCGCCGCCGCCGAGCGTCACCACGGTGCGTGCCTTGTCGATGATCGCGGCGAGGATTTGCGGGGCGTCGGCGCCGGCGGGGGCGATCGCCCATTCCGACGCGGCGATCGTCTGGCCGGCGAGATAGCCGGCGTTCCAGTCGATCGCATAATCGACCACCGCCTGAGGATCCTTGAGAAACACCGCCATCTCCCCGCCTGAGAACGGAAAACAAAAGCGGGTGCAGGGGCTCAGCCCCTCCCCCGCGGGTACCCAGCGAAACAAGCGCCCGGACCGCACCCCATCAGTTGATGAACGGCGTCGAGGCGCTTGTTTCGCTGGGAGGCCGCCGCCGGAGGCCCTACTTACTTAAGCCGGCGCGCCGATCTCGACCGACCAGCCGGCGATGCTCACTGTCCCGCCCGCGACGAGCGCCTGCGCCGGGCATGTCGTCACATAGAGCAGCCGCGAGGTCGCGGCGTCGAGCAGCGCGACATGGTCGGCGGTGCCCGGCGCGATGACGGCGAGGCCGGATTTGGCGGCGATCGAAACCTTGCGCCCCGAGACATCGCCCGCGGCGAGGGTGAAGTCGGCGCTCGCCAGCGGCGCTTCGGCGAGGCGGCCGCTTTCGGCGGCGGCGTAGGTGGCAGGCTGGCCGTTCAGCGCCACCATGCGCGTGGCGGCGCGGACGATGTTGAGGCTGCCGTCGAGGACGTCGGTGCTGGCGAATTTCGGCATGGAGCTTCTCCTGTCAGCTGAGAGCGATGGCGAGGCGGCGCCGATCGGCGCCGATGGCGAGGGTGCGCACCGCGGCGGTGATCCCGGCGGGGAGCAGCAGCGGTTCGGGCAGATCGGTGAAGCGCAGCACGCCCGTCGCCGCGGCGAGGATCGCGGCCGAGTCGGTGCCGACGAAGCTGGCGGTATCGGCCAAACGATCGCGGCTGTTCGCCGGGACGATGGCGAAGACCAGCGCCAGTGCCGGATCGGGGCTGGCGAGACCATGGCGAGCACTGGCGGCGGCGAGATCGGCCGCCCAAGCGACGGTCGCCGCGCCGGCAAGGTTTGCCTGCACAACCGGCGCCGCGGCGAGAACGGTCGTCCAGCCGAACTCGGTGGCGGTCGCGGCGTGGCTGTGCGCCGCGCCGAACGGCGCCAGCGGCAAGGCAAGTCCAATCGCGGCGTCGCCGCCGCGCTGCGGCGAGCGTGCCGCCACCGGCGCCGTCGCCGCCGGACTGGCGACATAGGCGCCGGCGACCCCCGGCAGCCGGCGAACCTGCCCGGCAAAATCGCGATCGCTGTTGCCGCTCGTCACCCGCGCCGTCAGCGGCGAGGTCGCCCCCGGCCGATAGTCGCCACCGCCGATGCCCGTTCCGAGCAGCGAGGCATCGCTGGCATAGGCGGGCACGCCGCTCGTCGTCTGGGTCGATCCCCGCCCCGGCCATTCAAAGGCGAAATTGCCGCCGCCGGTGCGCCCGGCGTCGAAATTGCCCTGGGCGCCGACGCCATAGAGCACCGACCAGGCCTCGACCATCTGCGGGCGATAGCCGGTGGCGGGGATCACGCCGCCGGCGGTGCGCAGGCTCTTGGTGGTCGGGTCCTCGAAATCGTCGTGCTTGGTCGGCCACCAGTCGAAGGCGTTGCCGGCGACGCGGTTGACCAGTGCCTGGTTGCGCTGGCTGTCGGTGTCGGCGACGCTCGCCGGCAGCGGATCGGAATAGAGCGTATTGGCGCGATCGCCGACGAAGCTGTTGGCCTCGATGATGTTATAGGTCATCGTCGCCGACGTGTCTTCGCCGAGCGACCAGAAGGGCGACGGATCGCCGCCGATGCGCTCACAGGCATTGCCGAACAACACATTGCGGCGGATGCTCGGGTTCGGTGTGCCGGCGGTCGCCGCGGGCAGGCTCGCCGGCACCCATATTCGCGCGCGGGCAAAGCGGAAATCGTTCCAGGCGACGATCACATCCTCGGCCTGGCCGGCGAGCGTCGCTGACCCCCAGCCGATTGTGGCGTTGCGGATAGCGCTGCCGATCGACGTGTCTTCGCCCGGCCCGATCCAGCGGCATTTGAGCACCGCCAGCGCTTGCACGGTCGCCGAGAATTCATTGCCGCGGAACAGCCCGCAGCGCGGATTGCCCGAGGTGATACCGACGCCGTAGCGCCAGAAGCGCGACCGGATCGCGGTGAAATTGCACTGCCCGGCCGGCGGGCTCGCCGTGCCGATCGCCGTCGTCGCGCCTTCGAGGCCGCTGCGGCCCGCCATCGTCACCCGGTCGAGCGTGACATAGGTGGTGCCGCCGACGAGGCTGTTGGTGCCGACGGCAAGGCTCAGATTTTCGTAGCGCAGCCGCGTCGCCCGCGACGGCGGCTGGGCAACGGTTGTCTGGATAACGCAATTGGCGCGGGGATTGGCATCGTCGGGGTCGCCGATGATGCGGAAGGGGATTTCGGCTTCGGCCGCCCCCGTCGTCACCGCCGTCGCGCCATGGCCGCTGTGGGTGCCGGGGCCAAGCACCGCGACCATGCCATCGAGGCTGCGCGTCTGCGCCGCTTGGCCGTTGGCGGCGGCGAGCGTGCGGTTGGCAAGATAGCCCGCCTGACGCGCCGTGTTGATGTCGCGCGGGCGGCTCGCCGGTGCCACCGCCCTGGCCAGCGCCAGCGTCGTCTGAACCATCGCGGCACTCGCCGTTGCCGTACCGTTCACCGGATCAACGAACGCCCACATCGCGCCATAGCGCGTGCCGGCGGGATCGTAGCCGAGGACGAAGGGGGCTTCGGGGTTGACGCTGTAGCCGTCGGTGCGAAGGCTCGCCATGCTGCGCGTGCCGGTGGGATCGGTGGTGCGCGGCGCTCCCAGCCAGGGATAGACCTCGGCGTCGCAGCGAAGCAGCCCGGCATTGAGCCCGGCGGGGTCGATCGTCGCGGTATAGCAGCGCAGATCGTCGCCGAGGCTGGTGTCGGTCGCCAGCGCGGTCACCCACACCGAGCGCGTCGCGCTGCCGTCGGTCGCAGTGAAGCGCACCGCCGCCGCCGGCTCCATGCCCTGCGGATGATGCGAGAACACCAGCAACGACAGCCGGAACACCCCCGCCGTCACCTCATAGGACGGCAGCGCCCAGCGCATGATCGGCAGCGGCGCCGGCACCGTCGAACCGTTGCTGACCGCGATCGTCGCGGCGCTCTCGCCCGTCCGCCAGCCGGCCGCCGCGGTGAGCGTCAGCCCGGTGTCGGTCGCATAGACATGCTCCGAAAGCGCCAGTCGCACCTGCAGCGACCCGAGGCCAAGGTCGGTCTCGTCGATGACCTTGACCGTTGGCGCGGTGATATCGATGGGCCTGCGCAGCGGCTTCGTCGCGACGAGCGCTCGCGCCAGGCTGCCCGCCACCGCCTGGCCGCCGCTGCGCACAAACCCCGGATGGCTCGTCGCCAGCACCAGACGCGGGCTGCCATCGGGATCGAGCGTGTAGCTGGCGAAGTTGCCGGGGCTCGCGCTGAGCGTCAGCCGCAGCACCCAGCCATTGGCTTCGATCGCCGCCGCAGTGATCGGCATGGAACCTCCATCGGCCGCGAAAAAGCACGCGCCGCCGGGGTCAGCCGGCGGCGCGCGAGGCTCAGGGGACTTCAGGGGAAGGTCAGACGCCGAACTTGAGCAGCTTGATCGCCCGGCTGTCGACAACACTGCCACCGACGCGCTTGGTCGCGTAGAAATGCACGAAGGGCTTGTTCGAGAAGGGATCGCGCAGCACGACGGTCTCGCGGCGCTGGGCGATGAGGTACCCCGCCTGGAAATTGCCGAAGGCGATCGACAGGCTGTCGGTCGCGACATCGGGCATCGCCTCGGCCTCGACCACCGGATAACCGAGCAGCGTCGCCGGCGTATCGGCGGCAAGCGCCGGCTGCCAGATGAAGGCGCCGTCGGTCGTCTTCATCTTGCGGATGCGCGCCAGCGTCGCCGAATTCATCACCCAGCTCGCCCCCTGGCGGTAGGACGCGCCCAGGCTGTGAACGAGATCGACCAGCCGGTCCTGCGGATTGCTCGCGGCAAAGCCGCCGGCAACCCCGGTGGTGAGAAACTGCAGGGTGCCGAAGGCGCGCACCGCGTCGCCCGTCGCCGCCGTCGGCGCGGCGAGGAACCCGCGCGGTTTGTTGACGCCATCACCGCTGACAAAGGCAATGCCCTCGGCGCGAGCGAATTCGCGGCCGATTTCCTCGCCGAGCCAGGCCTCGACGTTGAACATCGCGTCGTCGAGCATCGCCTGGCTCGCCGCCGGATTGGCGTAGAGCTCACCCATCGGCGGGGCGATCTCGGCGAAATCGGGGGTCTCGGTTTCGGGCCGCGCCGCCGTCTCGGCAACCCAGCCCGAGACGACGCCCGAGGTGGTGATCAGCCGCGAATAATTCGCCGATCCGACATCGACGACCCGCGCGATCGCGCGGATCGGCGAGGTTTCGCGCAACACGCGGTCAATGACGCTGTCGATCTCCTGCGGCACCGCGACGCCGCCCTTGGGGCCGCTGGCGATCGTCGCCGCCTTCACTTCCGTGCCGCGCAGCCAGGCTGCCATGGGGGCGGCCGACGCCGCCTTGGCGCCGGCCAGCGCCGGCCGCTCGACGGCGCGCGCGCTCACCAGATTGGCGAGGCGGCCGACTTCGGCCCGCAAGGTGCCAAGCTCGTCGGGCACCGGCGCGGCGGCCGCGGTTTCAAACACCGCGTCGAGCGGCTCCGCCTTGGTTTCATAGCTCATGCCTTGCTCTCCTCTGCCACCTGTTCGACCCCCAGCACCCGCGCCCGCGGTTGCATCGGGAAGGTCACCACTGAAACTTCAATGAGATCGAGCGCCGCCAGCCGCCGCACCCCGGCGCCGCGATCGCGCCGCGCCGCCTTGACGCGATAGCCGAACGACAGCCCGTCGACCGCCCCGGCACGCAGCAACGCCGCCGCCGCGGCGCCCTTGCCGGCGTCAACGACGCGCGCCACGACGCGCAAGCCCCGCCCATCCTCGCGCAAGGATTCGACAAACCCGATCGGTTCACGCGGATCATGCTGCCAGAGCAGCGGCACGCGCGCCGGCGCGCCGGCGAAGGCACCCGGCAGCACCACATCGCCGCCGCTGTCGGCGACGCCGAAAACGCTGGCGTAACCAGCGATACGCAGGTCGCTCATGGCTTCACCCGCGCGAGCACGCCCAGATTCCATGCCATGCCGATCAGCAACAGCGTCACCGCGGCGCGCACCACCCAGCCGACCAGCGCCGAAACCGCCGATTTGCGCGCATCGCGCCAGCCCTGGATCAACTGGCGCAGCTCGACGATGTCGGCCCCCGCCTTGTCATCGGTCAGACCCAGCCGCTCGAGCGCCCGGCCTGCGCCGATCTCCGAGGCTTCCTCGACCATGGCACGCAGCGTTACCCGCGCCGCGCCCTGGACCTCGGCCTGCGCCACCAATTCCTCGAGCACCGCGGTCATCGCCCCGCCTCCAGTCCCAGCAGCTGCCGTTTTTCCAGATCGGTGAGGAAGCCCGCCGCCGCGACTTGGCCCCACAGCCGCTCGCGATCCTCCGACAGCGCCGGCACCGCGTCGCGATCGACGCTGATGTCGAGCGCCGGCCACCAGGCCCGCAGATGCGCCGACAATGCCCCGAGGATGCGCGAGGTCAGCGGCAGCAGGGTCAGCCGCCACAGCGCGACATTGGCCTCCTTGTAATTGGCGTAGGTGGCATCGCCCGGCAGGCCGAGCAGCAGCGGCGGCACACCAAAGGCCAGTGCGATCTCGCGCGCCGCGGTGTCGCGCGCCCGGGCGAAATCCATCTCGGCCGGCGTCAGCGACAGCGCCTGCCAGCTCAAGCCCCCTTCGAGCAGCATCGGCCGCCCGGCATTGGCGGCGCCGGCAAAGCCCGCCTCCATCTCGGCCTTCAGCCGCGCGAACTGTTCGGCGCTGAGCGATGATCCGTCACCCGGTTGGTACACCAGCGCGCCGGAAGGCCGCGCCGCATTGTCGAGCAGGCCGCGATTCCAGCGCGCCGCGGCATTGTGCGTCTCGACCGCCCCCGCTGCCGCACCCAGGCACCCCGCGCCATAATGATCGTCGAGCGGATGGAACGCCCGGATATGGAGTAAGCCGGCGCGATCGCCGACTGTCTCGGCCGGATAGCGCGTCACCATATCGCCAGCACGGTACAGATAGCCCGTCGGCCAGCCGCGGCTGTCGGTCTCGACCGTTACCCGCTCGGGACGCAGCGCGAACAGCGCCGCCGGCAACCCATCCGGGCCAGCGGCGACCTCGACATAGGCATTGCCGTGCAGCAGCAATTGCGCGGCGAGCGTCTCGATCAGCCCTGGCCCCGACGCCCCGAACCCCGGCGTGCCGAGCAGCGCCAGCGACGGATGCCCGGCGGGATTGCTGACCAGCGGCGCCCCGCCAGCGCTCTCCGCCACCAGCCGCACCGCCCGCGCCGCCACCGGATTGGCGAGATAGGCAGCGCGCACCTGCGCCTCATAGGATCGCGGCGGATCGCTGGCGGTAAACGGCGTTGCCCAGGAGGGTACGCGCGGTGGTGCTGGCGTCGCCTTGGTGCGCCAGAAGGCGAGGTTCATACTGCCTCTCTTCTCCCCTCCCGC
>LJHX01000196.1 GCA_001295935.1 alpha proteobacterium AAP81b
ACCACCCCCACCCGCTCGGCGAAGACGCCGAGTCGCCTCCCCCCTCCAGGGGGAGGAGATCAGAAGGGCGCGATCACACTCGCCGAAAAATACACTACCGTTCCCCCCGGCGGCGCATTGGGCGCATCGCGCAGCAGCCCGCGGCGTAGAAACACCACGGTGTCGATCTCGCCGCGCAGGCGCTTCTGGATCAGCCAATGCCGCACCCGGCTGTCGAGCTCCCAGCCGGCGAAGCGCCCCGATTGCCCGGACGCATCGCGGATGCCGGTCTGCGAGAAGACATCGCTGCGGCTTTCCGCCCACATCGCGCGAACGCTGGCGAAGCCATCGGTGCGCGGGCCCGGCTCGACCTCGAGCCGAAGCCCCGGCGCCAGCAGATTGGCGCGGCCGATATAGCCCAATATCGAACCCGGCGAGAAATCCGCCCGCCGCATCCCGAAGATCGTATCGAAGCGGGTGTATTTGCCGCCGGGCCGGTCGCCGCTGACAACGTCGAACTCGGCCGACAGGCGGGGGTGCCACGGCCCCCGGAAGGTGTAGCCGGTGTCGGCGTGGAGATACCAGGCTTCGACCTCGGCGCGCGGCACGGCATTGCTGGTGCCGGGGCGCGAGCGGCCCCATTGCCAGGCGCCCTCTACCTCGATGTCGAAATGCCCCGCCGCCGGCGGCACAAAGCCGCGCATGTCGATCGTCGCGAGGTTGCGGTCGCGTGTCGCCAGCTGCGGCGTGTCGCGCTCGCTCAGCTGGAAACCGCTGAGCTCGAGGTTCAAATTGCCGGCGGCGTGGCGCCACAGCGCGATGCCGCCCCACAGCTGCAGCGCGAAATTCTCGCGATCGAGGGCGAAGCCGCTGTTCTGGACGCGCGTCGGTGCGTCGGGCAGGCGTTGCTGCGGCAGGGTGTAGACGAAGGTCGCCTCGACGTCCTTGACCGGCGTCAGGTCGAGTCGCAGCCCGGTATAGCCGTTGGTGGTGTTGCGATAATCGTCGGCGGCGATGATCCGCCGGCTGCCGAGATTGAGCACCATCCGCCCGAACGTGGCGACGGCATGACTGCCCTTGCCGAAAGGCGCGCCGAGATCGGCGCGCACATGCAGTTGCACGGGTTCGAGCGTGTTGATGTCGTTGGCGCCGACGAGGCTGGCCCCAGATCGATCCGCGCGGATGTTGAACACCCGGCTGTCCCAGATCTCGCCGATGACATGCACCGGGCCGTCGCCGATATCGGCCATCAGGGTGACGCGCGACATCACCACGGTCTCATCGCGCGGCGCGCCAGGGCGCAGGCCATCGGCAAGGGTTTCGACACGCAGCCGGGCGAGGCCCGACAGGTGCAGCCAGTCGGGATTGCCGATGGCGGTCTGCAGCGGCGCCGGCGGAGATGCGGCCAGCGCCGGCGTCACGGCAGGCGCAGCCAGCAGGGCGGCAAGGGCGAGACGCGGCATCGCCATGCCTTAGCGCCGCCATGTGGCAGCGCAACGACGACGGCGGCACCTTCGCTTGCCGCCGGCGCTGGGCACGCTAAACCGCGGCGAGCCGGGGTGGCACGGCAGGAGAGTGAGCGATGCAGATCATTGGCGTTATCGGGGCCGGGCTGATGGGCAATGGCATCGCCCATGTGTCGGCGCTCGCCGGCTATGATGTCATCCTGTCCGACGTCGCCCTCGACCGCGCCGAGGCGGCCAAGGCCACCGTGGCGAAGAACCTCGGCCGCGGCGTCGCCAAGGGTGCCGTCACCCAGGCCGACGCCGACGCGGCGCTGGCGCGGATCGCGCTTACCACCGACAATGCCGCTTTTGCCGATGCCGATCTCGTCATCGAGGCGGCGACCGAGAATGAGGCGGTCAAGCGCGCGATCTTCGCCAGCCTCAAGCTCAAGCCCGAAGCGCTGCTCGCCACCAACACCTCGTCGATCTCGATCACCGGGCTGGCGGCGGCCACCGATCGGCCCGACCGCTTCTGCGGCCTGCATTTCTTCAACCCCGTGCCGCTGATGACGCTCGTCGAGATCATCCCCGGCCTTGCCACGTCGCCGGAAACCACCGCCGCGATGCAGGCCTTCGCCGCGCGCATCGGCAAGACCGCGATCCTCGCCGCCGACGCGCCGGCGTTCATCGTCAACCGCATCCTGTGCCCGATGCTCAACGAGGCGATCTGCGCGCTGGGCGACGGCGTCGGCTCGGTCGTCGATATCGATGCCGGGCTGAAGCTCGGCGCCAACCACCCGATGGGGCCGCTGACCCTCGCCGATTTCGTCGGGCTGGACACGCTGCTCAGTATCATGCGCGTCATGCAGGCGGGCACCGGCGACCCCAAATACCGCCCGGCGCCGCTGCTGGTGAAATACGTCGAAGCCGGGTGGTTCGGCCGCAAATCGGGGAGGGGCTTCTACGATTACAGCGGACCCGAGCCGGTGCCGACGCGGTAGCCACTTGGGGATTTTGGCTAGACAGAAACCGGGGTTCGGGCTATGGCCGCCCAATGGCCAGCGCCCGCCCCGCCCAGACCAACATCCGCTCGGACATCGTCAAGCGGCGCATCCGCGAGGTGACGGAACGCACCGGCATGACCGCGACGCAGTTCCTCGAAGAGGCGGTGCTGCGCTATGACCCCCCGGGCGAAACGCTGCCGCCAGGGCTGAAGCGCGTCGGGTGGATGCTCGTTGCGGCGCTTCCCGAGGGCGTCGTTATCGATCCCGACGAAATCAACGCCGCGATTGCCGCCGATCGCTGCGGCGAACGCGATTGATCCTGGTCGATTCCAACCTGCTGGTTGCCGCCCTCGTCGCCCAGCATCCTCATCACGCCGAATCGTCGGCAGTCCTGCTCGCTGCCGATCCGGCGGCGACGCTGCTGGCGACGCACAGCCTTGCCGAAGCCTTTGCCGTTCTGACACGCCGCAATCTGCCGTTCCGCCTCGCAGGAGCACAGGCATGGATGCAACTGGAGCTTTTTGCCGCCCGCTTCCTGGTCGTCTCGCTCACCGCAGCGCAGACCCTCGATGCCATTCGTCGCTTCAGCCGCCTCGGCAACGGCCCGCGCCTTTACGACTATCTGATCGGCGCCACCGCCGAGGCGCATGGCGCCGATACGATCGTCACCTGGAACACCCGCGACTTCGACGGGCTGTTCCCGGGCCTGCGCATCGTCACGCCGGCGGGGTGGCTGGCGCCGCTGCCCCAGACGCCGCCGCCGATGCCGCGGTGATGAAGTCCCAGACCCGTTTTGAAAAGGGCGGTTCGACGGTGCCCGACCATTCGTCGATGTGGTTGTAGAGGTTGGTGGCGCCGGCGGCGAGCTTGGGGGCCGCCTCGCGCAGAAAGGGTGCCATCAGCGCCCGCCATTCGGCCAGGAACGCCTGCGCCGCCGGCGACGCCGGGTCGAGCGGCAGCGCCGCCTCGATGCGATCGGTCAGCAATTTCCAGTCGCGCGCATAGGCATCCATGTCGAGATCGGCGAAGGCGCGCTGTTTCAGCGCCGCCCATTCGGCCTGTTCCTCGGGCGAATAGTAACGGTCATAGACCTTCTGCCAGGCAGCTTGGTCGATCATCGCGGTCTCTCCTTGCTTGATGAGGGTGCAGAAAGTGTCGATGTCGACGGCACGGCCGGCGGCGAGGCGGGCGCGCGCCGCCCGCAGCGCCGCCTGCGCCTCGTCGATGCGGTCACGCTCGACATCAAGGGCGTCGAGCTGGGCGTCGATCAGCCGGGCGAGATCGAGCCCCGGCGCGCCGAGCAGCCCGGCGATCTGCGCCAGCGTGAAGCCGGCGCGCTTGAGCGTCGCGACCTGGTGCAGCCGCGCCATTTCGGCGGCGCCATAGCAGCGCTGCCCCGCCGCCGTCCGCCGCGCGCCGATCAGCCCGCGCGCTTCCCAGAAGCGCAGGGTGCGGCTCGACAGCCCGCTGCGGCGGCAGACCTCGGCGATCGAAAGCTCGGCAGTGGCGGCGGGGTCGTCCATGTGCCGAGTCGTAGCCGATGACGCTGCGTCAACCGCAAGGGCCGAAATTTGCCGGTGGCGCGGAAATTTCGGTGTCGGACGACCGCCCACCGGCGCTATCAGCCGCGGCGATGCGCCTGACCTTCACCAAGCTGCCCGGCAAATACGACCGGCTCGACATCGTCACAATCGCCGGAGCCCGGCCGCCGGTGCAATGCCCCAAACAGGGCATCATCCCGCACGACATGGTGCATTATGCCGTCGAGGCCGAAGTCGCGGCGCGCGGCTTTCTGGGCGCGGTTGCCGATGGTGCCGAGGCAGGCTTCGGCGACGGCGACTTCGATGGCGAGGCGGGCGGTGTCGAGCGCCTCGTCGAAACCGTCCAGGCCGAGGCCTGGTCGGGCAGCGTCTATCACGATGACGCCTTCCTCGATCTCTATCGTGTCACCTGCGAGGCGCGCGGCGACGCGCCGCTGGCGATCGACGGCGCGCTGCTGGCGGCGATCCGGGCGCGGCTCGCCGAACTCACGGCATGCTGGGCGGCGGTGCCGGTCGGTGGCAGCCTGACGCTCGAACTGGCGACCTGAGCGCGGTCAACGCCGTTCCCTGCGGATCACCAGCTTCAGTCCAGACCAGGTCGCGTCGACGGCGCAGACCTTCACATCGACATAGCCCATCGGCAGCGCGACGGCGCGGATGACGTCCTCGGTGATGTCGGTCGGCACTTTCGCGGCCTTCTTGGGCCAGGACACCCAGACCATCCCCGCCGGCGCCAGCAGCGGCCGCAGCGTCGCCAGGCTTTCGGCGAGCACCGCGCGCTCAGTCACGAACAGATGCGCCATGTTGAGCCCCGCTAGGGGCGCTGCCAGCAGCACCGGCGGCGCGTCGGCGTCGATCGCGGCGGCAATCTCCACCGGCATCGCCAGCCGCCAGGTCGCCTGCGCCGGCATCACCCCGAGCTTCTTGCGTAGCGGCGTCCCCGAATAGCCGGCTTCCACGACCCCGCCCGCTCCTCTATGCCCCGCGGCCATGAACGCCCCAGCTCATGCGCACGCCCCCGACCCCGCCATGCTCGCCAAAACCGAGACGCTGATCGAGGCGCTGCCCTATCTCCAG
The DNA here is from genome assembly GCA_001295935.1 of alpha proteobacterium AAP81b. Taxonomy (GTDB): domain Bacteria; phylum Pseudomonadota; class Alphaproteobacteria; order Sphingomonadales; family Sphingomonadaceae; genus Sandarakinorhabdus. The sequence continues at coordinate 5,047 of LJHX01000196.1, forward strand.
CGCTACGCGGGCAAGACTTTCGTCGTCAAATATGGCGGCCACGCCATGGGCGATGCCGAGCTCGCCCATGATTTCGCCGAGGACATCGTGCTGATGAAGGCGGTCGGCATCAATCCCGTCGTCGTCCATGGCGGCGGGCCGCAGATCGGCGGCATGCTCAAGCGCCTTGGCATCGAAAGCCGCTTTGTCGACGGCCTGCGCGTCACCGATGCCGCGACCGCCGAAGTCGCCGAAATGGTCCTCGCCGGCTCGATCAACAAGGATATCGTCGCGTCGATCGCCCGCGCCGGCGGCAAGGCGGCGGGCATCTGCGGCAAGGATTCGGGGCTGGTGACGGCGCGCAAGGTCGAACGCACGACGCGCGACCCGGGCAGCGCCATCGAGGCGGCGGTCGATCTCGGCTTCGTCGGCGAACCCGCGGCGGTCGATACCACCCTGCTCGACGTGCTGACCGCCGCCGGTATCGTGCCGGTGATCGCGCCGATCGCGACGGCGGCCGACGGCCATACCTACAATATCAACGCCGATACCATGGCGGGCGCCATCGCCGCGGCGCTCGGCGCGGCGCGGCTGTTCCTGCTGACCGACGTCGCCGGCGTGCTCGCCAAGGACGGCAGCCTGATGAGCGACCTGACCCCGGGCGACGTCGCCGGGCTGATCGCCGATGGCACGATTTCGGGCGGCATGATCCCCAAGCTCGAAACCTGTGTGACCGCGGTCGAGGGCGGCGTCGACGCCGCGGTCATCCTCGATGGCCGTATCGGCCACGCCATGCTGCTCGAGATCTTCACGCGGAAGGGAGCCGGGACGTTGGTGCGCCATGCCTGAAGGCTACTTCGGCAGCGCTTTCAAATACGCCGCGATCGCCGCGCGATCCGCGTCGTCCAGCTTCGCCAGGTTCGACTGCACCTCGGCCATGCTGCCGCCGACCGAATCATAATCGGGGGTGAAGCCGGTCTTGAGGTACTCGGCGATCTCCTCTGCCGACCATTTCAGTTGCGCCGGCGTGAGGCCGGGGACCTTGCCCGACCCTTCCGCCGCCGGCGCGCCCTTGAGCCATTGCGTCCGGTCGAGACCACCGGCACCGCGATACGTCCGCGGCGTGTGGCACTCGCCGCAATGGCCGGGCCCTTCGACGAGATATTGTCCGATGCGCCGTTCGCGCGTGCCGCCCATCGGCAGCACGGCGACCGGGCTCGGATCGAAGAACGCCCATTTCCACAGGCCGATGCCGCGGCGGATGTTGAAGGGGAAGCCGATCTCGCTCGGCGCCGAGGGCGCGGCGACCGGCGGCAGGGTGCGCAGATAGGCGTAGAGATCGGCGATGTCGCCTTCGGCCATCCGCGCATAGCTGGTGTACGGAAAGGCGGGATAGAGGTGCCGGCCTTCGGGATCGACGCCGCGCTGCATGGCATTGGCGAAATCGGCGAGGCTCCAGCCGCCGATGCCGTGCACCGGATCGGGCGAGATATTGGGCGGCACGAAACTGCCGAACGCCGTCACCAGCGGCGCGCCGCCACCCAGCCGCAGCTGCTCGGGCCCCTTGGCGCCCTTGGCGGCGTGGCACGAGGCGCAGCCGCCGACCCAGAACAGCCGCGCGCCGCGCGCCGGATCGCCTGGTGCGGTGGCGATATCCGTCTCCGGCAGCCGTTCCGGGATGGTCAGCCCCCAGAACAGCGCCGCCAGCCCGCCGGCGACGAGCAGCCCCCAGCCGAGCCAGCGGCGGCGCACGTCAACCCTTCTTGACGCGGAAGCTTTCGTGGCAGCTCTTGCAGTTGGCCGCTACCGTGCCGAGCACCTGGCCGAGCGCCGCGGCGTCGGCGGGCTTCGCCGCAACCGCGGCGGCAGTGTCCTTCTGGAACTTGGCGAGCGCGGCCTGGAATTCGGCGGGCTTTTCCCAGATCGCCGGCGCGGCTTCGGTGCCGCCGCCGGTTTCGGTGCCCTTGGGGAAATGCTTGCCGAAATTGTTAGCGACGCCGTTCATCCGCGTCAGGATCGCCAGCGCCGCGGCGGCATCGAAGGGCGTTTTGCCCTGGACCATGGCGAAGCCCGCCTTGGTGTCCTTGCCATTCTGCTCCATCAGTTCATGGCGCGCCTTGATATGGTCGGCGGGCTGGGCGGTGGCGGCGACGGCCAGCACCGCGCTGAGGCCGGCGGCGAGCAAAAGTCCAGGGCGCAAAGTCATCGAGCGGGCTCCTTCAAATGTGCGCCGGCAATTCAACCGAGAAGCCGGCCCGGCGCAACGGGCAATGTTGTCGGCGACGCGGCATGCCGCGTCATGATGGCGGGATTTGAACAAATTGCAGCGCCGCGAGGTTGCAACGTCGGCGGGGTGGTCATTGCGTTGCCGTGGCGGCGATCGGCGGCGCCTGCCACGACACCGCGTCGCCCGGCGCGATGACGCCGGCCTGCGCCACCCGCGCATAGGCGCCAAGACAGGCAAGCGCCCCCATGCCTGGCACCGGCACGCGGTTGTGCTGCCCGATGATCGTCGTCAGCTTCGGGCTGGCGACGCCGCTACCGAAGGTCAGCGTCGGCACGGCGCAGCGCGGCGTCGGGATGAGGATTTCAAGCCGCAGGGTCGCGCCGATGGCGAGGATGCCGCCGGCCCAGGCGTTTTCGGCGAACGCCGCCAGATCGGGGGCGTCGATCACGATATTGGGCCGGAAGCGGCCAACGCTGACATCGTCGGCGACGGCGGCGATCGCCGCGACGCTGCCACGGGTGATGACATGGATCGGCGCGAAATCGAAAAAGCCACCCTCTGGGGCGGCGGCGCCAAGCGGCCGCACGATATGGGCGACGTCGGCGCCGACGCCGGCCGCGGCGACGGCATCCGGGTCGGCGCGATCGATCGCGAGATCGGCCGGGCGCGCCGCCGCCATGGTGACGGCACGGCCGAGCGCAGCCGACATCCGCGCGTCGCTGCCAGTGGCGGCGAAGCAGTCGCCATCCGGGGCAGTAATGCTGACGCCGCCCTCGCCATAGGACGCGGCATAGCCGAGCAGGGCCCGCCAGCGGTGTGGCAGCTTGGCGCTGGCGACCTTGCCGGTGGCGACATCGATCAGCGCATGAACGCGGTCGCCGACGATCCCTCGCGTCGCGACCTCGGCGCTCGCCAGCGCTTCGCCGAGCATGGACTTGACCGGATAGCGGTGAAGCTCGCCAACGCTGCCGAGAATCGTCATCGTAGTGCGCCCTGCTGGCGTTGCCGCGGTTACAGCTTGGCCGTCAGTTCCGGCACCAGAGTGAACAGATCGCCGACCAGGCCGACGTCGGCGACCTGGAAGATCGGCGCTTCCTCGTCCTTGTTGATGGCGACGATGATCTTCGAATCCTTCATGCCCGCCAGATGCTGGATGGCGCCCGAAATGCCGATGGCGAGATAAAGCTCCGGCGCGACGATCTTGCCGGTCTGGCCGACCTGATAATCGTTGGGGGCATAGCCCGCATCGACCGCGGCGCGCGAGGCGCCGATGGCGGCGCCGAGCTTGTCGGCGAGGGGGTCGATGAATTCGTGAAACTTGTCGCTCGACCCGAGCGCGCGGCCACCCGAGACGATGATCTTGGCGGCGGTCAGCTCGGGGCGCGCCGAGGTGGTGAGATCGGCACTTTCGAACTTCGACAGGCCGGTGTCGCCGGCGCCGCTGGCGGCTTCGATGCTGGCGCTGCCGCCGGTCGTCGCCGCCTTGGCGAAGGCGGTGCCGCGGACAGTGATGACCTTCTTGGCGTCCGACGTCCTGACGGTGGCGATGGCGTTGCCGGCGTAAATCGGCCGGGTGAAGGTGTCGGGACCTTCGACCGAGAGGATTTCCGAAATCTGCGCGACATCGAGCGCTGCCGCAACGCGCGGCGCGACATTCTTGCCGCGCGTCGTCGCCGGGGCGACGAAGGCGTCGTAGTTCGCCATCAGCCCGGTGATCAGCGGTGCGAGGTTCTCGGCAAGCGCATGCTCATAGGCGGCATCGTCGGCGAGCAGCACCTTGGCGACGCCGGCGACCTGCGCCGCGGCGTCGGCGACGCTCTGCGCGCCGAGACCGGCGACGAGGAGATGGACGTCGCCGCCCAGCTCGCCAGCGGCGGTGACGGCGGCCAGCGTCGCGTCCTTGAGGATGCTGTTGTCGTGTTCGGCCAAAACCAGAACGCTCATGCCACGGCTCCCATCGTCTTCAGCTTGGCGACCAGTTCGTCGACCGACTTGACCTTGACGCCCGCCGAACGCTTGGCGGGCTCGGTGACCTTGACGACCGTCAGCCGCGGCGTCGGGTCGACGCCATAATCGGCGGGCGTCTTCTGCGCGACGGGCTTCGATTTCGCCTTCATGATGTTGGGCAGCGAGGCATAGCGCGGCTCGTTGAGGCGAAGATCGGTCGTCACGATCGCCGGCAGCTTGAGCGCCACCGTCTCGGCGCCGCCATCGACTTCGCGGGCGACATGCAGCGTCTCGCCATCGACGGTGACCTTCGACGCGAAAGTGCCCTGCGGCCAGCCGAGCAGCCCGGCGAGCATCTGGCCGGTCTGGTTGGCGTCGTCGTCGATCGCCTGCTTGCCGAGGATGATGAGGCCGGGTTGTTCTTCCTCGGCGATCTTGGCGAGGATCTTGGCGACGGCGAGCGATTCGGTCGTCACATCGGTGGTAACGAGGATGCCGCGATCGGCGCCCATGGCGAGCGCGGTGCGCAGCGTTTCGGTCGATTGCGCGACCCCGATCGAGACGACGACGATCTCGGTAACGATGCCCTTTTCCTTGAGGCGGATGGCTTCCTCGACGGCGATTTCGTCGAAGGGGTTCATGCTCATCTTGACGTTGGCGAGCTCGACGCCGGTCTGGTCCGACTTGACGCGGACCTTGACGTTGTAATCGACGACCCGCTTGACGGGCACGAGGACCTTCATTGGTTTTCCCTCAAGGCTGTTTGCCCCGGTGCTTGGCGCAGGCTTCCGCGCCAGTCAACCGGCAGGGTGCCGCGGCTTGTGTACGCCGCGCCTTGTGTGTACATAAATGTGCACACAAGGAGACCGATGGTGACCGCCCAACCCATTCAGATCGGCGTCCGCGAACTGCGCCGCGACCTCGGCAGCTATCTGCGCCGTGCGGCGGCCGGCGAGTCGATCACCGTCACCTCGCGCGGCCGGCCGATCGCCGAAGTCGGCCCGCCGCCGCAGATGCCTGGCCCGCGAAAGGGCGGTACCCTCAAGGGCAAGATCTGGATGGCCGACGACTTCGACGAACTGCCCGTCGATATCCTCGAGCTGATGACCGGGCCGCTTTGAAGGTTCTTCTCGACACCCGTGCGCTGCTGTGGTGGCTTGGCGGTGACAGGCGGCTTGGTGCCGAAGCGCGGGGCATCATCGAATCGCGCGACAACCAGATATTGCTGAGCGTCGTCAGCCTGTGGGAAATCGTCGTCAAGACGCGGGTGGGCAAGTTGCGTGTTGATCTCGATGAAGTGACACGCGAAGCAACGGCGGGGGGACTGATCCGGCTGGACATCCAACAGGCGCATCTGACGGCCTTGGCTGGCTTGCCGCTCCACCATGGCGATCCGTTCGACCATCTGCTGGTCGCTCAGGCCATTGCCGAGGATGCCGACTTCATGACCGCCGACCGTTTGGTGGGCCACTATGCGGTGCGCACGCTTCCCTGTCGCTAGGGCTCCATCCGCCCGTCTTCGCGCCGCCAGAGCTGCACGCTGAAGCGCCCGCCGCCGTCGGACCAGGCGTCGGCGGGCACCCAGCCGCTGGCACGCGCCAGCAGGCGGGTTTCGGGGAGGGTCCATTTGTAGCTGTTCTCGGTGTGGATGGTCTCGCCGGCGACGAGAAGGAAGGTCTCGCCGGCGGCAGTGAAGTCGGTATCGCACGTCGCCACCAGATGCATCTCGATGCGGCCGAGGTCGGCGTTCCACAGCGCGCGATGGGCGAAATCCTCGATCCGGATGTCGCCGCCGAGTTCGCGGTTGATGCGGTGGAGGAGGTTCAAATTGAATGCCGCGGTCACCCCTTGCGCGTCGTCATAGGCGGCTTCGAGCACCGCGGCGGACTTGCCCGGCCCCGGTGCCAGGTCGAAGCCGATGACCAGCGCGCTGCCCGCGCCCAGCGTCGCGGCGAAGCCGCGCAGCAGGTCGACCGCCGCCGGCGGGGCGAGATTGCCAATCGTCGAGCCGGGGAAAAAGCCCAGCCGCGGCAGCGCGGTGACGCCGGCGGGCAGGCGGAAGGCCGTGGTGAAATCGGCGGCGACCGGCAGCACCGCCAGCCCCGGAAAATCGGCGCCGAGCGCCGCCGCCGACTGAAACAGGAACTCGGCCGAAATATCGACGGGCACATAGGCGGCGGGCGCGATGGCGCGCAGCAGAAGCGGTGTCTTGGTCGAGGATCCCGAGCCGAACTCGATCACCGCCCGCCCAGGCCCGACAGCGTCGGCGATGGCGCCGGCGTTGGCGGCAAGAATGCCGATTTCGGTGCGCGTCGGATAATATTCGGGAAGCGCGGTGATCGCCTCGAACAGCTGCGAGCCGGCGTGATCGTAGAAGAAGCGCGCCGGGATGACTTTCTGCGGCTGGGCGAGGCCGGCCAGCACGGCCGCGGCAAAGGCCCCCGTTTCATCGGCAACGGCAAGCGGCTGCGGCATCGTCACAGGTCCTTCGCCAATCGCAGGCCGGTGAACTGCCAGCGCATATGGGGGTAGAAGAAGTTGCGGACGCTGGCGCGCGACGTGCCACGCGGCGTCGCGCAACTGGCGCCCTTCAGCACCATCTGGCCGTTCATGAACTTGCCATTATATTCGCCGACCGCGCCGGCCGGCGGGCGGAAGCCGGGGTAGGGCAGGAAGGCCGACATCGTCCATTGCCAGCAATCGCCGAACAGCGCCTCACCGCCGAGCGGCCGCACCGGCCCCGGGCGATCGAGCTGGTTGCCGCCATCGGCGTCCGCGCCGGCGGCAGCCGCTTCCCATTCGGCCTCGGTCGGCAGGCGGGCGCCCGCCCAGCTGGCGAAGGCGTCGGCTTCGTAATAGCTGATGTGGGTGACCGGCGCTTGCGGGTCGAGCGGCCGCCGCCCGGCGAGGGTGAAGCTGGTCCAGACGCCGTCTTCATCTTCCCGCCAATGGCCGGGGGCGACGATGCCCTCGCGGTTGACCCAGGCCCAGCCGTCGGACAGCCACAGCCCCGGATCACGATAGCCACCGGCGGCGATGAAGGCCTGCCAGTCGGCGTTGGTAACCAGTGTCGTCGCCAGGGCATAGGGGCGGAGCAGCTGCTGGTGGCGCGGGCCTTCGCAATCGAAGGCGAAGCCGTTGCCGGCGTGGCCGATGTCGACGATGCCGCCGGGGTGGGAACGCCAGCCCCCCTCCCGCTTGCGGGAGGGGTTGGGGGTGG
>LJHX01000197.1 GCA_001295935.1 alpha proteobacterium AAP81b
GGGGGGGGGGGGGGGGGGGGGGGGCTGTGCCGAGCGCACGACCCTGCGTCGCAACAAAAGGCCCCCACCCCGACCCTCCCCACTCTCGGCTGCGCGGGGGGGGAGGGAGCAGAAACATGAACATCCCCGCCGGCCTTGTGGTGATCGGCCTCGGCTCCGACCTGTGCAACATCACCCGCATCGAAAACTCGATCGCCCGCTTCGGCGACCGCTTCCTTGCCCGCGTCTTCACCGACATCGAGCGCGCCAAGGCCGACCGCCGCACGCTGACCCGCGCCGCCACCTACGCCAAGCGCTTCGCCGCCAAGGAAGCCTGTTCGAAGGCGCTGGGCACCGGCTTTCGCGCCGGCGTGTTCATGCACGACATGGGCGTCGTCAACCTGCCCAGCGGCCAGCCGACGCTCAGCCTGACCGGCGGCGCCGCGGCAAGGCTGGCGGAACTGACCCCGGCAGGGCATAAGGCGGCCATTCACCTGACGATCACCGACGACCATCCATGGGCGCAGGCGATCGTGCTGATCACCGCTTCTCCGATGGTTGCATAGCCCCATGTCCAAGGCCGCCGGCGCCGCCGCGCTCAAGAAACCCGTCAACTGGGCCTATGAGCTGTGGCAATTGTTCCTGCTCGTCCTCGCCGTGCTCGGCGTCCACAGCTTCATCGCCAAGCCCTTCTACATCCCGTCGGGATCGATGCTGCCGACGCTGCTCGTCGGTGACCGGCTGATCGTTTCGAAATTCCCCTATGGCTACAGCTATCTGTCGCCGTCGCTCGATGTGCTGCCGGAAATGCCCGGCCGGCTGTTCGGCCGGCTGCCGGCGCGCGGCGATATCGCCGTCGTCAAATCGCCGATCGCCAAGGAGGACTGGATCAAGCGCGTCATCGGCCTGCCCGGCGATACCGTCCAGATGAAGGACGGCCAGCTCTGGCTCAACGGCAAGGCGGTGCCGCGCCAGCGTGTCGCCGATACGATCATGGCGGTCAGCCCGGGCAGCGAGTGTTCATCACCGGTCGACGGGCAATATCGCGACGTCGACGCCGGCGGCCAGCCGATCTGTCGGCTGCCGACCTGGCGCGAAACGCTGCCCGGCGGTCGCAGCTATCTGACGCTCGACCTCGGCGACTGGCCCAAGGACAATACCCCGCCGGTGGTGGTGCCCGAAGGCCACGTCTTCCTGATGGGCGACAATCGCGACAACAGCGAGGACAGTCGCTTCGATCCGCTGGAAGGCGGCCTCGGCGTGCTGCCGATCGAACATCTCGTCGGACGGGCGGAGTTCATCACCCATTCGCTCGACGGGTCGGCCAGCTGGAACCCGCTGACCTGGCCGGGCGCGCTGCGCGATCGTTATCTGATCGGCCTCAACAAGCAGGTCGAATAGCGCCGGGGGACGGCGCGGCGGCGGCGCTTACTTGGGCTTGATCGCCAGCAGCTCGACATCGAATTCGAGCACCGCGCCCGGCGGGATGACGCCGCCGGCGCCCTTGGCGCCATAGCCAAGCTGCGGTGGCACGACAAAATGATATTTCGAGCCGACCGGCATCAGCTGGACCCCCTCGGTCCAGCCGGGAATGACCTGATCGAGCGGAAAGGCCGCGGGTTGGCCGCGACTGTAGGACGAATCGAAGATCGTCCCGTCGATCAGCTTGCCCTCATAGTGAACGAGGACGAGATCGCTGCGCGCCGGCTTGGGGCCGGTGCCTTCGCGGATGACGCTGTACTGCAGCCCGCTGGCGGTCGTCGTCACGCCGGCCTTTTTGCCGTTGGCGGCAAGGTAGCGCATGTCGGCGACGCGGACGGCGTCGACCTGGGTCTGGGTGCCGGCCCAGACGGTGACGCCGACGATGGCGAGCACGATGGCGCCGCCCGCCAGCCAGCGCGCCGCGCCGGGGCTGCCGCCGGCCTTGACAGACTCGGTCGCCATTATCGCCAATCCTTTGAAATTCTTACTTCATGCCGTCGCGTTCGGCGCGCTTGCGTTCCATCTTGCGGGCGCGGCGCACGGCGGCGGCCTTTTCGCGAGCGCGCTTTTCGCTCGGCTTCTCATAGTGACGGCGCAGCTTCATCTCGCGGTAGACGCCCTCGCGCTGCAACTTCTTCTTGAGCGCGCGCAGCGCCTGATCGACATTGTTGTCGCGAACCACGATTTGCATGCAGCCGGTCTCTCCAATTCACGCCGCCCGGGCTGGCACAGCCTGAGCGCTTGTCAAAATAGGGACGATTCCGGCAAGCGAGCCTGTCGGAGCGAGCGGCGCGCATAGCAGAGGGTCACCGCATCGGCAAGCCGCGCCGGCGTGCCGCGCTGGCGGCCCGGGCGGTGAGCCGCTACACTCCCTGCATGACCGACGACATCCCGCTTGCCGACCTTCGCCCGCACCTGGTCGCCGCCATGTTGCCCAACGTCCCCTTCGACGGCTGGACCGCCGCGGCGCGCGACACCGCCGCCGATGATGCCGGCATCGATCGCGATATCGCCGCGCTGGCACTGCCCGACGCGCTGGCGATGATCCAGGCCTATATCGCGCGTGCCGATGCGCAGATGGCCGAGGCGCTTGCCGCCGCGGCCTTCCCCAAAGTCCGCGACCGCATCCGCGGCGCCATCTGGCTGCGACTCGAAGCCGCTGCCGGCGATCGCGAGGCGATCCGTCGCGCGCTCGCCATCCTGGCGCTGCCGCAGAACGCCGGTATCGCGGCGCGGACCTTGTGGGGCACCGCCGATGCGATGTGGCGCGCCGCCGGCGATACGGCCACCGACTTCAACCATTATTCGAAGCGCGCCATCCTGGCGGCGGTCTATTCGGCAACGCTGCTCTATTGGCTCGACGACGATTCGGACGATTTCAGCGCCACCGCCGCCTTCCTCGATCGCCGTATCGGCGACGTCATGCAGATCGAAAAGGCCAAGGCCGGCGTGCGCAAGTTCACCGCCAACCTTCCCGATCCGGCGCGCTTCCTCGGTCGCTTGCGCTATCCCGCCGTCTGAGCCGGCGACGGGGTAGCGTCGGCGCGCGGCACCTGATAACGGTTCGCAATTGCCGCCCCGGCACGCCATCCGAGCCACCGCCTTGTCTTACCCTTGCGCCATCGAGCGTCTCAGCCCCGGCGAAGTCGCCACCATCGCCGCGATCGACCGCGGCGGGCTCGACCCGCTGACCGCGCAGCGTCTCTACGAACTCGGCTTCGACGAAGGCGTCGACATCGAGCTTCTCCACCGCGCGCCCTTCGGCGGCGACCCGATCGCGGTGCGCGTCGGCAACATGGTGGTGGCGCTGCGCCGGGCGATGGCGCGACTGATCGAGCTCGATGCCGTCGCGCCCCCGGTTGCCGCTGCCGCCGCCGAATAGTGAACGCGCCCCTCGCCACCCCGGTCGTCGCCCTCGTCGGCAACCCCAATGCCGGCAAGACCAGCCTGTTCAATGCTCTGACCGGCAGCCGCCAGAAGGTCGGCAACTATCCCGGCGTCACTGTCGAGCGCAAGGCGGGGCGGCTGGCGCTGCCCGATGGCCGACAGGCCGAACTCATCGACCTGCCCGGCACCTACAGCCTCGACCCGCGCTCGCCCGACGAGGCGGTGACGCGCGACGCCGTCACCGGGCATCTCCAGGGCGAGAAGCGCCTCGACGCGGTCGTCGCCGTCGCCGATGCCACCAATTTGCGCAATCACCTGCGCTTCGTTCTCGAGCTGCGCCGCCTCGGCACGCCGATGGTGCTGGCGCTCAACATGATCGACCTCGCCGAACGCGACGGCACGCAAATCGACGTGGCGGCGCTTTCGGCACTGCTCGGCATGCCGGTCGTCGCCACCGTCGCGGTCCGGCGGCGTGGGCTGCCCGAGCTCGGCGAAGCGCTGGCGCAGGCGCTACGGCAGCCCGCGCCGGCGCCCGCCAGCCCGGAGAGCGACCTCCGCCTGCTCCAGCGCGAAGCGCGCATGATCGCCGCCACCGTCACCCTGGCGCAGGGCCAGGCGCGGCGCTGGTCGCAACGCCTCGACCGTGTCGCGCTCCACCCCGTCGGCGGGCCGATCCTGCTCGCGGCGCTGATCTTCGTTATGTTCCAGAGCGTCTTCGCCTGGGCCGAAGCGCCGATGCACTGGCTCGAAGGGCTGGTGACCGCGCTTCAGGCGGCGGCGACCGGCGCGCTGCCCGACAATGCGCTGCGCTCGCTGCTCGTCGATGGCGTGCTCGCCGGCGTCGGCGCGGTCGTCGTCTTCCTGCCGCAGATCCTCATCCTGTTCTTCTTCATCCTCTGCCTCGAACAATCGGGCTATATGGTGCGCGCGGCGTTCCTGATGGACCGCATCATGGCGCGCGTCGGATTGAATGGCCGCGCCTTCATCCCGCTGATCTCGTCCTTCGCCTGCGCCATCCCCGGCATCATGGCGACACGCACCATCGACAGCCCCCGCGACCGGCTGACCACCATCCTGATCGCGCCGCTGATGACCTGCTCGGCGCGGCTGCCGGTCTATGCCGTCATCATCGGCGCCTTCATCCCGGATCGCACGGTGGCGGGCTTCCTCGGGCTGCAGGGCCTTGTGCTCTTCGGCCTCTATGTCGCCGGCGTCGGCGGCGCGCTCGTCGCCGCCTATGCGCTGCGCCACAGCCTGACGCGCGGCGAGAGCCCGATGTTCCTGATGGAAATGCCGAAATACCAATGGCCGGCGCCGCGCGACATCGCCATCGGCCTCACCCAGCGCGCCACCGCCTTCCTCGGCCGCGCCGGGTCGATCATTCTCGTCTCGACGATGGTGCTCTGGGCGCTCGCCACCTGGCCGGCGCCGCCGCCCGGCGCCACCCGCCCGCCGCTCGAATATAGCCTGGCGGGGAAGATCGGCGGCGCACTCGAGGTCGTGTTCCGCCCGATCGGCTTCAACCGCGAGATATCGCTGGCGCTGGTCCCCGGCATGGCGGCGCGCGAGGTCGCGGTGTCGGCGCTGGGCACGGTCTATTCGCTGCAGGGCACCGACGAGAACCATGCCGAAGGCCTCATCGATCGCCTGCGCGGCGCCTGGAGCCTGCCGACCGCGCTCGCCTTCCTCGCCTGGTTCGTCTTCGCGCCGCAGTGCATCTCGACGCTCGCCGTCACCCGCCGCGAAACCGGCGGCTGGGCCTGGCCGGCGTTCATGTTCACCTATCTCTTCGCCGCCGCCTATGCCGCGGCGGGGATCACCTATTGGACGGCGCGCGCGCTGCTGTAGTTCAGAAAAGAAGGGCCTCCGGCGGCCAGGGGCTGAGCCCCTGCACCCACTTTCCTTTCATGCCGTCCCGTTGTCACCGAAAGACGGCACCAACAAAGGTGCGGGCAGGGGCTCAGCCCCTGCCCGCGGGCTCCCGGCGAAACAGGCGCGGACGCAGACACTTACCATTAACAGCAGACCCTCCGGCGCGCCTGTTTCGCCGGGTACCCGTCGCCGGAGGCCCTGTTTTCTACGCGCGGGCGAGCGTGCCGGCGCGGCGGCGCATGGCGCTGCCGATCAGGCCGAAGCCGGTGATCAGCATCGCCCAGCTGGCGGGTTCGGGAACGGCGCCGGCGGCGATGCCGGTGACGCCGGTGGTGCCGAGGCTGCCGACCAGGCTGGCGGCGCCGGTGCTGCGGTCGACGGTGTAGAAATTGTCGAACAGGCTGACGAAGGCGGCGCTGCTGCCGCCCGAAATGTCGAAGCCGACGGCGTCGTTGCTGCCGAAGCTCAGCCCGAGCGGGCCGAAGGTAGCGCCATTGGTGTTGGTGTTCACATAGGTGCCGGCGTTGGCGTTGGTGCTGCGCACCAGCGAGTCGGTGCCGGCATCGAGGCCATAGAGCACCGTCGTCGCAGCGCCCGGACGGTTGTTGAGATAGGCGACGCCGGCGAGGCCGAAGGCATTGCCGTTGAGCGTCAGGCTGCCGTCGACGGTCGTCGCGCCATTGTCGGGATTGATGCGCAGATTCTGGCCGGTCGACGAGGTGTAGCGCAGGCGATCGACCGTCGGGTTGAAGTCGATGCCGTAATTGCCGCCGGTGGGGGTGGGCGCGATCGTGCCGACGACATTGGCGGTATAGCCATTGCCATTGCCGGTGATGCTGTAGAGGCGGCCGCTGGTGCCGACACTGTAGAGCGTGCGGTTGGTGGCGCGCAGGTCGATGCCGGTCAGCGTGTCGCCCTGGGCGATGCCGCTGATTGCCGCCGACGAGGTCAGCGTTCCCGGTGTCGCCGAGTCGAAAGTGACAATGCGATTGTCGGCGGTCAGGCCGAAGACGCGTTCGGCCTGGGCCGGAACGGCGATAGCGAGCGCGAGCAGCATGGCGGTGGCGATACGTGACATGAACATCTCCCTATTGGCCCCCCGCGGCGAGATACGAAGTGCTGCCCAGGATGGATGTTATATCATTAAAATATAACCAGATTTCTTTCGCGCCCGGAATGTTGCGGCAGTGCTTTGCCGATTGTCAGTGATCGATGTCGCGTCCGGTGCGCTGCTGGAGTTCCTCGATCCGCAGGCTCGCTTCAGCCTTGGTCAAGTTCGGGTCGAAGTCCTCGCCGGCTTCCTGCGACAGCGTCTTGAGATAGGAGGCCTGGGGACCGGTCATGGCTTCGTCGCCGGTGCTCCAGTCGGCGGGGTCCTTTTCGGGCGACGGCAGGGCGCGGTCGCTAATCGGTCGAAGGTCCGCTGGTCGTCGGGTGCCGTATCGGCGCTGCCGGGCTTGGGAAATTCCGGGGTCGGCTCGGTCGCCGTCAGCCCCTGGGCGATGCGGTCCTCGGGGGCCGGCAGCGGCTCGCCGGCGCCGTCATGCGTTGCAGCGAGCGCCGCGGCGACGTCGAGCTGGCCCGGCGCAATGCCGGCGCGGGGGCTGCCCGGCGGGCGGTGGTCGTCACGGGGAACGCCGCTTTCGGGGGCGGTTGGGGCGGGGCGGTCAGGGTCGTTCGAAGGGCTCATGGCGCGGCAAACGCATGGTTGCCGCCGCGGGGTCCACGGCGCCGCCCGCGCTGCGGCGATGCAGCCCGGCGCGGACGACGAGGCCGAGGCCGAGCATGCCGAAGCTGAGCAGCGATCCCGTCCAGCCGACATAGCGGATGCTCGCCACCAGCACGAAGACCGCGCCGGTGGTGAAGACCAGTGGCACCAGCGGATAGAGCGGCACGCGGTATGGCCGGAGCGCTTCGGGCCGCGTGGCGCGCAGGCGGAACAGCGACAGCCCGGCGAGGCTGAGGAACAGCCAGTAGACCGGCGCCATATAGTCGACCATCGCGGCGAAGCCGCCGCGCGTCCAGCTGCCCCAGCCGACCAGCACCAGGCTGACCGTGCACTGCACCCAGATCGCCGTGCGCGGCACGCCGCGGCCGGCATCCCATTGCGCCAGCCGCTCGAGCGCCGGCTCGTCGCTGGCGACGGCATAGAGCGTCCGCCCGCCGACGATGACCAGCGCATTGAGGATCGCCAGCGCCGCCAGCGCCACGGCAATCACCATGGCGATGCGCCCGGCCGGCCCGAAGGCGCGCGCCATCAGCGCGGCGGCGGGCGCATCGCTGGCGGCGAGGCCGGCGCCGCCGAGGCCGGTGAGATAGGCCCAATTGGCAAGGAGATAGAGCGCGGTCACCATGGCCATGCCGCCGATCATCGCGAGCGTCATGTCGCGCGGCCGGCGAACTTCGGCCGACAGCGTCGCGGCATCGTTGAAGCCGCCATAGGCGAGCATGACGAAGACCATCGCCGCGCCGAAGCTCGTCGGCGCAAAGGCGAGGGGCACCGTTTCGGGCGCCAGCGGCGGCGTGCCGGTGGCGATCAACGCAATAGCCGCCGCTCCCAGCGCCAGCAGCGCGGCGATGTCGGTCGCCACCAGCACCAGCTGGCTGCGCGTGCTCGTCTTGACGCCGCGCAGGTTGAGCGCCGTCAGCGCCAGGATCGCCAGCGCCGCGACCCCGGCCTTGCCGGCGGTGCCCATCGGCAGCAGTTCGGCGAGATAGTCGGCGGCAACGAAAGCCAGCATGGCGGCGGATGCCGTGAAGATGATGGCGAAGCGCGACCAGGCGAAAAGGAAGCCGATGCGCGGCCCGAAGGCCTCCGACAGGAAGCGATAGTCGCCGCCGGGATGCGGGAAGCTCGTCGCCAGCTCGGCATAGGTCAGCGCGCCGGCGAGGGCGAAGACGCCGCCGAGGCCCCAGGCGAGCATGACCAGAGTCTCGTTGTGCAGGCCCGCCGCCACCAGGCTGGCGCTGCGGAAGATGCCGGCGCCGATGACCATCCCGACGACGACCGACGCCGCCGACCAGGGCCCGAGCATCCGGCGTGGCCGGGCGGCAATGCTACCTTCTTGCAACATGGCCCGAGGATGTGCAGGCCGGGTGGGGGGCGCACAAGCAAAACTTGCTTCCGCCGGCGCCCGTGCGCAGTTAAATCCCCTCGTGTTGATCGGCTTTCGGGGGATGTCATGCGTTTGATCGCCTTTTTGCTCACCACCAGCGTGCTCGCCGCGCCCGCCATGGCGCAGGCCCCGGCAACCGCCGCCGCCGAGGCGGAGACCGCCGCCGATATCATCGTCACCGGCAGCCGTGCGGCCGTCCGCACCGTCCTCGACAGCGCCGTGCCGGTCGATGTGCTGACCGCCGCCGAAATCACTCAGTCGGGCAGCACCGGCGAGCTCGCCCAGGCGCTGCAGAATATCACGCCGAGCTTCAACTTCCCGCGCCAGTCGAACTCGGGCACCGGCGACGCCGTCCGCGCCGCCCAGCTGCGTGGGCTGTCGCCCGACCAGACGCTCGTGCTGGTGGGCGGCAAGCGCTACCACAATACCTCGGTGCCCAATCTCGACACCAAGATCGGCCGCGGCACCGCGCCGGTCGATTTCAACACCCTGCCGCTTAACGCCATCGGCCGAATCGAGGTGCTGCGCGACGGCGCCGGCGCGCAATATGGCTCCGATGCCATCGCCGGCGTCGTCAATGTCGGCCTCGATCGCCTGTCGTCGGGCGGCTCGATCGGCGTCACCTATGGCCTCAACATCACCGATCCCGACGCGATCCGCGAGACGCTGACCGACGGCAATACCGTGCTCGTCGATGCCAAATTGGGCTTCAAGCTCGGCGGCGACGGCGGCTTCCTGACGATCGGCGGCGATTATCTCTTCCAGCAGGGCACCAACCGCGCCGGTTATGACCAGGGCGGCCAGTTCCTCACCAACGGCAGCTATAGCGACCCGCGCAACGACCAGTTCTTCGGCCAGCGGCTGTTCAAGGTCGGCGATCCGCGCGTCAGCGGCGGGCACCTCTGGTACAATGCCGAAGTCCCACTCGGCGACGCGACGCTCTACAGCTTCGGCATCGGCCATCTGCGCTCGGCGCGTGGCGCCAATTTCTTCCGCTGGCCGGTGATCGTCGACGGCAATGGCAACAATTATGTCGCCCCGGCGCAGAACGGGCCGAACGGCTTCCGCCCCGAAAGCGACGTGCGCAACGGCGATCTGTCGGTGACCGCCGGGCTGAAGGGTGAGGTCGCCGGCTGGAAGCTCGACGGCAGCCTGACCTATGGCTTCAACGACATCGACAGCCGGCTGCGCAATTCGGTCAATTATTCGCTTGGGAGCAACTCGCCGACGCAGTTCCGCCTGGCGCAATATTTCTCGGATCAGCTCGTCGTCAACCTCGATGCGGCAGGCGATTTCGATCTGGGGCTGGCATCGCCGCTGGGCATCGCCGCAGGCTTCGAATTCCGCCGCGAGACCTGGCGCAGCCGCGCCGGCGATGTCGCCAGCTACGCCGTCGGCCCGCTCGCCGACCCCGCCAGCCTTGGCCTCCAGCCCGGCGCCCAGGCCGGCCCCGGCCTCACCCCCGACGACGCCCGCCGCTTCGCCCGCGATGTTTTCGCCGGCTATCTCGAAGCCTCGGCCGAACTGGTGAAATCGGTCACCCTCGATCTCGCCGGGCGTGTCGAGGGCTATTCCGACGCCGGCACCAATGTCGCCGGCAAGGCGGCGCTGCGCTGGGAATTCGTCCCCGGCTTCGCGCTGCGCGGCTCGGTGTCGAACAGCTTCCGCGCGCCGTCGCTGGCGCAATTGGGGGCGTCGTCGACGTCGCTGACCTTCGGCGAAGGCGGCGTGCTGCGCCGCGTCGCGACGCTTCCCGTCGACAGCCCGGCGGCGGTGGCTTTGGGCGCCCGGCCGCTCACCCCCGAACGCGCCTTCAATCTGTCGGCGGGGCTGACCGCGGCGCCGATCACCGGTCTGCGACTTTCGGTCGATGTCTTCCGCATCCTCATCGATAACCGCGTCACCTTGTCCGAACGCTTCGACCTGACCGGGCTGACGCCGACGCAGCGCACCGCGCTCGGCCTCGGCAGCTATGACGCGATCAACTTCTTCACCAACGCCGTCGATCTCGAAACCCGCGGCATCGAAGCGGTGGCGGTCTATACCCGCGCGCTCGGCAGCGGCACGCTCGATCTCAATGCCAGCTACAGCTATTTCCAGAACCGCATCCGCCGCGTCGCGCCGCCGCCGGCGCAACTCGCCGCCAACGGCATTTCGGGCGGGCTGATCGGGCTGGAGGAAACCAACACGCTGACCAGCGCCGCGCCGCAGAGCAAGCTGATCCTCACCGCCGACTGGCGCCAGGCGAAAGGCTGGGGCGGCCTCGTCCGCGTGACGCACTATGCCTCGGTGACGCGCGTCTTCGATTTCGGCGGCGGCTTCGCGCCCTCGCAGACCTTCCCCGACGAATGGCAATTGGATGCCGAAGTGTCGCGCCAGATCGGCCCGGTCAATGTCGCGGTCGGCGCGCAGAATCTGCTCGACAACTACCCCCAGCGGTCGAGCGACGACATCAACGGCGCCGGCAACCTCGCCTATGACATCTTGTCGCCGATCGGCATCAACGGCCGCTATGTTTATGCCCGCGCACGGCTGGTGTTCTGAGCCTAGCGCTCAGCGACAACCCTTGGCTGCCGCCTGAACTCGAGCGCGCCCATGCCCGACCAGCGCTTGAAGGCGCGCGAGAAGCTCGACGGTTCGGCGAAGCCCACGGCAAAGGCGACGCTTTCGACGGTCATGCGGCGGTCGAGCAGCAGGTCGCGGGCGCGGTCGTAGCGCGCATCGTCGACCATCGCCGAAAAGCGCGTGCCTTCCTCCGCCAGCCGGCGGTGCAGGGTACGTTCGGAAAGCGCCAGCTGGCGCGCCGCGTCGCCGGCGCTGAGGAAGGGCCCGTCGCAGCGACGCAGGCGGGCCGCCAGCCGGTCCTTGATCGTGCTGTCGGCATTGGCGCGGCCGAGCACCACGTCGCACCGCGCGCTGTACAGGCCGTGCAACTCGCCATCGGCAAGCGGTAGCGGTCGGCTGACGGATCCCGGCAGGAATTGCCACTGCGTCCGGTCGGCATTGAATTCGACCGGGCAGGGGAAATAATGGCGCAGGTCGGGCCAATTGGCCGGTGGCGGTGACGCCTGGGTGACGCGCTCGAGCGGCAGTTCGCCGCCCATCAGATCGGCGATCAGCGTGCGGATCGCGCCGAGGTCGCGATGATGGGTGAAGTCGTGCAGCCGCGGCAGATGGCCGTCCCAGCTGCCGATCAGCGCGCAGGAACCATTGGGGGCGGAAGCGAAGCGATAGCTGATCAGCGAATAGGTCAGCGACTGGTAGCGGCAGGCGATTTCCAGGGCATCGCCCAGGGTGCGCGCCGTCATCATCGCCAGCCCGAGCGCGCCATATTTGATCGAGCGGTAGCGCAGGCCGACGTCGAACCAGATGTTGGCCATGCCCGCCGTGCAATCGGCGAAGCCCTGTTGCAGCAGCATCTCCTCCTGGGCGAGCAGCTCGCTGGCCTGGTCGTCGAGACGCACCGGGCGCAGGTTGTTGCTGCGACAGAAGCTGTCCCAATTCACCTGGAAGTCGTTGGCCAGGGTGTTGCGCATGATGCGCGCGCTCAGATCCGGCAGCGCTGCGTAGAGTGCGTTGGAGTCCATGACGCCGTGCCTCCCCTCATGTCTTTTTGTTATCCGGCAAGCGTAGCGAGCGCTGGCCACATCCGTCAATAAGTTGGCGGGCAGCGCCATTGCGGTGCGTGCCGAATGCCGGCAGGCTCGGGCTCAACATGGGCGTAAAAAACTTGGGGAAGCCGTGATATCCTATGAACTTACCGCGGCGTCGCGGGCTGCAACATCGATGCATGCTGCATCTATGCGGCCGCAGCATTCGGCGCCCGGTTCACGTGTCGGTGCCGCGTGGCGCCGGCGCCGCGGCGCAGGGGTCGCGGAATGACGGCGGCGTTCGTGCTTCCCGAAACCGCGGCGTTGCTCGCCGGGCTGGCGGCGCAGGAGGGCCCGCACCTTGCCGACATGACCGCCGCCGACATGCGCGCCACCTATCGGCAATTGGGCGCGCTGTTCGACGTCGCCGCCGAAGCCGGCGTGCGCACCGTCGATTTTGCCGGTGCCGGTTGCGCCTTGCGCGCCTATTTCCCAGGGCCGGCAAAGGCGGGGCCGGTCATTCTCTACCTGCACGGCGGCGGCTGGGTGATCGGCGACCTCGAGACCCATAACCCGGTCTGCTCGCTGATCGCCGCCGTCACGGGCTGCCGCGTCGTCGCGGTCGACTATCGCCTCGCCCCCGAGCACGCCTTCCCGGCGGCGCATGACGATTGTCTCGCCGCGGCGCACTTCGTCCGGGCGAGCCCGCCCGAGCTCGAAGCGCCGGTGACCGGCCTCGCCGTGGCGGGGGATAGCGCCGGCGGCAATCTGGCGTTCGATCTGTCGCGGCGGCTTGGTGCCGGGGGCGTCGTCGCCCAGCTGCTGATCTATCCGCTGGTCGATTGCACCAGCCCCGCGCAGGGCTCCTACGCCGAATTCGCCACCGGCTATATTCTCGACCGCAAGCTGATGGATCGCTTCATCGCCGATTACCTGCCCGGCGACGGCGACGCCGCGGGGATCGAAGCCTCGCCGGAGCGCCATCCGCTGTCCGCCGACCTGCCGCCGACGCTGGTCGTTACCGCCGGGCTCGATCCGCTGCGCGACCAGGGCCGGGCGCTCGCCGCCGCGCTCACGACCTTGGGGGTGGAAACCCATCTGATCGAGGCCAGGGGCCTGATCCACGGCATGGCGACGATGCGCGCGGCGCTGCCCAGCGCCGATGCCATCCTGCGCCGCGCGCTGCGGCTGTTCGCCGACATATTGCATAGTTGAAGCCTGCCCAAACATCAGCAACACTAAGTCGCAAAACAATAACAACGAAATACATTGAGGGGGAGAGAAAATGAAAACCGTCCTGCGCGTTGCCCTGGTCGCTTCAACGGCGCTCGGCCTTGCCGGTATCGCCACGCCGGCTTTCGCCGCCGATACCGCCGCGGCCGACACTGCCGCTGCCGACACTGCCGCTGCCGCCGATGACGCGGTCGAAGGCGAAATCATCGTCACGGCCAACAAGCGCGACGAAAGCATCAGCAAGGTCGGCGTCAGCATTACCGCCTTCGACAGCTCGGCACTGGAGAAGCGCAACATCGTCCAGCTCGACGAACTGGCGCGCGCCGTCCCTGGCCTGGCGCTGGCGCCCTCGACGCACGGTACCCCGGTGTTCACCCTGCGCGGCATCGGTTTCAACGCCGATTCGCTCGGCGTCTATCCCGCGGTCAGCCTGTCGCTCGATCAGGCGCCGATGCCCTTCCCGGTGCTCGCCGGGCATTCGATCTATGATCTTGGGCGTGTCGAGGTGCTCAAGGGCCCGCAGGGCACGCTGTTCGGCCAGAACTCAACGGGCGGCGCCATCAACTTCGTCGCCAACAAGCCGACCAAGGACCTGCAGGCCGGCTTCAACCTCGATTATGGCCGCTTCAACGAGGTGCACGGCAGCGCCTTCATCAGCGGCCCGATCACCGACACGCTGGGCATCCGCGTCGCCATCGACGCGGCGCATCGCGACGCCTGGCAGTACAGCTTCACCCGGCGCGACTTCAACGGCGAACAGAATTATGTCGCGGGCCGTATCATCGCCGACTGGGAACCGAGCGACCGGCTGAAAGTCGAGCTCAACCTCAACGGCTCGATTGACCGGTCGGAGCCGCAGGCGCTGCAGATCATCGCCTCGCTGCCGTCGAACCCGGCGGCGCCGACCCTTCAGGAACTGACGACGCCGCTGACACCGCGCAATCTGCGCGCCGCCGATTGGTCGCCAACGGGGCGTGACCGTGTCACCGGCCTGCCCGGCGGGCTGACCCAATCCTCGACGCTCAGCCCGCGGCCGCGCGGCAATCGCCAGATCTATCAGGTTTTCCTGCGCGCCGACTATCAGATCAGCGACAAGATCAGCCTGACATCGATTACGACCTATAACCACCTCAATCAGAAGATGGCGTTCGATCTCGACGGCTCGCGCTTCGAACTGGTCGACAATCCGCGCGACGATGGCAGTATTTCGGACTTCAACCAGGAAATCCGGCTGTCGAACGCCGCCGCCGCCGATGAACGCTTCCGCTGGACGGTCGGCGGCAATTACAACCACAGCGACGTCGACCAGGTGCAGATCATCACCTATGGCGACAATTCGCTAAGCAACGCCGGCACCAATTTCATCCATGATTCGACCGTGACGAACAGCGGCCGGATCAACAGCTATGCGGTGTTCGCCAACGCCGAATTCAGCCTGACCGACCGGATCACGCTCAAGGCCGGTGTCCGCTACACCAGTTTCGAGAACAAGAACCGGATGTGCAACGCCGATACCACGGGCGACCAGAATCTGTCGGCCTTGTTCACCTTGCTCGGCCAGTTGATCGGTGGCCAGACCGTCCCGCTGGCCCCCGGCGACTGTTATTCGCTCAACAGCCTGAACCTGCCGGGCCAGCCCTTCGAAAATACCCTGTCGCAGGACAATGTCTCATGGCGCGGCGGCGTCGACTTCCAGGCCAATTCCAGGACGCTGATCTATGCCAACATCTCGCGCGGCTATAAGGCCGGTGCCTTTCCGGTGATCACCGGCGCGACGCAATCGGTGTTCCTGCCGGCCAGGCAGGAATATGTCACGTCCTATGAAATCGGCGCCAAGACGCGCTTTGCCGACAATGCCATCAGCCTGAGCGGCGCCATCTTCTACCAGGATTATCGCGACAAGCAGATCCAGGGGACGGTCAACACCGCGCTGTTCGGCCTGCTGCAGCGGCTCGACAACGTGCCGAAATCGCACATCTTCGGCATCGAGGCCGATGTCGTGGTCCGCCCGACGGCGGGTCTGACACTCACCGGTTCGGCGAGCTATCTCGATACGCGGGTCGACGAATATTCGGGCATCACGGTCTTCGGCCAGCAGAACGACTTTGCCGGCAGCCGGCTGCCCTTTGCGCCGAGCTGGACCCTGGTCGGTGACGTCGACTATCGCATCCCGACCGCCAAGGGCGGTGAGGTCTTCGTCGGCGGCTCGGTCAACTTCCGCACCAGCCAGGATGCCTATATCGCCGGCAGTCAGCTCGAAATTCCGGACAATGGCGTCAACCGCTGGCTGACCCGCGTGCCCTTCCGCATCCCCGGCTATGCGCTCGTCGATGCCCGGCTCGGCTATGACTTCCCCGGCAATCGTTTCACCGTCTCGATCTGGGGGAAGAATATCTTCAACCAGTTCAACGTTCAGAACATCATTTCGTACAACAACATCATCACCCAGGCGACGGGCCAGCCGGCGACCTATGGCGTGTCGTTCAAGGTGCGCTGGCAATAAGCGGGGAGGGGCAGCGTCGGTGGCGCTGCCCCTTGCCGTGTCGTCGCATTGAAAGTCACTGATGTCGCTTGTTGCCGAAACCCCGCGTCCCGAAGCGTTGATCGCCGCTGCCCGGGCCCAGTCGCTGTCGGCGATGCTGCGGCGCAGCGCTGAACGCCATGGCGAGCGCACCGCGATCATCTGCGGCGAGGTCAGCTGGAGCTATGCCGGCTTCGCCCGTGAGGTCGAGCGCCTCGCCGCCGGGCTGCGCCGGCTCGGCGTGGCGCCCGGCGACCGCGTCGCCATCCTCGCCCGTAACAGCCATGCCTTCATCGCGCTGCGCTTCGCCATCGCCCGCGCCGATGCCGTGCTCGTGCCGATCAATTTCATGCTGACCGCTGACGATGTCCGCTACATCCTCGATCATTCGGGCGCGCGGGTGCTGTTCGCCGATGCGACGACGATCGCCGTCGCCGCGGCGGCGCGGACCCTCGCGGTCGAACATCTGTTCGGCATCGATGGCGAAGCCGCGCCGCCGCCGGCCGGCCTGCCGCCCTGGACCGACCTGCGCCACGACCAGCCCCTGCCGCCCGAAACCCGCGGCGGCGAGGACCTGCTGCAGATCGTCTATACCAGCGGCACCGAATCGCGCCCCAAGGGAGCGATGCTCTCGCACAACGCCGTGCTCTGGCAGTATCAGAGCTGCGTCATCGACTGCGAATGGACGCGCGATACCGTCGCCCTCCACGCCATGCCGCTCTTCCACTGCGCCCAGCTCGACGCCATGATCGGCCCGGCGCTGCAGATCGGCGCGCGCAACATCATCACCGGCTCACCCGCCGCCGACAATGTTCTCGACCTGCTGTCACGGCACCGCATCACCTCCTTCTTCGCACCGCCGACGGTGTGGATTTCGCTGCTGCGCTCGCCGGCGATCGTCGGCCGCGACCTGTCGTCACTGGTGAAGGGTTATTATGGCGCGTCGATCATGCCGGTCGAAGTGCTGCGCGAGATGCGCGAGCGCCTGCCACAACTCAGGCTCTGGAACCTCTATGGCCAGACCGAGATCGCGCCCGTCGCGACGATCCTGTTCCCCGAGGAGCATGAAGCCCGCCTCGGTTCGGCGGGGCGACCGACCTTGCACGTCGACACGCGCATCGTCGACGACGCGATGAACCCGGTGGCGCCGGGCGAGATCGGCGAGATCGTCCATCGCTCGCCGCAGCTGCTCAGTGGCTATTGGAACGACCCGGCACGCACCGCCGAGGCCTTTGCCGGCGGCTGGTTCCACAGCGGCGATCTCGGCACCATCGACGCGGCTGGCTATATCACCGTCGTCGACCGCAAGAAGGACATGATCAAGTCGGGCGGCGAGAATGTCGCGTCGCGCGAGGTCGAGGAAGCGCTCTATCGTCACCCGGCGATCAGCGAGGTCGCGGTGATCGGCTTGCCCGACCCCAAATGGATCGAAGCCGTCACCGCGCTGATCGTGCTGCGCGACGGCCATCGCCTGACCGCCGCCGAGGTGCTCGAGCATTGCGGCCAGCATCTCGCCGGCTTCAAGACGCCGAAGCGGATCGTCTTCGTCGAAACGCTGCCGCGCAACGCCAGCGGCAAGATCCTCAAGCGCGAGCTGCGGCTGTCGCTGCTCGCCGGCGACGCCTGACGCGCGGCGCCTACGCCGCCAGATACGACCCGCCGGTGACGAACACCACCTGGCCCTGGATCATCGCCGCCGACGGGCTGGCGAGATATTCAATGAGGCTGCAATAATCATCCTCGACGACATTGCGGCCACTGGGGTTGCTCGCCGCCGACTGGCGCATGATCTCCTCGGTGCGCGCGCCATAGACCTGGCGCAGCGCCTCGGTATCGACCGCGCTCGGCGCGACGCAATTGGCGCGGACGCCCAGCGGCGCGAGTTCGAGCGCCAGATAGCGGATCAGGCTTTCGGCGAGCGACTTGCCGGCACCCACCGCGGCATAGTTGGGCAACGGTGTGCGGCTGCCGCGGCTCGACAGGAAGAACAAGGTGCTGCCCGGCCGGAACAGCGGCCGCGCCGCCTGCGCCAGATAGACGATCGCCGTGCCGTTGAGGTTGATCGCCTCGGTCAGCGCGACGGGGTCGATGGCGAGCAGCGGCTCGGCGATCACCCGTACGGCGCAGTGCACCAGCTGGTCGAGGCGGTCGCTGTGCGCCGCGACCGCGGCGAGCACGGCCTGCGCCCCCGCGGGGGTGCCGACATCACCCTGGATCAGATGGCAGCGCGCCCCGGCGGCTTCGATCGTGCCGCGCGCCGCCTCGGCGGCGGCGGTATCGGTGCGGAAATTGAGGAAGACATCGGTGTCGGGCCGGGCAAAGCGCCGGGCGATGGCGAGGCCGATGCCCTTGGTGCCGCCGGTGACGAGGATCGCCATGGCGGCCTCAGCCGTCCTCGCCCATCGACGAATGGAGCGTCACGCCGAAGCGCTCGATCATCTGGCCGGCGTCGGTGCGCAGCGCCGTCCATTGCGGCGTTTCGCCATCGCGCTCGAAGGCTGCCTTGTCGGCCCAGCTCATGATGGCGACGCGGTGATGGTCGGCGGGCGCGCCTTCCAGCCCCTCGGCGAGCAGGATGGTATCGAGCGCGGCAAGGTTGGGCAGCGCCCGCGCCAGTGGCGCATGGGTGTTGATGTACGCCGCTTCAAAGGCCGCGCGATCGCCGGGCTTCGGCGGCGACCAAAGCGCCACAAGCTTGAACATCACTTCCCTCCCCTTGGCCGTGCAATCGCGGGCCCGCTGGCCGTTGTGCGCCGGCGCGTTGCGGCATCCTATCGCGGCATGCGGCGCAGGCGACCTAGCGAATGCGCGGTGCAGTGGGGCCGGCCCACGCAAAACCAGGCGATTATTTCCTACGGCAATGCGAACGAGATGACCGTGGCGGCGCGAGCGATATGGCCTGCTTCTGCCAAGCCATGCCATGCCAGCGTGGTGAACGGCCTCAAAAGGCTGTCAATGAATTTCTTGGCCTGTTAGAAAAATCTTAATCAAATCAATCGACAATCGATCCGCTAGCGACCTTGTCTGGCAGAAATTCGTCCAAACCCATGACACAGCCTGGGTAACGCCTTGCGCATAATTTATTCCCATTTTTCACAATGGCGCGTACTCTTCCAATCATAACGACTCGCGGAGGGTAAGGGATTATGTACAATGGTGATGCGGGGTCTGAAAGTGACTCAGGCTCTGATAATGATGATGGCGGATGGGGCGCACCTTTTACCAAGTGGTAGGTCGTCGGTAAGAGGGGAAATATTCTCAGTGCAAAAGTACCTGTTACATTGACATCAGAGAATAATTGCGGCGTAGAGGATGCTGTAGACTATTGTGTCGACGTAAAAGGTGCCAGATATGTCTATGTCTATAGCGGTGTGCATGGCGGTCCCTGGGGAGATGTCACCTTCGATGAGCCTGATTTTGCAAAAAGCGATATTGGGGCTCTCCAAGAGTCCAATGATGATCTTGATATCATTGTAAGAACTATTACTGTCGATGAGGTCAGTCTGGGTATTTCTCGGACAATGTGGGATGACAGTAACAAAGGAGATGCATGGGTCGTATTGGCCTGGTGCTATAGTTCTTCCTTCTACCAAAGATGGAAGTCCCAGTTCGACAGCGAGGTGCCACCGGCAAACTCGATTACCACCCCGCCGCCGGCTGGACAGCCGATACCCTTGAAGCGAGGTGGCTTTGCATTACCGGCGCGAAAAATTGGTGGACGGCGATTCCGCCAGCGAAAGCGCTGAAGCAGGTGGCAAATCTGCCGGATAGTGCGGTGGGAGGTGGCGAGGTTTCACGCGCGACGGCATCACGGGCTGGCTGTCTCGAGCCTTTGCATCTCCGCGCCCACTCGGCATTGTCGGCAGGTGTTATGCAACCGATGCCAAAATGGTGCGCAGACGCAGTCTGCACCGAACCGGTCTCGCCCCAATTGCCCTGTTATTCCCTGTAAACGCGGCTTTTCGCTGTTTTTGGGCTTGCGTTTGACCGTTTCGAGCTCAGTTTTGCGTTGGATTACTGAAGGCTAGAGCGGTTTTCACGGTTGTTGGATCGCCGGCACGGCGGCGATTTTGGTTCGTGG
>LJHX01000198.1 GCA_001295935.1 alpha proteobacterium AAP81b
CACCCCCGACCCCTCCCGCGAGCGGGAGGGGAGCCTGTGGACCGCCGAGGCCGAGCGCGAGCTGAAGAAGATCCCGTTCTTCGTCCGCGGCAAGGCGAAGCGCAACACCGAGGCCTTCGCCGCCGCGCAGGGCCTCGCGACGATCAGCCTCGACACCCTCTACGATGCCAAGGCCTATCATGCGCGGTGAGACCCCTCCCACCCGCGGCGGCGCCGGCGTCAGCCTGCGGGTCGTCATCGTCACCCTCGACAATCACCTGTCGGGCGCCGTCGACCGCGCCCGCGAGCGTTTCGCCGCCGAACAGCCCGGCATCACCATCGGCTTTCACGCCGCCGCCGATTTCGAAGACGACGCCAAGCTCGCCGCGACGCGCGCCGATATCGCCCGCGCCGACATCATCCTCGTCTCGATGCTCTTCCTCGAGGATCATATCCGCGCCATCCGCCCGGCGCTCGAAGCCCGCCGCGAGCAATGCGACGCCCTTGTCGCGATCATGTCGGCCAAGGAAATCGTCCAGCTTACCCGCATGGGCGATTACCGCATGGACGCGCCGCCCAAGGGGCCGCTCGGCTGGCTCAAGAAGCTGCGCGGCTCGTCCAAGGCCGGCGCGGCGAACAGCGGCTCGGCGCAGATGGCGGTGCTGCGCCGCCTGCCCAAGCTGCTCAAATATATCCCCGGCACCGCCCAGGACGTCCGCGCCTGGTTCCTGACCCTGCAATATTGGCTCGCCGGCAGCGACGACAATGTCGTGGCGATGGTCCGCGCGCTGGTCGACCGCTACGCCGCCGGGCCGCGCGCCGGTTTGCGCGGTTTCAAGGCCGAACCGCCGCGCGACTATCCCGATGTCGGCCTCTACCACCCCGACATCGCCGACCGGATCGCGACGCGGATCGCGATGCTGCCCAAGCGCCGCGACGCCACCGGCACCGTCGGCCTGCTGCTGCTACGCTCCTATGTCCTGGGCAAGGACGCCGGCCATTATGACGGCGTCATCCGCGCCCTCGAAGCCAAGGGCCTCAACGTCGTCCCGGCCTTCGCCGGCGGCCTCGATGCCCGCCCGGCGATCGAGGAGTATTTCCTGAGTGGCGACAATGCGACGGTCGACTGCGTCATCAACCTGACCGGCTTCAGCCTGGTCGGTGGCCCGGCCTACAACGACGCCGCCGCCGCCGAGGCGATCCTGGCGCGCCTCGATCGCCCGTACATCGCTGCCCACCCGGTCGAATTCCAGTCGCTCCAGCAATGGGCGGCCAATCCGATGGGGCTGCTGCCGCTCGAATCGACGATGATGGTGGCCATCCCCGAACTCGACGGCGGCACCGTGCCGATGGTCTTCGGCGGGCGTTCCGACGGCGGCCGCTGCACCGGCTGCGCGCGCGCCTGCGACTGGAGCGCCGATGGCCCGGTGCGCGCCATGCGCGCCTGCGGCGAGCGCGCCGACATGCTTGCGGCGCGTGCCGCAAAGCTCGTCGCGCTGCGCCGCGCCGAGGCTGCAGATCGCCGCATCGCCGTCGTGCTATTCAACTTCCCGCCGGGCGGCGGCGCCGCCGGCACGGCGCAATTCTTGAGCGTCTTCGAATCGCTCCACGCGACCCTCGTCCGCCTCGCCGCCGAAGGCCATCATGTCGAGGTGCCGGCGAACGTCGATGAGCTGCGCCGCGCCATCCTCGATGGCAATTCCGGCCGCCACGGCACCGAGGCCAATGTCCACGCCCGGGTCAGCGCCGATCATATCGTCGCCACCGAACGCCATCTCGCCGAGATCGAGGCGAGCTGGGGGCCGGCGCCGGGCAAGCTCCAGGCGGATGGCAGCAGCGTCTTCATCCTCGGCGCGCGCTTCGGCAATGTCTTCGTCGGCGTCCAGCCGGCGCTCGGCATCGAAGGCGATCCGATGCGGCTGCTCTTCGAAGGCCGTTTCGCGCCGACGCACGCCTTCGCCGCCTTCTACCGCTGGATCGCCGACGATTTCGCCGCCCATGCCGTGCTGCATTTCGGCACCCATGGCAGCCTCGAATTCATGCCCGGCAAGCAGGTCGGGCTGTCGTCGAAGTGCTGGCCCGACCGGCTGATCGGCGACCTGCCCAATATCTATCTCTATGCCGCCAACAATCCGTCGGAGGGCGTCCTCGCCAAGCGGCGCTCGGGCGCCACCTTGGTCAGCTACCTGACGCCGGCGCTGACGTCGTCGGGGCTCTACAAGGGCCTCGCCGACTTGAAGGCAAGCGTCGAGCGCTGGCGTTCGGCGCCTCCGGGCAGCGACGAGCTCGGCGACCTTGCCGAGATCATCGCCGACCAGGCGGCGGGGCTCGACCTCGACGGCAGCGACGTGCCGGCGCTGGCGGCGCGGCTCTACGAGATCGAGCGCGAGCTGATCCCGCAAGGCCTCCACATCGCCGGCGCCGCGAAGAGCCGAGACGAGCGCATTTCGATGCTGGCGGCGACCGCCGGCGCACGTGGCCAGGACCTGCCGGCAACGACGATCGAAGCCATCGCCGATGGCCGCGCCCGTGCCGACACGCCGCTGCTAAAGGAACTCGCGGCGCTCAACGCCGCGCTCGTCCGCAACGAGGAACTCGATGGGCTGATGACCGCGCTCAGCGGCCGCTATGTCCGCCCGGTCTGCGGCGGCGACGTGCTGCGCAGCCCCGAAATCCTGCCGACCGGCCGCAACATCCACGGTTTCGACCCCTTCCGCATCCCTTCGGCCTTCGCCGTCAAGGATGGCGCGGCGCAGGCGCAGCGGCTGCTCGATCGCAGTCTCGCCGACAGCGGCAGCCTGCCCGAAACCGTCGCGATGGTGCTGTGGGGCACCGACAATCTCAAGAGCGAGGGCGCCCAGATCGCCCAGGCGCTGGCGCTGATCGGCGCCCGCCCGCGCTTTGACTCCTATAACCGCCTCGCCGGCGCCGAGCTTATCCCCCTGGAGGAGCTCGGCCGGCCGCGGATCGATGTCGTCGTCACGCTTTCGGGCGTGTTCCGGGACTTGCTCCCCCTCCAGACCCGGATGCTCGCAGAAGCCGCGCTGCTCGCAGCGCAGGCCGCCGAGCCGACGACAGTCAATTTCGTCCGCAAGCACAGCCTGGCGCATTGCGATGCCCATGGCGTCGATCTCGAAACCGGTGCGCTGCGGGTCTTTTCGAACGCGCAAGGCGCCTATGGCGCCAACGTCAACCTGATCATCGACTCCTCGGGATGGACCGATCCCGACGAACTCGCCGACAGCTTCGAGCGCCAGAAGGGCTTTGCCTATGGCGTCAAGGGCGCGCCCTTCCGCCAGGCGGCGATGCTCCAGGCGGCGCTCGCCACCGTCGATTGCACCTACCAGAACCTCGAAAGCGTCGAACTCGGCATCACCAGCATCGATCAATATGTCGATGGCCTGGGCGGGGTCAGCCGCGCCGTCAGCCGCGCCAGGGGCACCGCCGCGCCGGTCTATATAGGCGACCAGACGCAGGGGGCGGGCAAGGTGCGCACGCTGAATGAACAGGTGGCGCTCGAGACGCGGACGCGCATCCTCAATCCGGTGTGGACCGAAGGCTTGCTCCGTCACGGCTATGAAGGCGTCCGCCAGGTCGAAGCGGCGGTGACGACGACGATGGGCTGGTCGGCGACGACCGGCGAGGTCGATCCCTGGGTCTACCAGCGTATTTCGGAAACCTATGTCCTCGACGAAACGATGCGGCGCCGCATCGCCGAGATGAACCCCCGCGCCGCCGCCAAGGTCGCCAACCGGCTGATCGAGGCTTCGACCCGCAACTATTGGCAGCCGGACGCCGCGACGCTCGCCGCGCTCCACGCTGCCGCCGACGAAATCGAGGACGCCCTTGAGGGCGTCGGACCTGTCTCCAGCAAGGCTGCTTGAACCATGGCACTTCTCGATCCCCCGACGATCGCTCCCCCCGATGGCGAGGGCAGCGTGCAATATCGCCCCGATCCCGCCCTGCGCATCGGCAATGCCAAGGTCTTTGCCGTTTACGGCAAGGGCGGCATCGGCAAGTCGACGACATCGTCGAACCTGTCGGCGGCCTTTTCGCTGCTCGGCCAGCGGGTGCTGCAGATCGGCTGCGACCCCAAGCACGACAGCACTTTCACGCTCACCAAGAAGCTGATGCCGACGGTGATCGACGTCCTCGAAACGGTCGACTTCCACCATGAGGAACTGCGCCCCGAGGACTATATGTTCGAGGGCTTCAACGGCGTCATGTGCGTCGAAGCCGGCGGCCCGCCGGCGGGCACCGGC
>LJHX01000199.1 GCA_001295935.1 alpha proteobacterium AAP81b
GGCCCGCGCTCCGCTAATTTACACCGCGAGTTGAGCCAAATGTTCTGACGACGGACAGTGTTGACGGTGTTCGCCGGTATCGCAGAGTTCGAGCGCGCTCTGATCAATCAGCGCACGAGCGCCGGTCGCGCTGCGGCGAGGGGTCGTGGCGTGCGCTTTGGTCGCCCGCCGAAGCTGACCGCTGAACAGATTGCTCTCGGCAAGCGCCTAATCGAGGAGGGCACTTCTGTCCGCGAGGTGGCCAAGCTCCTGCAGTGCCACCACGCGACGCTCTACCGATCGCTCGAAGGAGCCGTCGTCGGATAGGCGAGGCGAAAGACGGGCCTGTGAGCCTCGAGCTGCGCAGGACGCTGCTAGCCAGTCTATACTCCTGCTGATCCAACGAGCCGCAGGAGAAGAGGTCTCGCGGGGAGCAAGACTGGAGCAGCTGATTTAGATGAGCCCTAGGGCACGCATGGAAACTTGTTCGCTGGGGCCGACAATGACATGATCATGCACAATGATGTCTAGGGACTTTCCGGCCTGCGCAATTTCCCGAGTCAGTCCGATGTCATCGGGAGATGGCTGCATCCGCCCTGAGGGATGATTGTGAACCATGATTAGCGCTGTAGCGTTCAGTTCAAGTGCCCGCTTGATGACATCACGGGAATAAACGGTGACTCTGTTCACTGTGCCCTTCGCATGGACTTCGTTACGTATAAGCCCATTGGCACTATCAAGATAGAGAATTCGGAATTGTTCCTCGCTCAGGTGACCCATGGAGAATCGGAGATACGCCTCTAAATCATGACTTGACCCCCGGCTTTCATCCAGCGGCAACCAGAGACCGACCGTTGTTGTCGCGCAGGAGCGCGGGTGAAGCAACGGGCGGGTTTAAACCCGCCCGTTGCTTTTCGAGTTCGGCGGCGAAGGCCACCGGTGTGGCGTAGCCGAGCGAGGAGTGCGGCCGCTCGTTGTTATAGTCATCGACCCAGCGCGCGAGGATCGAACGCGCCTGGCGAACCGTGAAGAACAGCGTCTCGTTAAGCAGCTCGTCGCGCATGCGACCGTTAAAGCTCTCGACGAACCCGTTCTGCGTCGGCTTGCCCGGCGCGATGTAATGCCAGTCGATCCGAGCATCGACCGACCATGCCAGCACCGCGTTCGAGGTCAGCTCGGTCCCGTTGTCGCTGACGATCATCTTCGGCGGCCCGCGCTCGGCGATCAGATCGGCCAGCTCGCGCACCACCCGCTTGCCCGAGATGGACGTGTCGAGCACCGCCCGCAAACACTCGCGCGTCACGTCGTCGACGATGTTGAGGATACGGAACCGGCGACCCGTGGCCATCTGATCATGGACGAAGTCCAAGCTCCAGCGCTGGTTGGGGAGCGCCAGCACCGGCGCAGGCGCTCGCGCACCGACGGCACGCTTGCGTCCCTTGCGACGACGCACCGTCAAACCCTCTTCGCGGTAAAGGCGCTGGGTCTTCTTGCGGTTGATCGTGATGCCGTCCCGGCACAGCAGGATGTGCAACCGCCGATAGCCGAACCGCCGACGCTGCTGCGCCAGCTCACGCAAACGTGACCGCAGGTCGCCATCATCCGCCCGGCACGAGCGATACCGCATGCTCGTGCGATCCGCTCCGACCACAGCGCACGCCCGCCGCTCGCTCATCCCCAACGCCGTCTGGAGGTGCGCGACCGCTTCCCGCTTCGCGGCGGGCGTCACCATTTTTTTGACAGCAGATCCTTCAGACCTGCGTTGTCGAGCATCGTGTCCGCCAGCAACCGCTTGAGCCGGGCGTTCTCCTCCTCAAGCGCCCGCAGCCGCTTCGCATCGGACACCTCAAGACCACCGAACTTGGCCTTCCAGGCGTAATAGGTCGCACTCGACATACCGTGCCGCCGGCACAGATCCGTCACCACCGCGCCCGCCTCGGCCTCCTTCAGGATGCCGATGATCTGCTCTTCCGAAAACTGCTTCCGCTTCATCTGTCCGTCCCTTCTTCGGGGGCGGACTCTAGCGCCAACTGGAGGAAAAAACGGGGGGCACGTCAATCACGCCAGTTGCCGATGACTTGGCGGTCAAAACCATCTGGTTCGACGGCACGATATATTGTGGCATAAAGTAGTTGTAGTAACGCCGGGATTTTTGGATCTAGGTCATTTGTCCATTGGGGATGGCTAACAAATCTGCCCAGCAGGCGTGGCAGGGATCCGCATTCTTCAAGCAATCGACAGGCAACAACATCAGCTTGCTCGGCCGATACGGCCAGCAACAACAAGCGTACGAGGAGTTGGTGATCGGTGAGTTTTAGGCCGAGCCTCTCGATCGGCATATGGGCATGGGGCAAGATAGAGTTCGGCAGGGCGCCAAATCTCGGTATGTGCCAGTCAGAAACCTGCATGGGCGAGCCTCTCCGTCCCGCAAGTAACGACCGACAGTCGTGGTGCTTTAGCAAGCGAGGGCTAAGCCCTTCACCCGTTCAGTTCCATCCTCCCGCAACCTGTCCGAGACGGCTCCAACCGAGCCCTAACCGAAGACGTAGTCGGTCGCGTGAACCGGATTGGCGATGGTGATAAGCGCTGTGGCGCCGTCGACGCCATCGACGACCTGCCAGAGAGATGGCGCAATGTTTATAAACCGTGAGCCAGCGCCCCAACCGACAAAACGAATTGCGTCACCTGGCAGCCCTCCGTTGCCATAGAAGTCTGTGACGACGTCGCCGTCCGCTTCGCCCTTAACGAAGACGAAAAGGTCGTTGCCAGCCCCGCCGGTCAGCCTGTCGGGGCCCGCCCCTCCGTCGAGCGTATCGTTGCCTGCTCCACCATTTAGCGTGTCGCTGCCGTCAAGACCTAGCAAGCGATCGGCGCCCGAGCCGCCTGTGAGACTGTTGGCAAGTGCATTGCCAGTTCCGGCAAACGCAGCACCCGCGGCGCCAACGAACTGAAGGTTTTCAATGCCGGCCGAGAGCACCCAGTCACAGCTGGCTCGGACCAGATCAATGCCTCCATTGTCGATGCCATCAACAACCTCGATCGTCTGATCGCTGGCGTCGTCGACCAGGTAAGTATCGTTGCCGGCTCCCCCAAACATTGTGTCGGCACCACGGCCACCATCGAGCAGATTGTTCCCAGCATTGCCACGTAGAACATTGGCACTGTCATTGCCGATGCCCGTAAGACCGCTGCTGCCAAGCAGCTCGAGGTTCTCAAAATCGGCACCGAGCGTCCAGCTGGTCGTAGCGCGAACCAGGTCAATGCCTCCTGAATCGATAAGGAGATCGGTTGCGACATCAACCTGATAGGTGTCGTTACCCAGTCCTCCAGCCAACGTATCGCCGCCTGCGCCACCGTCGAGGGTGTCATCGCCTGTCCCCCCCTCGATGCGGTTTGCACTGGCATTGCCGGTCCCTGCAAAGGGCCCGCTGCCCCTGAACGACAGGCGTTCGACATTGTTGGGCAAGGTGTAACGGGGAAGAGCAGTCAGCACCCGATCCGTGCCACTGTCGGTCAGTTCGACAGCAAGATCGCCTGCATCGTCGATGACATAGACATCGTCGCCCGCGCCGCCGACCAGGCGGTCGCTGCCGCCGCCGCCATCGAGCCAGTCGTTACCGCCGCCGCCGTCGAGTGTGTCATTGCCAGCGTCACCAAAAATGGTGTCGCTGCCCACTCCAGCGGTGATGCCATTGGCATCGGCATTGCCGGACAGGCTGGCGCCTTGTGCTCCATCGTAAACAAGCAGCTCGACATCTCCCGGTAGTGTGTAGCTGAGAAGGGAGGTACGGATCGTATCGCGACCGCCGGCGAGGCCGCCCGTTTCAAACACCCTGTCTGAGGCAGAAAGTACGAGATAGATGTCGTTGCCAGCGCGCCCATAGAGATCGCGGCCAGTTATGCTGCCGGTTAGGGTATCGGCGTTGGCAGTACCATAGACCTCCTCATTAAGCCCACGGAGAGTGAGTGTCACAGCAGCGGTCGACAAGAGGCCGGCAACATCGCGCACGGTATAGGTGAAGCGATCTGTGGCAGTTTGCCCTGGGGTAAGGGCCAGGAATGTCGGTCCCGCAGCGGAATAGGACAATGTGGCGGTGCCAGCGTTGAACGACACGCTGCCAGCAGTGCCGGTGGTCTCGACCGAGACGATCGTCCGAGCATCACCAAGATCCGGATCCTCGTCATTGGCAAGCAGTGCAGCCCACAAGTTGCCGGTCACGTCTCCCTCATTAAGCACGAAGGCGTCCGCTCGCGCCGTCGGCGCTTCATTGATGTTGCGGACGACAACGCGAAGCTCTTGATCGAAGAGGTCCACGCCATTGCTGACACGGACGGTCACGGCATAGGCGTTGTCGCCCCCGGTATCGGCAGGCACTTCAAAATCTGGGGCGTTTATGAACCGCAAGGCACCTGTTGCGGCATCGATGACAAAGCGGGGGGCGTCTGCGCCTCCAGATATGCTGTAGGTTAACAGCTGACCTTCGACCGGGTTGCTTGCGGCGATGGTGAGTACACTGGACTCGTTCTCGTCGATCAACACGCCAGTTGGCGACGTAATCATCAACGCCTGTCGGGCCAAGGATGTTACCGGTATGTTGACGATCGCAGTCGCGCTGCCGCCACGACCATCAATGACGGTGTATCGGAAGCTAGCAGGCGAGACTGCGGATGACAGAGCCGCAAAGGTGATGATGCCGCTATCCAGCGATACGTCTCCATTGTACGCGTCGTGGACTGCGACAACGCTAAAACGGTCACCATCGGCGTCGGTATCGTTAGCGAGGAGGGCTGCGGCCTCGAGGCGTAAGGTGCCGCCGGCTACGATGCCTGCAACGGTGTCGTCGCGTGCCGTCGGAGCGTCGTTCACCTCGGCTACTCGGATTCGGACCGTCTGCAACGCCGACACGTCCATTCCCGCCCGGACCTGATAGGTGAAGCTGTCCTCGCCCGCGAAGTTGGCGTTGGGCGTATAGATCAGCGAACCGTCGGCATCCAGCAGCAGCCGCCCATTGGCGGGTCCGCGGCGCAGCTCGGCAGCCAAGCTGCGCCCACTGTTGTCGACATCGTTGGAGAGCACGCCCTGCTCTGCCGAAAGAATGAGCATCTCGTCTTCTGCTGTAGCCAGGGTATCCGCACCCGTCAGCGGCGGACCGCCCTCGGTGTTATCGGCATTGTCCTGCTGGGCGACAGGCGCAAGCAAACCCGCGCCACTCGCCCCGATACCGTCGAAAGCAAAACCGAAGCTGGCACGCGAGCCCGCCGGCGCGTTCCTGACGATGTTTCCTTCAAATCCGACCCCGTAGAGAACCGACCAGGCGCCGATATTTTCGGGGTCTTTTGAAAATACATCGTGCTTAGTGTTGAGCTGGAAAAAGTCATTCCACTTTATCGACAAAAGGTGCTTATCGTTCCTCGCCCCATAGACATCATTATAAGCAACATTAGTACGCTCGTTCGCGACCTGATTGTGGTGAAAGATCAGGTTGGACGCGTCGGATGTGGAACCGTCCGCCGATAGCCGCACCGCGGGGCTGGCGCCGAAAACCCCGATAAAGCGGTTGCCGATCACCGATACACCGACGGCGTTGTCGTAACCGTAGACGGTCACCGGCGTGCTGACCGCAATCTTGTTCCAAGCGACCACGGACCCCGACGGACCCGGCATAGTCGAGGTCACCGGATAGCGCACTGCGAGATCCTGGAGGTCGGAGCCGACGAGCAGGTGCCCATTGATGCCGTTGCTGGCAGCGGCATCGGCCTCGATGCCACGGATACGGAACATGTTGAGACTGCCACCGACTGTCGTCAGCGCACGCCCCGTGTTGTGGAAGTCCGACTGGGTGACCCATACATCGGGAACAGCAAACGAGGCCTGGACGGAGTTCGCGCCTTGGAACACGACATCATGCAGCCAAAGTGCGTCGCCTGACTGTCCCTGGATAATCGGTCGTGCTGCAGCGCCGAGAGGGGCCCGGTCGATCGTTACCCCAGTGATTTTGATATGATCAGCGTGGCCGATCATGTTCTTGCCATCGAGACTGCCGGTCAGGCGTACGGCGTCCTCCGTGGCGTTTGGATCCCGGGTAATGGTAACCCAAAGGTTTTGGGTGACTGCTGCAGAGGCGGCAAGGCTACCGCCCAGCCAGTTGTGCGTCCCCGCCATCAAGCGGATTTCAGAGTTATCGAGATTGGATCGCCCAAAAGCGGACTTGTTGAAAATTTGTGTGGCAGCAAGCGCAGCGGCGATAGATTTGAACGGCGCCGCGGCAGCCGCAACGGGATCAGCACTGACCAGACCTGTCGTCGTGGCACTGGGATTCACATAGGCATAGGCTTTCCCGAAGCTGCCGTCGCGATCGAGCACATAAAGCTGGTCGACGAAGGCTGTGGGATTGCCCGGCAGGGTGCCGCGCACGGCACTGGTTGTCACTTGGCCCAAATGGTCGACAATTTCAGCCCGGACGGTGATCAGGCTGTCTTCGGCAAGGCCGGCAGTCGGGATATCGCCGCCATAGCTGTAGACCGGCATGGCATCGCCCTTGCCCCATAGAGACAGTGTCGGGCGGTCAATCTTCAGCGAGGTCGAGTTGCCGGCCTGGTCGGTTGCGATGTAGCGGACATAGGCGACCTCGGCGTCAGCCTTGGCGAAGACACTTCCTGCAATGATCTCGACGTGGATGGAGCCAGAGACAATCTGTCGGTCGGGCGTTACGAAGTTGGCCACTGCGGTCGCATCGCGCAAGCCGATGCCGGAGGTGTTAGTGACGACAAAATCGGCGGCGGCGGCGACGCCGGCGCTCTGGCCGGCACGGACCCAGCCCGCGTCAGCGTAGGCCGCTACTTGGCTTTCGGCGAATACAAAGTCGGACAACGAAACCCGGACAAGGAGATCAGTGCCGACCACCTTGTGCGCAAGGTCGACCTGATCTGGATAAGCCTTCCTGATCACCCGAGTGGAGGTAACCGTGCGGCTTGGGCCAAGGCCGTCGCTGACACTGAACATCAGTGCGGGCGCCCCCGCCAGCCCGAGGGTGTAGTCGAGCAAGGCACCGGTCTGGCCGAGCCCTGCGATGGTCACCCATGCCGACCAGCCATCCTCGGCAATCCGAATGTTTCTAATTCTGGCGTTAGCCTGACCCACAGCCCACCCGCAGAGTGTAAAAAGACATCTGGTCCCCAATGATCAGGGAACAGGCACAGGACAAACGAATCGGTTTACGTTTATTAACGTAAAATCAAGGCCCGATACGGGTCTAGGTCCAAACGCAAACAGGCCGGCCACTACACCGCCGGTCATTTGCTGGAACGGAAACGTAAATCAGGACTTTAGGTCCGGTAGCAGAAATTAAATCCATTTCGGATGTATATGATCTCACCGTACCCCTGCAGTACCGTAACCTTCTACCTTTGAGGCCGTATCAGCCTATGGCTCGGTGGATGTCCGCAACGGCCAGGAAGATGGGTTGCGAGAGACCACAAGCGACCGTACCGCCCGCTGCCGCCGGCGCCGACGCGCCAAAGACTAGGGGCAGGATCGCCTAGGTGCGCGCGACGATAGCAACGACATGTCAGGTCATCGCTTACGGCGTACGCCAAACCAGGTCAGCTCTTGGCGAGAAGAGCCATCATCGCTTCAAATGGCGCGTCCGCTATCCGGAGCAGGCTGCGCCTGCGATCCTGTGGGTCATTCGCTCGTTCGACCAATCCAAGTTTAATGAGACGATTCAACCAACGAAGTGCAGTGGTGCTCGGCACATTAGCGGCAAGGCAAAGGCTGCTAACAGACACCAGTCGATCCTCAAGCCGCCTGGCCGTCAGGTCGAGCAGCATATCCCACGCTGGATCAGCGAAGAGATCGGCCGGAAAGGCGACGCTTCGTAAGGTTCGGATGCGGATCAGCTGGCGAAGTCTGGTTTCGGGCAGTACCTGATTTGAGCGTCGCGCCATCTCATCACGATGCTTCGCCGACAGTCGATCGATCTGTGCGCGCAGTTCGTCGACTTGCCTGTCGAATGTGTCGTCCGCTACGGGCATCCCGGGAGAATAATTTAGGGAGATACCAACCACTAGCCGCCCTCGGACCGTCAAAACCCTCTACGCAATAGGAACATGAGCCGTTAACTAGGCGTAACATCCTAGGGTTAACACTCGACTAACGTCGGATCGAATGGCTTCGAGTCGATCATTCATGGACAAGTCTCAACCGTGTGATTGGTGCCACACGGTCATGAGACGGAAACCCCAATCAGAACTGGGGTGCATCCCGAGCAAATGAGGGTATGACTCTGCAGAGATGTCGCAGCCCTTTGTTGAGAGCCCTCTTGGCGAATTCTCAGGGTTATTCCGGCTTGGTCAGAATTGTCCCCCGTCAGCGCCTATGGCACAGATTTGAGGTTGTGATTTAAGGAGGGTTGGGG
>LJHX01000002.1 GCA_001295935.1 alpha proteobacterium AAP81b
TCCCCCAGCCCCTCCCGCAAGCGGGAGGGGAGTCTGGTAGAAATCAACTTCGACGGCCTGATCGGCCCCACCCACAATTACGCCGCGCTCAGCTTCGGCAACCTCGCCAGCGCGTCGAACGCCGGCGCCACCAGCCGGCCGCGCGAGGCGGCGCTGCAAGGCCTCGCCAAGATGCGCTTCCTTATGGGGCTCGGCCTCCCCCAGGGCTTCCTGCCGCCGCTCGAACGTCCCAACGCCGCCTGGCTGCGCGCGCTGGGTTTCACCGGGACCGACGCCGAGGTCTGCGCCGCGGCCTATCGCGACGACCCCCGCCTTTTCGCCCAGGCCTGCTCGGCATCGGCGATGTGGACCGCCAACGCCGGCACCGTCTCCCCCGCCGCCGACTGCCGCGACGGCCGCACCCACATCAGCGTCGCCAACCTCAGCCGCATGACCCACCGCAGCCTCGAAGCCCCCGACACCGAGGCACAGCTGCGCACCGTCTTCGCCCACCCGGCCTTCGCCGTGCACAGCGCGGTACCGGCGACCTTTGGCGACGAAGGCGCCGCCAACCACATGCGCCTCACCGCCAGCCACGGCGAACCGGGGGTGGAGATCTTCGTATATGGCGAAGACGGCGGCACCTTCCCCGCTCGCCAGAACCGCCGCGCCAGTGAAGCCGTCGCCCGCCGCCACGGCCTCGACCCCGCCCGCACGTTGTTCGTCGCGCAAAGCCGCGCCGCGATCGACGCCGGCGCCTTCCACAACGACGTCGTCGCCGTCGCCAATGAACATGTCCTCTTCGCCCATGAACACGCCTTCGCCGACCCCGAGGGCCTCAAGGCCGACCTCGCCCACCTGCTGCCGCAAGCCGTCGTCATCGAAGTCCCGGCGAGCGCCGTCACCCTCGCCGACGCCATCGCCTCCTATTTGTTCAACTCGCAGTTGGTGACGCTGCCGACCGGCGGCATG
This sequence comes from alpha proteobacterium AAP81b, assembly GCA_001295935.1. Taxonomy (GTDB): domain Bacteria; phylum Pseudomonadota; class Alphaproteobacteria; order Sphingomonadales; family Sphingomonadaceae; genus Sandarakinorhabdus. The sequence goes on from LJHX01000002.1 coordinate 952, forward strand.
GCGCTGATCCTGCCACGCGAATCGCACGACTGCGCCCCCGTCAAGGCCTGGCTCGACACCCTCGTTGCCGGCAACGGCCCCATCCGCCACGTGCACTATGTCGAAGTCCGCGAGTCGATGCGCAACGGCGGCGGCCCCGCCTGCCTGCGCCTCCGCGTCGTCGCCGACCCCGCCAACATCGACCCGCGCTTCCTGCTCACCCCCGCCATGGCCGATGCGCTGGAAACGCTGATCGCCGCCCACTGGCCCGAAGCCATCGGCCCCGGCGACCTCGGCAACCCCGAACTGTGGCAGCAGGCCTGGGCGGCGCGGGCGGCGTTGCTTGACCTTCTGGGGCTGTAGGCGCCGGCAGCCCCTTTCGCGATTCCAGCATCTCCTTATGCTGGCCCCGACCAGAGGGGGGCCCGATCATGATCCTGACAATCGCCGCACTGCTTGCCGTCGCCACACCCACCGCACCGCCGGCGAGTTTCTGCCAGACCGAACTCACCGACCCCGCCGTCCCCGCCGTCCTGCCCTTGCGCGACCGCGCCGCGCTGCAGGACCGCTGGCTCAAGGAGCGCCTCGAAACCATCGTCCCGGCGCTGATGCGCGAGAACGGCGTCGACATGTGGATCCTCGTCGCGCGCGAGAACCACGAAGACCCGGTGGTGACGACGATGCTCGACGGCAAGTCGCTCCACGCCCGGCGGCGGACGATCCTCGTTTTCTTCGATCCCGGCGGCGGCAAACCCGTCGAACGCCTGACCGTCAGCCGCTATGGCCTCGCCGGCTTGTTCACCGCCGCCTGGGACCCCGCCAAGGAGCCCGACCAGTGGCGCCGCCTCGGCGACATCGTCGCCGAACGCGCGCCCAAACGCATCGCCATCAACGTGTCGCCGCTCAGCGCCTATGCCGATGGCCTGACCGCCAGCCAGCGCGACAGCCTGGTAGCGGCGCTGCCGCCGGGGTTCGCCGAACGGCTGGTCAGCGGCTATCCGCTCGCGCTCGGCTGGCTCGAAACGCGAATCCCGGCGGAGCTCGACCGCTGGCGCGAGATCGTCCGCACCGCCCATGCCATCATCGCCGAGGGGCTGTCCGCCCGCGTCATCCGCCCCGGCGTCACCACCGCCGACGACGTCACATGGTGGTACCGCGAACGTATCGCCGGGCTGAAGCTCGACACCTGGTTCCACCCCTCGCTCGACATCCACCGCGCCGGCGCCGAAGCCAGCCTTGCCGGCGACACCGTCATCCGCCCCGGCGACCTCCTCTGGGTCGATTTCGGCATCAGCTATCTCTGGCTCAGCACCGATACCCAGCACATGGCCTATGTGCTCAAGCCCGGCGAGACCGATGCGCCGGCGGGGCTCAAGGCCGGGCTCGCCGCCGCCAATGCGGTGCAAGACTCGCTGACGTCGAGCTATGCCACCGGCCTGAGCGGCAACGAGATCCTGGCGGCGGCGCGCGCCAAGGCACTGGCGGCGGGGCTCGACCCCAGCATCTACACCCACCCGATCGGCTTCCACGGCCACGCCGCCGGCGCCGCCATCGGCTATTGGGACAACCAGGGTGCCAGCGACACCGGCCAATACACGCTGCGCGCCATGACCGGCTGGTCGATCGAGCTCGCCGCGAAAGCGAAAGTGCCCGAATGGGGCGGGCAGGTCGTGCCCTTCAAACTGGAGGAGGACGCCTGGTTCGACGGCACCCGCGTCCGCTACATCGACGGCCGCCAGACACGGCTGCAACTGATTCCGCGGCAGGGGCGGGGCGTTACCGACTGTGTGCGGGAGTAAACTCGTGTCGAGTTCACACCTATTGCAACGTCACCCCCGCGTTCGCGGGGGTGACGAGGCGGAGCCGTTGCGTCGGCAACGGCCCTACCGGAACGGCGGCTCGTCAAACGCCCGCAGCTTGCGCGAATGCAGACCCGGTCCCGCGTCGCGGAGCAGCCGGCAGGCTTCGATGCCGATGCGCAAATGCTCCGAGATCGCGCCTTCGTAGAAGCGGTTGGCCTGGCCGGGCAGCTTGATCTCGCCGTGCAGCGGCTTGTCCGAGACGCAGAGCAACGTGCCATAGGGCACGCGGAAGCGATAGCCCTGGGCGGCGATCGTCGCCGATTCCATGTCGATGGCGACGGCGCGGCTCTGGTTGAAGCGCAGCGCCGAACGGCTGAAGCGCAATTCCCAGTTGCGGTCGTCGGTGGTGACGACGGTGCCGGTGCGCAGCCGCGGCTTGAGCGCCTCGCCGGTCGCCCCGGTCACCGCCTCGGCGGCCTGCTGCAGTGCCTTCTGGACTTCGGACAATGCCGGGATCGGAATTTCGGGCGGCAGCACATCGTCCATCACATGATCGTCGCGCAGATAGGCGTGCGCCAGCACATAGTCGCCGATCGCCTGGCTCGGCCGTAGCCCACCGCAATGGCCGATCATCAGCCACGCCTCGGGGCGCAGCACGGCGAGGTGATCGGTGATCGTCTTGGCATTGGCCGGGCCGACACCGATGTTGACGAGGCTGATCCCGGCGCGCCCCGGCGCGGTCAGATGCCACGCCGGCATCTGGAAGCGCCGCCAGGCGAGGTCGTCCGCCGCCCGGCCGGGGTCGATATCGTCGGTCAGCACCAGCCCGCCGGGGCAGACCAGCCGGTCATAGCCGCCGGCGGCCAGCTCGCGTGCCCCCCAGCGGACGAATTCATCGACATAGCGGTGATAGTTGGTCAGCAGGATATAGTGCTGGAAATCTTCGGGCGCCGTGCCGGTGTAATGCTTCAGCCGCGCCAGGCTGAAATCGGTGCGCGGGCCATCGAACAGCGCCAGCGGCAACGCTTCCTCGAGGCTGGCGTCCCATAACCCATCGGCAAGCTCGTCGCCGATCTGGGCGAGTTCGGTCGTCGGGAAGTGCCGCGCCAGCTGGCTCGCCGCGGCGGCGTCGAGGCGCAGGTCGTGGGCGCCGTCGAGGACGTAAGGATAGGGAATCTCGATCGCCGAGGCGCCGACGCTGACCTCGACGGCATAATCCGCCATCAACAGGTCGAGCTGTTCGGTCAGATAGTCGCGATAGAGTTCCGGCCGGGTGATCGTCGTCGCATAGCGGCCGGCGCGATTGAGGCGCGCGAACGCCCGCACCGGCCGCGCGACATCGCTGTGGCCGGCAAAGGCCAGGCGCAGTTCGGGATAGGCGAACAGCCCGGCGGCGCGCGCCGCGGCGTCGGGGGCGGTGCCATCGACCACCCATTGCATCAACGCCGCGCGCAGCGCGGCGACAGCGGCGGCGTGGCGGGCGACAAGGTCGTCAACGAGATCGGCGGCGGTCATAACGGCGGCTTGCCGCAAAAGACCGCGCCGCGCCAGCCTTCCGGGCGGGGCTGCGAGCCGCTACAGGCGAGCCCATGGAGACCACCATGCAATTCGCCCTGACCGACGACCAGCTTGCGATCCAGGAAGTGGCGCGGCGCTTTACCGCCGACCGCATCACGCCCCATGCCGCCAAGTGGGACGCGGACCACATCTTCCCGGTCGAGACGATCCGCGCCTCGGCCGAGCTCGGCTTCGGCGCCATCTATGTCAGCGAGGCGAGCGGCGGCATCGGCCTCGGCCGGCTCGAGGCGGCGCTGATCATGGAGGCGATGGCCTATGGCTGCCCGTCGACGAGCGCCTTCATCTCGATCCACAACATGGCGGCCTGGATGATCGACGCCTTCGGCTCGGCGGAACTCAAGGCGAAATACCTCCCCGATCTCGTCACCATGGCGACAATCTCGAGCTATTGCCTGACCGAACCCGGCTCGGGCTCGGACGCCGCGGCGCTGAAAACGCGCGCCGTCCGCGATGGCGACGACTATATCGTCACCGGCACCAAGGCCTTCATCTCGGGCGCCGGCGCCAACGAGCTTTATGTGACGATGGTCCGCACCGGCGACGAGACCCCGCGCGGTATCTCGGCGCTGGTCATCGAGAAGGATATGCGCGGCGTCTCCTTCGGCGCCAATGAACGCAAGCTGGGCTGGCATTCACAGCCGACCGCCCAGGTCAATTTCGACGAAGTCCGCGTGCCGGTGGCGAACCGCATCGGCGCCGAAGGCCAGGGCTTCGCCATCGCCATGGCCGGCCTCGACGGCGGCCGCCTCAACATCGGCGCGTGCAGCCTCGGCGGCGGCCAGCGCGCCCTCGACGAGGCGCTCGCCTACACCCGCGAGCGCCAGCAATTCGGCAAGGCGATCAGCGACTTCCAGGCGACGCAGTTCACGCTCGCCGACATGGCGACCGAACTCGAAGCCGCCCGCGCGCTGCTCTATCTCGCCGCGACCAAGGTTTCGGCGGGCGCCTCCGACAAGACGCGTTTCGCCGCCATGGCCAAGCGCCTCGCCACCGACACCGGCATGGCGGTGGCCGACCGCGCCCTGCAACTCCACGGCGGCTATGGCTATCTGATGGACTACCCGGTGGAACGCATCTTCCGCGACCTCCGCGTCCACCAGATCCTCGAAGGGACGAACCAGATCATGCGGGTGATCACGGCGCGGGAGCTGCTTCGGGGGAGTAATTGAGAGGCCTCCGGCGGCAAGGGCCTGAGGCCCTTGACCAATTTTTGCGTAAGCCAGCCCGACCCTTAGCCTTGGCTATCTCTATTGGACGCTTACCGAACGAACTGACCTGTTCCTATGGCACTGCAAGTCGTCCCCTGATTAAGTGGCAGTACGCACCTGTGGTTGAAGACGCTGTCTCACCTGGTCATAAACTCCGACGACGCCCGGCATGGCGATGCTAACCGCAAGGCCGAAGGGGATGGGATCGTCGACCGCTAGCCCCTGATCTGGATCGCGTTGGAGCGTTAACGTGATATTATGGTCAGGCCCCACAACAGGCGCGCGGTCGCCGCGCCAGCATCGCGTGAACAGCGTGCCGCGATTGGATTGATTAGTGTCAGGCTGGTCCCCGTGGGCGCGGACCGCCAAATCGCTGAGACCCTCGGGTTCCAATATCTTTAATCGGCAGGTTCGGTAACGCTTACGCCCTGGAGAGACAGGCGTGAACCACGCTAAAGTAGCCGAGAGGGAGTGTAGGCGGGCATGGCCGGCCATGACTTGAGGAATAGGAATAACAACATTGACGATCCGCTCGGGGCGAAGCGTGCCAGTTGCCCAGAAGGTCGCGCGGTCCTCGGCGCACGCTACTGTATCATCGGCATCGACTAGTCCGAAGCCAAGAAAGCGCCGGATATTGTCCTTCTGCCGCACATGCTGGCGTCCGTCGGGCGGGCCAAGCACCTCGCGAATGAGCGCCGCTGATTCCTCTGGCCAGTGAGCCGGATGCACGATCAACGCCTTGAGCAGAACGGCGCGTTGATGGTGTGTAAGCTGGGTGAAGAGTTCGCCATAAGTAGATTCGAGCGCATCGTGGATCCGATGGCATGTTCGTGCCGCAAGCGCAGTGGCCGCACTCGTTCCACAAGTAAAGGATTCCGAGTTTTCTCTACCCGTAACAGGAGGCCCGGCGACTTTGAGGCCCGCCGCACGAGACGGCCCGACCGGCAGCACATCAATATATTCGTGGCTGCGCACTACCATTACGTGCTCGCGGCCGCCAGACATGAGGATGTCAGGTTTGACTGAGCGAGCGAAGCCCGGCCCTAAGGTGCTTGACGGATTTGCGAGCCGAAGTTCAGGAAAATGGTCGATATTGACGCGGGCAGCGATGCGGGCCGCCGGTTCGATCGCATCGTCATTGCATGCCCCAACGGTGATTCCATTGACTGTCTCCGCCGGGGCAAACAGGCGGCGGTCTGCGGCGATTGCTCCCAACCCTCGTATAATGGCAGTCGCCCGGTTACGACCTTCCGCGTCCTCGAGCGCTGTGCGACTGGCGAAGCCGGGTACGCCGATCGGGCCGGTTGAATTGCCGGCGCTGACAACGAAAAGTACGCCGAATCGGTAGGCGAGCCGATCAAGAAGTCGCGCCCAGGCCGAAAGTTGGCCGTGGAACGGACGGCGGCGGTTGCCAAGCGAAAGATTGATCAGAATGACATTGGGGGCGGTAGGCGTGTCGCCCCCGCGCATGCGCATAACCGCAAGATATACCATGTCGACGACGAGGCGGTCCTCCGGAAAAGCGTCTCGATCGCCCAGAACGGGCACCACGTGAATACGCCGCGGAAGTGGGACTTCCCGGCGATTGCGGTCGCCGTGAATGATTAGCGATGCCATAGCCGTGCCATGCGTACGATTGGAAACGAGGGCGCCGGGCTCTAGGTCGAAGGCATCATCAAGCGCCACGTGTTGAGCAAGCAAGGGGTGGGCGGCAACCGGCACGCCGTCGAGCAGTGCCAAGATGGGGTCTCCTAGAGGAGCGACGCCCAAGTTTGGCGTCGGCTCAGCCTCCGCTGTCTCGATGCTCGTTGCCGCGCCTTGCGGGCGAATGTGCATCACCGCTTCCAGCCCAGCGATGCCTTCAATGCGCTGCTCGACGACTTGTCGGACGCTCCGGACGGGGAGATCAACCAAGAGCGCATGGTAGGCAATGTCGTCAATTCGAGCGCTGGAAATTATGTGACCGCCGCGCGCAATTACCGCTGCCCGGACCTCGCTTTCGCTGCGGGCGCTGGCGGCGGCCTGGACGCGGAAGATCAGTTCGATCTCCAAGCGGATAAGGTCCGCTTCGTCCTGGCCTTCGATCAGTTCGGCAAGTTGGGATGCATCCGCGGGCTGAACGCGATCCTGAGGTCCCCAGGGCCGAAGGTCACGAAGCGTTTGGAACACGTCGCGCCATGGTGTCTCGCCAACGACCAGTTGCCCGCGCTGCCACCGTCCCCAGAGCGATTCGAGCTGTCGAAGCGCTTCGACGTCTGGCATGAGCAAATAGGCGATCGGCTCTTTGTCGTCTTCATTGGCGGAAAGCTCTTCCTCGTCGATAAGTTCGAGGCCGCGGACGCGCTGAACGGCGTTAGCGAAGGCATTGATTGTACCACGGACTTCAAACACGAGAAGCCGTTCGGGCGCGAGCGCCGTAGGGTCGGCGCGCAGCTCAAGCGGGTCGCCGCCACGCCCGAGCACTTCTGCCAAGCGCGCGAATTTGGGGCCGATGGTACCGCGCTGACGAGCATAATCGAATGGTTCGGGACGGGGCATAGCTCTCGCCGCCCCAATGGGACGGGGCTGATCAGCTTGAGGAGTCAGCCTCAGCAGTGGCTTGGTCCGGTCGCTCGGCATTTAGTGCGTCAGGCGTGACGCGCGAGGACCACAGTTCGATTTCCAGTCGCAATGCATCGTCAATGCCCAACTCCCCTAAGCCCAATATTTGTCGCCGTCGGACGTTCTGACAGAAATCTAGCGCCTCAGCATAACTCGCTTTACCGAGTTTGCCGGCAATTCGCGAGGGCTGCAATCGCGGTCGATCCGGCCATTGCTCAATAATCCGATCCAAAAACACAGCAATCATTTTTCGATCGGGCGACGGAAACGAAAGCCGCATCTGAAAACGTCGCCAAACGGCACGGTCCAACAGCTCACCGTGGTTCGTCGCAGCAATCACGATAACATAGCTAGGAAGCTGGTCGAGCTGCTGGAGGAGGAACGATACGACACGCTTGATTTCGCCAGTTTCATGCGTGTCACCGCGCTCTTTGCCGATCGCATCGAACTCGTCGAAGAACAGGACGCTTGGCTGCGTTCGGACATAATCGAAAAGGCGGCGCAGGCGAGCGTTAGTTTCCCCGAGATAACTGCCGATTAATGCATCGTAGCGAACGACGAAAAATGGCAACGCGAGCGCTTCAGCTACGCCTTCAGCAAACGAAGTCTTTCCGTTTCCTGGCGGTCCTGACAACAAAATGCGATGGCGAGGCTCGTAGCCATGTGCGCGAAGGATATCGGCGCGGCAATGCTCGTCGACCAACTGCCGAGCGCTTTCGCGCGCTGGTAGGGTGAGGATAAGCTCATCCAATTGAATTCGGGGTTTAAGTTCCAAAATCGTGTCGCGCCCGTTGTTGGACACGGTGTGAGGCTGCGCCGAAGTCAACGCAGGTGGGGTGATCGGCACTGCCGACAAAGCACGCTGTAGACGATCGGCAACGATATGATGATTTTTTGCGCGTTCGTCCGCCATCAGGGCTTCGGCAGTCGTCCGCAGCATGTCGCGATCGCCGGCAGCGCCGGCACGTACGAGAGAGACGATCAGATCGCTGCGAGCCATAGGTTGAACCAACTCACCCCCGAAAGTGAATCACCTTGTGGCGATTCGCAACTATATCAACATCCCGGCGCTATGTCGCGCCACGGGTTGAAAAACACGCTCAGTGGAATCGTTATCACGCCAAAGCGAGCTGACGGCATCGTTCACACCTTGGCGAGTTCAGCCAAATGATGCCCCTGCTATGTCATTGATCAAGTTCGCGTATTCCGTTCGCAAGACATTTTGAACCCAATCCGTGGCCGTCGAGATTCTGCTGATCGATCGGTGCAGTAACAACGGAGTAGTGCTTGCCCTGCATACGACCGCCCTACCCCCATCACTCCGCCGCCAGCGCCACCACATTCCCCGCCTGATGGTCGAACAGCCGGCGGTAATGCCCCTCCGGCCGCGCCAGCAGGGCGTCGTGGCTGCCGTCCTCGACGATGCGGCCATGGTCGAAGACCAGGATGCGGTCGAGGTTGCGCACCGTCGACAGGCGATGCGCGATGACGATCGAGGTGCGGCCGATGAGCAGCCGCTCCATCGCTTCGGCGATCAGGTTCTCGCTTTCCGAATCGAGGCTCGACGTCGCTTCGTCGAGGATCAGGATCGGCGCGTCGGCGAGGAACGCCCGCGCCAACGCAACGCGCTGGCGCTCGCCGCCCGACAGCTTGACGCCGCGCTCGCCGACGGGCGTCGCATAGCCGCGCGGCAGCGCCAAGATGAAATCATGCGCATTGGCCAGCCGCGCCGCCGCCTCGATCTCGGCCTGGCTCGCCTCTGGCCGCGCATAGGCGATGTTTTCGGCCAGACTGCGGTGGAACAGGATCGGCTCCTGCGGCACGATGGCGATCTGCTGCCGCAGCGACACCTGCGTCGCCTGGGCGACATCCTGGCCGTCGATGGTCAGCCGGCCTTCGGTCACCTCATAGAGCCGCTGGATCAGCTTGACGAAGGTCGTCTTGCCCGATCCCGACCGCCCGACGAGGCCGACACGCTGCCCCGCGGCGATCGTCACATCGAGCCCCTGGTAGAGCGGCGCGACGTGCGGGCCATAGCGGAAGGTGACGTCGCTGAAGACGATCTCGCCGCGCTTGACCGCGATCGGCGCCGCGCCGTCGTGATCGGCGATGCCGAGCGGCACGTCGTGGAGCGCCACCAGCTCCTCCATCTCGTTCACCGCGCGCTGCAGGTGATGCACATGCTGGCCAATGTCGCGCAGATAGCCGTGGACGACGAGATAGGCGGTGATCGCATAGGTGACGTCGCCGGGCGTCGCCTGCCCGCGCCACCACAGCCAGAGCGCCGCGCCCGTCACCGACAGCCGCATCAGCCAGAGCAGCAGCAGTTGCCCGCTGCCGGCATAGGTGTGGCGGTTCCAGGTGCGCCGCGTCCGCTGCTGCCACTTGGCGGTGGTTTGCGACAGGCGCCGGTCCTCGCGCGCCTCGCCGGCGAAGGCCTTGACGACGGCGTTGCTGCCGATGGCGTCCGCCAGCACCCCGCCGATCCTGGTATCCCAGGCGTTCGACAGCCGCGACGCCGGCGCGATCCACTGCGCCGCGAGCAGGGTCGTCACCGCGATATAGGCGATGGCGCCGACCGCCATCACCGCGCCGAGCAGCGGCGACCGCGCCGTCAGCAGCAGCATCGAGCCGATCAGGATGGTCAGCGACGGCAGCAGCGCCAGCAGCACGACATCGTCGATCGAATCGAACGCCCACATGCCGCGGGTGATCTTGCGCTGCACGCTGCCGGCGAAACTGTTGGCGTGCCAGTCGGTCGACAGCCGCTGGACGCGGTGAAAGGCATCCTGCGCGACATTGCGCATGATCCTGAGCGTGAAGGGCACGACATTCCACCAGGCGAGATGGCGCAGCACGACCATCGCGCCGCCCAATGCCGCGATGCTGGCGAAGGCGCCGAGCGCCGCCGGGCGGCCGGCATCACCCAGCGCCAGCGCGTCGATCAGCTTGCCGGCTTCGACGGGGACGAAAATCTCGGTGACGGTGGCGAGCGACATCGCGCCGGCGATGGCGAGCGCGCGGCGCGGCTGTTGTGCCCAGTGGCGGAGGACGAAGGCGAACACGTCGCGCATCGGCGTCGTGTCGCGGGGGGGCGACGAGGTCATGTGGCTGTCGCACGCGCGGTTGGGCGGTGCGTCCCTGGATTATCGCTGGTGCAGATGGCGCCGGGGAAGGCGCGGCGGCAGGCCCTGGGCGGGCCGGATCAGGCCGGTTTGCGTCGGCCCGCGGGGGTGCGACGCGCGGCGAGGTGCGTGATGGTGCCGGACATCTCTACGCCTCCCTTGCCGATTAAGGCGACCCGGATAGCAGAGTTTGCCGGCGGCGGCAACGCCGGCGCCGAGTGCCCCCTCTCCCGCTCGCGGGAGAGGCGACTCGCGCTCCAGCGCGGCGGGTGAGGGTGGTCCCGCGCGCGGACGCAGAAGAAGAACACCCTCACCCGCTCGCCGAAGTCGGCGAGTCGCCTCTCCCGCAGGGCGGGAGAGGGGGGGGCAGGTTAGCGGATGACTTCGATCGCGATGCCGAGATCGAGGCCGGCCCAGGGCCGATCGGCGGTCAGCACGGTGGCGCGACGCTGCTGCGCCAGTGCCAGGCAGGCCCGATCGCCGAGGCTGAGACCGAGGTGACGGGTAAGGGGGCGCAGGGCCCCGGTCTGCTGCGCTTGGACCGCATCGAAGGCAATGATGTCGACATCCAGGCGCGTGAGGTTGGTCCCAGCCTCGACCGGCGTCATGCCGATTTCGACCAATTTCGTAACAACTTCGGCAGCGTTAACCGCCGAGACCAGCGCCCCCTGCAGGGCTGGCATGACGGCATCGGCACCGGGCTCGCCCTGCAGCACAGCCAGCAGAGCGGACGAGTCGAGAACGACGCTCATTCCCGGGCCGCTTCGGCCCGCCGCTCGGCGATAAGTTCATCGACCAGCGACACGCCCGGCGGCACCAGCGCCCGGACGCTCGCCTGGATCTCCCGCACCACCGCGCGGTGCGACTGCACCCGCAGCGCCTCGCCCTCAAGGCTGAGCACCAGCGTATCGCCGGGGGCGACGCCCATGGCCCGGCGGAATTCCGCCGGCACGATGATGCGGCCGCCGTCGACCATCTTGGCAGTCGCGCGTGTCGCCATGGTGCATCTCCTGCTATAACTGCACCAATATAGGCCATCCGCACCAAGGGAGCAATCGTGGCAGATCACGGCACGAAAAAGCCCCGCCGGCGTCGCCACCGGCGGGGCCTCCCCCTCCCCAGAGCTCGGCTCGTCAGTGCCCGGCGAGCGCCGCCAGCAGCAGCAGCGCGACGATATTGGTGATCTTGATCATCGGATTGACCGCCGGCCCGGCGGTATCCTTGTAGGGGTCGCCAACGGTGTCGCCGGTTACCGCCGCCTGGTGCGCCGGCGAGCCCTTGCCGCCATAGGCGCCCTGCTCGATGACCTTCTTGGCATTGTCCCAGGCGCCGCCACCCGAAGTCATCGAAATCGCGACGAACAGCCCCGAGACGATGACGCCCATCAGCAGCGCGCCCAAGGCGGCAAAGCCGTTGCCCTGCGTCGAGACGGCGGTGACGGCGAAATAGACGACGACCGGCGCCAGCACCGGCAGCAGCGACGGCACCACCATCTCGCGGATGGCGCCCGCGGTCACCAGCCCGACGGTGCGGGCATAGTCGGGCCGCGCATTGCGGGCGATGATGGCGGGGCCATTCTCCTTGAACTGGGCACGAATGTCCTGCGCCACCGCCGACGCGGTGCGGCCGACGGCGGTCATCGCCATGCCGCCGAACAGATAGGGCAGCAGCGCGCCGAGCAGGAGACCGACGACGACATAGGGGTTGGACAAGGTGAAATCGACGACCACCGAGCCGAAGAACTGGCGGAGATCCTCGGTATAGGTCGCGAACAGCACCAGCGCGGCCAGCCCCGCCGAGCCGATGGCATAGCCCTTGGTGACGGCCTTGGTGGTGTTGCCGACGGCGTCGAGGGCGTCGGTACGTTCGCGCACCTCGCCCTCCATCCCCGACATTTCGGCGATGCCGCCGGCATTGTCGGTAACCGGCCCATAGGCGTCGAGCGCGACGACCATGCCGGCCAATGCCAGCATCGCGGTCGCGGCGAAGGCGATGCCGATCAGCCCCGCCAGCTGGAACGACGCGACGATGCCGACGACGATGACCAGCGTCGGCAGCGCGGTCGATTCCATCGAGACGGCAAGGCCCTGGATGACGTTGGTGCCATGGCCCGAATCCGATGCTTTCGCGATGCTCTGGACCGGGCGATAATTGGTGCCGGTATAATATTCGGTGATCCAGACGATGAGGCCAGTGACGGCCAGCCCGACGAGCATGCACCAGAACAGGCTCATCGCGGTGAAGTCGGTGGGCGCGGCGACCGCGGCGGCGGCTTCGGCGCTCGCTGCCTTGACCGAGATCACCGCGTTCATGTCCGGGAAAATCGCGTTGGTGGCGAAGTAGAGCGCCGGCACTGACAGCAACGCCGTCGCGATAAAGCCCTTGTAGAGCGCCCCCATGATCGAGCCGCCGCCGAGGCGGACGAAGAAGGTGCCGATGATCGAAGTGAGGATGCACACCCCGCCGGCGAGTAGCGGCAGGGTCATCAGCGCCGTCGCCGCGGCCTGTTCGACGAGCAGCGCCACCAGCACCATGGTGGCGCCGATGGTGACGACATAGGTTTCGAACAGGTCGGCGGCCATGCCGGCGCAATCGCCGACATTGTCCCCGACGTTGTCGGCGATGACTCCCGGATTGCGGTCGTCGTCCTCGTCGAAGCCGAGCTCGTTCTTGCCGACCATGTCGGCGCCGACATCGGCGGCCTTGGTGAAGATGCCGCCGCCGAGGCGAGCAAAGATCGAGATCAGCGAGGCGCCGAAGCTGAGCGCGACCAGCGAGTTGATCACCGGCCGGCCGGTCGGGTCGCTCCCGCTGGCGACCAGCGCATAGAAAAGCCCGGCGATGGCGAGCAGGGCGAGGCCGGCGACGAGCATGCCGGTAACGGCGCCCGAGCGGAAGGCCATGGTCAGCCCGGCCTGGAGCGACTGGCGCGCGGCTTCGGCGGTGCGGACGTTGGCGCGCACCGAGATGTTCATGCCGATGAAGCCGGTGGCGCCCGACAGCACCGCGCCAAGCGTGAAGGCGACCGCCGGAATGATGTCGAGGAAGACCGCGACGAGCACGGCGACGATGACGCCGACGACGGCGATGGCGGTATATTGCTTGGCGAGATAGGCGCCGGCGCCGACCTGGATCGCCTTGGCGATCTCCTGCATCCGGGCGTTGCCGGGCGACGCCGCCAGCACCTGGCGTGACGTGACGAGTCCATAGACGACCGCCGCAAGACCGCAGCCAATTGCGATCAGCACCATTTCCATTATTCTTGCCCCTCCCCAGAGGCCCCGGGCGGACAGATTGCGCGACCGAGACAGTATCTTGCGTCAGGGCTTGTGGCAAAGCACCGCTGGCAACGCAAGCTTCGGCGACTGGCGAATTCGACGGGGCGGCGTCAATGCTCCCAACCGAGGCGCGCCGGCAACGCCAGCGGCCCCGCCCGGCCGGTCAGCGCCAGCCCGGCGCCGGTGGTGACGACGCCGATCCGCGTCACGGCGATCTTGCCGGCGAGCGGCGCCGGGTCGGTCCCCGGGGGCATGGTGAAAAGCAGCTCATAATCGTCGCCGGCGGTGGCGGCAGCGAGGCGGGCGGCATCGTCGTCGCCGGCGCGGGCGACCAGCGCCGGCGACAGCGGCAGCGCGGCGAGGTCGAGGGCCAGGCCGACACCGCTCGCCGCGGCGAGGCGGTCGGCGTCGATGAGCAGCCCATCCGAGATGTCCATCGCCGCGGTGGCGACGCCGGCGAGGGCGGCGCCGAGCGCCAGGCGGGGTTGCGGGCGGCGGTAGCGTGCCAGCAGGAACTTGTCGGCGGACGCCGCGCCGCGGGCGATGGCAAGGCCAAGCCCGGCGTCGCCGATCGTCCCCGAGACGAAGACGCCGTCGCCGGGTCGGGCGCCGTGACGCGGCAAGGCCTTGCCGGCGGCGACATGACCGATGGCAGTTATCCCCAGCACTGCCGCTGCGACGCCGGCAACGGTATCGCCGCCCCAGAGCGCGACATCGAAGGTTGCCAGCGCGCGCGCGAGGCCGGTGGTGAAGGCGCTTCGCCAGGCGTCGTCCTCGGCGGGCGAGAGGGCGAGGCTGAGCAGGACGCCTGCCGGGCGGGCGCCCATCGCGGCGAGGTCGCAGAGGTTCACCGCCAGCAATTTCCAGGCGATATCGGCGGGCGGGTCGCCTGGCAGGAAGTGCGTGCCGGCGACCAGCGTGTCGTGGGTCATCACCAGCTCGCGGCCGAGTGGCGGCGCCCAGACCGCGGCATCATCGGCGAACCCGCGCGCCGCGGCGGTGGTGGCCAGCGGCGTGAGCAGGTCGGCGATGAACCGTCGTTCGTTCACGATACCAAAAAGAGTGGGTCAAGGGCCTCAGGCCCTTGCCGCGGGCTCCCAGCGAAACAGGCGCGTCGACGCGACGTCGAATGTTGCCGGCCATCGCCCGGCGCGCCTGTTTCGCTGGGTACCCGCCGCCGGAGGCCCTCTTCCTTCATCCCCGCACGCGGCGCGCGACCGTATCAAGCAAGCCATTGACGAACTTGGCTTCCTTGTCGGGATGAAAGGCGTGGCTGATGTCGACATATTCGTTGATGACGGTGCCCGCCGGCACATCGGCTCGCGCCAGCAGTTCGTACACCGCGGCCCGAAGCAGCGCGCGCATCGGCTTGTCGAGGCGGTCCATCGCCCAGCCCGTCGCCAGCGCGGCGGTGATCGCCGCGTCGATCTCCTCCTGCCGCGCCGCGACCCCGGCGACGACATCGTCGAAAAACGCCTGGTCGGCATCGGGATAGTCGTCGCCTTCGATTTCCTGGCCGAGGCGGTGATTGTGGAATTCGGTGAGCAGCTTGGGTACCGGGTCGCCGCCCATTTCGCGCTGGTAGAGCGCCTGGACGGCGCCGAGGCGCGCGGCGGCGCGGGCACGCGCCTGCGACGGCGTCGGCGGCGGCGCCGGGCGCCGGGCGGGGGAGGGCGTTGGGATCGTCATCTGGTGCTGGCGATAGGCGAGGCGCGCGCCCGCGAAAAGCGCTTTCCGGTCCGGCGGCTAGGCGCTTGCCCCCAGAAGCATCCACAGAAGCGTCCCCGGCAATCTTTTGCCGCCGCCGCCGCCGCCGATTGCGGTGCCGATGCCCAGGGCCGATGAGGCGGCGATGAACTTTCCGAGTCATCTCGCCGGCCAGCTGCCCATGGACGTCGCCACCCTGCCGCAGAACCTCGAGGCCGAGGCCGCGCTCTTGGGCGCGCTGATGATCGACAACCGGCTGACCGAGGATGTGATGATCATCCTGCGGCCCGAGCATTTCGCCGATCCGCTGCACGGCCGCATCTATGAGCAGATATTGAAGCTGATCGACAACCGCATGGCGGCGACGCCGATCACCTTGAAACCGCTGTTCGACGCCGATCCGGCGATGCAGGAAATGGGCGGCCCCGCGTACCTCGCGACGCTCAGCCAGACGATGGGCGGCCTCATCGCGGCGCGCGACTTCGCCCGGCAGATCTACGACCTCGCCTTGCTGCGCGAGCTGATCCGCGTCGGCAGCGACATGGCGGCGGGCGCCCACGACATGTCGTCCGAAATCGCGCCGATGGATCGCATCGAAGAGGCCGAGATGGCGCTCTACAGCATCGCCGAAAAGGGCGAGGTGTCGGGGGCGGTCAAGACCTTCGCGACGGCCACGAAAGAGGCGCTCGACATGGCCGAGCGTGCCATGAAGTCGGGCGGCCACCTTTCGGGCTATACGACGGGCCTCACCGGCCTCAACGAGCGCCTCGGCGGCCTCCACAAATCCGATCTCATCATCCTCGCCGGCCGCCCGGCGATGGGCAAGACAGCGCTCGCCACCAACATCGCCTTCGCCTGCGCCTGGCGCCACCTCCAGGACCAGGCGATGGGGATCGATGGCGACAAGGCCTCGGGGGCGCCGGTCGCCTTCTTCAGCCTCGAAATGTCGTCGGACCAGCTGGCGACGCGCGTGCTTGCCGAACAGGCCGAGATCAGCTCCGAAAAGCTGCGCAAGGGTGACATCCGCCAGGAGGAATTCACCCGCCTCGCCCGCGCCTCGAGCGACCTCTACAATCTGCCGCTGCTGATCGACGACACCCCGGCGCTGTCGATCGCGGCGCTGCGCACCCGGGCGCGGCGGCTGAAGCGCCAGCACAAGATCGGGCTGATCGTCGTCGATTACCTCCAGCTGCTGCAGGGCTCGGCGCGCGGCAGCGGCGACAACCGCGTCCAGGAAATTTCGGAAATCACCCGCGGCCTCAAGACGCTGGCCAAGGAACTCCAGGTGCCGGTGCTGGCGCTCTCCCAGCTCAGCCGCGCCGTCGAGGCGCGCGAGGACAAGCGCCCCCAGCTCTCGGACCTGCGTGAATCGGGCACCATCGAGCAGGACGCCGACATCGTGCTGTTCGTATATCGCGAGGAATATTATCACGCGATGAAACAGCCCGACATCGAGGACGCCGACAAACACCAGAAATGGCGCGAGAAAGCCGAGAAGGTCCATGGCCTTGCCGAGGTGATCGTGGCGAAGCAGCGCCATGGCTCGACGGGAACGGTGCTGCTGACCTTCCAGAACAAATGGACGAAATTCTCGGACCGCGCCGAGGGCGAGTATATGCCCGACCGCGATTGAGGCGCGCCCCGGGCGGCGCGCCTTCAGCGCCTGGTGCCGTCGCCGCCATCGCCGCGGCGCGTCGGGCAGATGCCATGGCAGGCGCCACCGGGCGGGACCGGCTGGCGCGGGTCGCCGGGCGATGTGCCGCCACCGCACATGGCCATCGTCGCGGCGACGGCAGCCGGCGGCGGCATCGCCAGGCCGATCAGCGCCGCGACGGCGAGGATCGCGGGTCCCGGCTCGCGGCACAGCATCGCGATTACCGCACCGCTGCCGGCCGCGGCGTGCCGGGCGCAGGAACGAGGGACGGGGGGCGCCATGGCGAACCCCTGCCAGCGCCGGCACGCCGCCGCCTTGATCGAGATCAACGCCGCCCTTGCGCTCGATCAAGGCGCCGCCCGGCGCTGCCGCCTACCTGCCTCGCGCATCGATGGATGCGGAGAGTGACGATGACGAAGTGGCTGATGGCAATGGCAGGCGCGGCGCTGCTCACGGCGGTCCCGGCGCAGGCCGGCGAGGCGCATGTCGGGCTCGCCAAGGGCGATGTGCTGATCCGGCTGCGCGCCATCTATGTCGCGCCCAACGAGCGCTCGGGCAGCATCCTGCCGGCACTGCCCGGCGAGCGCGTCGGCGTCGACGATTCGGTGATGCCGGAAATCGACTTCACCTACATGCTGAGCGACCTTATCGGCGCCGAACTGGTGCTGGCGACAACCAACCACAGCCTTCGCGGTCGCAGCGGCGCCACCGGCGGCATCGGCAAGATCGGCTCGACCTGGGTGCTGCCGCCGACGCTGACGGCGCAATATCACTTCAACCCGCACGGCCATGTGCGGCCCTATGTCGGCGCCGGCATCAACTATACGATCTTCTGGAACGAGAATGCCTCCGACGGCCTCGAAACCGCCGTCGGGCCGACGACGATCCATATGGCCGACAGCTTCGGCTATGCCTTTCAGGCGGGGCTCGATGTCGACATCAGCAAGCGCGTCTTCCTGAATTTCGACATCAAGTACATCGACATGCAGACGACGGCGTATCTCAACACGACGGCGCTCGGGCGGCAGAGCGTCCATGTCAACATCGATCCGATCGTGGTCGGTGTCGGGCTGGGAATGCGGTTTTAGGGTCGCTTGCGGCCCAACGACTCCCTCTCCCGCTCATGCCGAGCGAAGTCGAGGCACGCGCCGTCGTGGGCGTGCCTCGACTTCGCTCGGCATGAGCGGGTGAGGGGAGACGGCATCGGGAAGACTTGGCTGTTCGCTCGGATGGGCTGTGCGCTCAGGGCGCGGATTTGCCGGCGGGTACGGTCGCAGACGCTTTCCCCGCGCCTGCCTCCCCCGGTTGGGCATCGTTGAGGATCCGCAACCCCGCCCCGTCGAGATCGTCGAACTGCCCGGCGCCGATCGCCCAGAAGAACGCCGCCAGCCCGGCCAGACCCAGCCCGAGCGCCACCGGGATCAGGATGGCGAGCCCGATCACCGCGCCGCATTCCGCAGCCGCAGCGCATTGGCGACGACGATCAGCGACGATCCCGACATGGCGACCGCGGCGACCAGCGGCGTCACCTGGCCGGCGATCGCCAGCGGCACGGCGAGGACATTATAGCCGATCGCCAGCGCAAAATTCTGCCGCACCACCGCCATCGTCCGCCGCGCCGCCGCCACCGCTTGCGCGACGGGCATCAGACGGTCGCCGAGGAAGACGAGATCGGCGGCGGTCTTGCCGACATCGCTCGCCGAGGCGGGCGCCATCGAGACATCGGCGGCCTTGAGCGCCGGGCCGTCGTTGAGGCCGTCGCCGACCATCAGCACCTTGTGGCCGCGCGCCTGCAGCGCGGCGATGGCGGCGAGCTTGTCGCGCGGTTGCAGCCCGGCGAGCGCCGGCAGCCCGAGACGCCCGGCGAGCGCCGTCACCGCGGCGGCGCGGTCGCCCGACAGGATCGACGCGGGCAGGCCGAGCGCTGCCAGCGCCGCGACCGCGTCGCGCGCGTCGGGGCGCAGGCCGTCGTGAAAGCACAGCCGCCGCGGCGGGGCGTC
>LJHX01000020.1 GCA_001295935.1 alpha proteobacterium AAP81b
AGGGGGAGGAGATGTGCCCGGCCAGCCGAGCGTCGCGAACGGCCAGAGGGCGGAGGAGAACCAGGTGTCGAGAACGTCCTCGTCGCGGGTCAGCGCCACCCCCGTGCCCGCCTCCTCCTGCGCCTCGGCCTCGCTCGTCGCGACAAAGCACCGGCCATCCTCGGCATACCACGCCGGAATCCGGTGCCCCCACCACAGCTGCCGCGACACGCACCACGGCTGGATATTCTCCATCCAGTTGAAGTAGGTCTTCTCCCAGGTCTTGGGCACGAACTGCGTCGCCCCCGACTGCACCGCCGCCAGCGCCGGCTTGGCCAGTTCGGCGGCGTTCACATACCATTGGTCGGTCAGATACGGCTCGATGACGACGCCCGAGCGGTCGCCATAGGGCACCTGGTGGCGGTGCGGCTCGACCTTGTCGAGCAGGCCCATCGCGTCGAAATCGGCGATCACCTGTTTGCGGGCTGCTTCGCGCGTCAGCCCGCGATAGTCAGGCGGGCAATTGTCCGACATCGTCGCATCGGGGTTCATCAGGTTGATGACCGGGATGTTCGCTTCCGGATGGCGCTTGTACACCTCGAAGTCATTGAAATCATGCGCCGCGGTGATCTTGACCGCGCCCGAGCCGAAATCCGCCTCGACATAGGAATCGGCGATGATCGGGATCAGCCGGTCGACGATCGGCAGCCGGCAACGCCGGCCGATGAGATGGGCATAGCGCCGGTCGTCGGGGCTGACCGCCACCGCGCCGTCGCCGAGGATGGTCTCGGGGCGCGTCGTCGCCACCGTCAGGTAATCGCGGCCATCCAATTGCGTCGCCCCGTCGGCGAGCGGGTAGCGAAAATGCCAGAGATTGCCCTCGACCTCGCGGAACTCGACCTCGAGATCGCTGATCGCCGTCTTGAACTTGGGGTCCCAATTGACCAACCGCTTGTCGCGATACAGCAGGCCCTCGCGATAAAGCTGGACGAACACCTTTGTGACGGCTTCGTTGAAGCCCGCGTCCATGGTGAAGCGCTCGTTCGACCAGTCGCAGCTGGCGCCGAGGCGGCGCAGCTGGCGGGTGATGGTGCCGCCGCTGACGGCCTTCCAGTCCCACACCGTCGCGACAAACGCCTCGCGCCCCATTTCCTGGCGGGTCGTCGCCTGGCTCGATTCCGCCAGCTGGCGCTCGACGACCATCTGCGTCGCGATCCCGGCGTGATCGGTGCCCACCACCCAGCGCGCGTCGCGGCCCTGCAGGCGCTGCCAGCGGATCAGCACGTCCTGCAGCGTATTGTCGAGCGCGTGGCCGATGTGCAGCGACCCCGTCACATTGGGCGGCGGGATGACGATGGTGAAGGGTTTCGCGTCCGGCCGCGCCGGGCGGAAGGCGCCGGTCGCTTCCCAATGCGCATACCAGCGCGTCTCGAAGCTCGCCGGGTCGAAGGTCTTGTCGATCGTCATGAGGCGTCGTTAGCGATTGCCGCAGCGCGGCGCAAAGCCCCGGGGCTATTTCACAAACGCGCCGGCCTTGACGACGCCGCTGACGCTTTCGAGCGCCGCGATATCGGCGAGCGGGTCGGCAGCGACCGCGACGAGATCGCCGAAACAGCCGACCGAAACGCACCCGACCTTGCCGCCCTGCCCGAGCACTTCGGCAGCGACCGATGTCGCCGAGCGGATCGCCTGCCACGGCGTCATGCCGTAGCGCACCATATAGGCGAATTGCCGCGCGTTTAGGCCATGCGGAAAAACCCCCGCATCGGTGCCGAAGGTCAGCGTCACCCCCGCCGCCACCGCCTTGCGGAAGCCTTGGCGCTGGGCGTCGGTGGTGGCGAGATTCTTGGCGAGATATTCGGCCGGCCAGCCCTCGCGGCGGCCAACGCTGTCGATCCAGTCGCCATTCCAGATGTCCATGTCGAGCGCGACGCCGCGCGCCTTCGCCAGCGCGATGCCGGCGTCGTCGATCAGCGAGGCATGCTCGATCGTCCGCGCCCCGGCGTCGATCGCCGCGATGATGCCGGCGGCGCCATGGGCATGGGCGATGCAATAGCGCCCCAGCCGCCGGGCTTCGTCGCAGGCGGCGCGCATTTCGGCCGGCGTCAGTTCGAGTTCGCCGGGCGCGCTGCCGATGGCGAGGACGGCGCCGGTGGCGATCAGCTTGATGAAGTCGGCGCCATGCTCGATCAGGAAGCGCGCCCGGGCACGGGCTTCGTCGGCGCCGCGCACCTCGCCCAGCCGGAAAACCTCGGGGATCACCGTCCCAGCCGGCGCGCCGGTGACCGCGCCGCCGCCGCCCGGCCGGGTGATATAGGCCCCCGCCACCCACATCCGCGGGCCCGCCACCCAGCCCGCGGCAATGGCATCGCGCAGCGCAACGTCGCTGAGGCCGCGATAGACGCCGACGTCGCGGACGCTGGTGAAGCCGGCTTCCAGGGTCAACCGTGCCGCCTCGACCGCCTTGAAGGCGGTTTCGCTGGCGTCGTGCCTGAGTGCCGCGGCGGGGTCGCTGTCGCCGGGAAAGCCATCGGCGACATGGCTGTGCATGTCGATGAGGCCGGGCAGCACCCAGCGGTCCGACCAGTCGATGACACGCGTGCCGGCGGCGGGCGCCGTCCAGGGTGCAACGCTGGCGATGCGGCCATCGACAATGCTGATGCGGCAATCGTCGCAGACCTGGCCGCTGGCCGGGTCGAGCAAATGGCCGGCGTGGACCTCGACGCTCGCCGCCAGCGCCGGCGCGGCGGCGATCGCCAGCCACGCCGTAGCGGCGGCAATGGCGCGCCTCACGGGTTACGCGTCAGCCGGCGGATTTCGGCCTGGGCGAGGCGCTCGACGATCTCGGGGGCATTGGCATCGATCCACGCCGCGAGCATCGGTTCGAGCAGCGAGCGCAGCAGCGCGTCGATCGTCATCTCGCTGCCGGCGAGGCTGACCGTGCCGATATCGGCAACCGGCGGCGGCGGTGCTTCGGGGGCCGGCGCCGTCGGATAGGGCGGCAGCGCCATCGGCTCGGCGATCGGCGCGCCCTCGGTCATGCGGGCGCGAATCGACGACAGGATGGCGTCGATATTGGGAGGCAGGTCGCTCATGGCGCGAAGACTACGGCGCCGGCGGGCCGATGACCAGTGACTTGGTGGCGCGCGCCTTGTCGGGCATCGGCAGCGGCGGCGCGCTTTCGTCGCCATCGTCGCCGAACTTGTTGCTGACCCGCCGCGCGTTGATCTCGGGGTCATATTCCTTGACCGGCACGCCGAGCTGCACCGCCTCGGCGCCGCCGGCATTGGCGAGCAGCGAATAACCCGCCACCTGCTCGTCGCGGCGCGCCGTGACGAGATTGACCTCGGCGTTGAGGCGCTCCTGCTCGGCGTTCAGCACTTCGATGATGGTGCGCGTGCCGACCTGGTTTTCCTGGCGGACGCCCTCGGCGGCGAGGGTGTTCGCCGAAACCGCGATCTCATTGGCCTTGATCGTCGCGCGCGCCGCGCGCAGCGTCGCGATGCTGTTGACGATGTTCTGGCGGACCTGGCGGTCGGTCGAGGCGATCACCGCCATCGCCTGGCTGCGCTGCGCCTGGGTCTGGCGGATCTGCGAGCCGACCAGGCCGCGCTGGTAGATCGGGATGGTCGCGACAACGCTGGCATTCTGGGTATAGAATTGTCCCTGGCGGACGAAGCTCGACCCCTGGCCGCCGCCTTCGAACTGTTGATACGAGCCCTGCACATTCAGATCGACCGACGGCAGGCGCTGGCGTTCGAGGCCGAGAACGTCGAAGCGCAGCGCCTGTTCGTCGAAGCGCGCCGCGATCAGCTGGGGGTTGTTCTCATTGGCGATTTCGAGCGCCTTGCCCTCGCTGTCGGGCAGCGGCGGCAGCGCCGGCAGCGGTTCGAGATTTTCGGGCGCATGGCCGACGGCGCGGACAAAGGCCTCGCGCGCCGCGACGAGCTGGTTTTCGGCGAGCACCAGGTTCGATTGGGCGTTGGCGACACGCGCTTCGGATTGGGCGACGTCGGTGCGCGTCAGGTCGCCGACCTCGAAGCGGTCGCGCGACGCCTGCAGCTCGCGTTCGAGGACGCTGATCTGGTTGCGGTTCAGCTCGACGACGCGGGTGAAGCGCAGCACATCGGCGTAAGCCGTGACGGTGTTGAGGATGACGCTGTTTTCCTGGGCGCGCAGCCGGGCGCGCGCCGCATAGATGCGCGCCTGCGCCGCCGAACGCGCCGCCGGCACGCGGCCGCCGCGGTAGAGCGACTGATTGAGCTGGATGCCGACAGTATAGGTGCGACCATTGTCGATGAAATTGTTGAGCCCGGCCTGCGCCACCTGGCCCTGGATGCCGATCGATGGCCGGCCGGGGGCGCGTGCCTGCGAAATGCCCTCGTCATTCTGGGCGACGATGTCGCGCTGCGCCTGGATATCGGGGTTGGAGGCATAAGCGGCGGCGATGGCGTCCTGCAGTGTTTCGGCCGCGGCCGGCGATGAAACGAGCAACGCCAGCGGGGCGGCGGCGGTCAGCAACAGGAAGGGGCGCATCATCAGGGGCTCGCGGAACAGGGGTTCAGAAGGCGAATTCGCGCCGCCGGGCGAACCCCGGCAGTGGCCGGGCGGCGATTTCCAGGAACGGCAGCCCGGCGATACCATTGCCATCGGCGCGCCGCAGCAGCGGCCCCGCACAGGCATGGCCGACATTGCCGGCGCGCACCACCGCGGCGACCCGGCCGCCGTCGGCGAGCTGGTCGGCGATGGCGTCGGGGATGACCTCGATGGCGCCTTCGAAAAGGATCAGGCTGTAGGGCGCCGCCGCCGGCCAGCCGTGCGTGAGCTCGCCCTGGTGGACGGCCACGCCGGCGGCGGTCGCGATGGCGACGAGCTCCGGATCACTTTCGACCGCCTCGGCGCGCGTGCCGCAAGCGGCGACGATCGCCGCCGAATAACCGCCGGCGCCGCCGATGATCAGCACGCGATCGGCCGGCGCCAGCCGCGCGGTCTGCAGCAGCAGCGCCAGCGCCAGCGGTTCGAGCAGCCAGCGGCCGGGGGCGACTTCCAGTTCGGCGTCGGAATAGGCGAGCGGCGCCAGTGCCGGCGGCAGATGCGCCTCGCGCGGCACGCTCGCCATGGCGGCGAGGATGGCGTCGTCGATAACGCCGACGGTCTTCAACTGGCTGTCGACCATGGTGCGCCGGGCGCGCGCGGCGGCGTTAGCGCCCAGGGCTGCTGCACGATCGAGGGGCGGCATTGCGACTGCGGTCACCGATGGATTTCCTGACGGTGTCTGATATCAATAACACAACTGAGCCGCAATCAGGTTTTTCGCCGGACGGGCGATCGTTGCTGCGTTGCGGCGCCGTGGCGGCCAGCCCTTAGCCGCGAAGGTTGCCCTCGCCAAGCGGCATTGCTAGGGGAGCCTCCCCACGCGCGGCCCGATGGCGGAGTGGTGACGCAGCGGACTGCAAATCCGTGCACGCCGGTTCGATTCCGGCTCGGGCCTCCAGCGGCATCCCGCCACGGGGCCGTGACCGACTCATTTCGGTTGCGTTGCCGATGCCGCCTGGATCATGGTGCGTTTGCTCGGGCGGGCTGCCAGCGTCGCTGGCCCGCGCGCGCCACGGGCCAGATCGGTCGCATCAGGGGAGATTTTTTCGATGACAGCTTGGAAGAGCGTCGCGGTGGCGGCGCTGATGGTGGCGGGATCGGCGGCGCAGGCGGTGCCTGTTCTCGATCAGTCGCAGTACGCCTACAACACCGGTCTGCCGTTCCGTTTCGGCCCGACCTACAGCAATCTGCCGCTCGGCCAGTCCTTTACCGCCGGGCTGAGCGGCCGGCTCGACGCCGTCGACGTTGCCGCCAACGGCCCGTCCGACCTCCTTGGCCGCAGCAACGACGTGACGATCGCCATTCACGACGGTGTCGGCACCGGCGGTACTCTCCTGGGCACGGCAACGCGGACAGTCCTTGCCACCATCAGCAACGGCTATGATTTCGATCTGGGCCTTTATCTGCTGCACTTCGACATTGCGGCGCTGGGCATCGGTGTCACCGCCGGCTCGCAATATACCTTTGCCTTCACCAACATCACCGGCCCCGGCGATCTCGCCGATCGCGGCATCCTGCAGCAGACGACCAACCCCTATGCCGGCGGCCGTGCCATCCCGACCCCCGGCTATGGCGACCAGCCCAGCTACGACCTGACCTTCCGTACCTTTGTCGATGTGCCCGTCGGCGGCGTTCCCGAACCCGCCAGCTGGGCGCTGCTCATCGCCGGCTTCGGGCTCACCGGCGCGGCCATGCGCCGCCGCCGGCTCGCCGCGGCCTGATCCGCCTCCCGCTGCCGCCCCTGGTTGGGGCGGCAGCTCAGGGATGCTCGCGGATATGATTCTCGATCTCGTCGAAGAAGCGTTCGAGATTGTGGAGGACGTTGACCTTGAACTCGTAATTCACTTCCGGCGACGAGCTTTCGATGATCGGCGAGCTGTCGACCTTCTCGGCATAAGCGGCGGCGACACCGCGGACATAGGTGGGGTCGAGGTCGATCTCGCCCATCTTGTCGAGGATGCGCAGCTGGACGATCATCATCTGGCGCACCAGCATCTCGAGCGCGGTGATCCGCGCCACCGCCGCCACGGCATCGAGTTCGACGGATTCGCCTTCTTCCATGGCGCATCCTAACCCCGGCTTGCATGGCCTGCCAACAGCGCGGCAGGGTGCGGCGATGTCCCGCCAGCTCGCCGCCCGCATCGACCGCCTGCCCGTGCGCGGCGCCTTCACCATCGCGCGGGGGGCCAAGACCCATGTCGATGTCGTCGTCGCCGAGGTCCGTGACGGCGATGCCATCGGGCGGGGCGAGGGCACGGCGATCTATTATCTCGGGGACAGTGCCGACGCCGCATTGGCGCTGCTGCAGGCCCAGACCGACGCCGTCGCCGCCGGGGCGACCCGCGCCGACCTGCTGACGACGATGCCGGCGGGCGCGGCGCGCAATGCCCTCGACGCGGCGCTGTGGGACCTCGAGGCCAAGCAGTCGGGGGTGCGCGTCTGGCAGCGGCTGGGGCTGCCCGCGCCGCAACCGCTGCTCACCGCCTATACGATCAGCCTCGGCGAGCCCGGTGCGATGGCGGCGGCCGCGGCAGCGGTGCGCGGGCGCGAACTCCTCAAGATCAAGCTCGGCGGCGATGGCGGCTGGCGCGGCGATGTCGAGCGCGTGGCGGCCGTCCATCGCGCCGCCCCTGACGCGCGGCTGATCGTCGATGCCAATGAGGCGTGGGGGGACGCGGATATCGGTGCCGCCGCGGCGGCGCTGGCGCCCTTGGGCGTCGAACTGATCGAGCAGCCGGTGCCGGCGGGGCGCGATGACCTGCTCGATGGCGTCGTTTCGGCGGTGCCGCTCGCCGCCGACGAAAGCTGCCAGACGCGTGCCAGCCTCGACGCGATTGTCGGCCGCTACCGTTTCATCAACATCAAGCTCGACAAGGCCGGCGGGCTGACCGAGGCGCTGGCGCTGGTCCATGCCGCGCGGGCGCGGGGGCTGGGGGTGATGACGGGGTGCATGTTGTGTTCGTCGCTGGGGGTGGCGCCGGCGTTTTACGTGGCGATGCAGGGCGAATATGCCGACCTCGACGGCCCGCTGCTGATCGAGGACCGCGCCGGTGGCCTGCGCGTCGAACATTCCGATGTCTGGCCGCCTGACGCAGGACTGTGGGGCTAGAGGCGAACCTCTCCCTCCCCCCCC
>LJHX01000200.1 GCA_001295935.1 alpha proteobacterium AAP81b
TCCTCCCCCTGGAGGGGGGAGGCGACTCGCGGCGCAGCCGCGGCGGGTGGGGGTGGTCGCCGCGCGACGACATTTCCCCTTTCGGCGACCACCCCCAGGTCCGCGCTGCGGGCGTCTCTCGCCTCCCCCCTCCAGGAGGAGGAGGGTTTTGGGGCGCGGCGCCATTCCCATTGCCGGGCGCCGCCGCCTCCGTCACAAAGTGCGCATGATCCACCGCGCCACCGCCCTTATCGCCCTGCTGCTTGCCACCGCCGCCGCCGCGCAGCCGGCCGCCACGCCGCCCGCAGCGCCGGCCGGCGACATCCCCGCCAACTTCACCCCGCCCACCGAGGCGCGCGACTATGTCCGCCGCGAGGTGATGATCCCGATGCGCGACGGCGTGAAGCTGTTCACCGTCATCGTCATTCCCAAGGGCGTTACGGGCGCGCCGATCGTGCTGACGCGGACGCCCTACAACGCCGACAAGGCCACCAAGCGCGTCGAGGGCCCCAATGGCGTCTCGACGGTCGGGCTGGCCGACGAGATGTTCTTCCGCCACGGCTATATCCGCGTCGTCCAGGACGTGCGCGGCAAGCACAAGTCCGAAGGCGATTATGTGCTGACGCGGCCGGTGATCGGGCCGCTCAATCCGACGAAAGTCGATCATGTCACCGACGCCTGGGACACTATCGCCTGGCTGGTCGACAAGGCCAATCTGCCCGAATCGAACGGCAAGGTCGGCATGATCGGTTCGTCCTACCCCGGCTTCACCGTCGTCAACGCGCTGCTCGATCCGCATCCGGCCTTGAAGGCGGCGGTGCCGGAAAGCCCGATGATCGACGGCTGGATGGGCGATGACTGGTTCCATTACGGCGCCTTCCGCCTCGCCAACATCGGCTGGATCGCGACCCAGACGGGCTACAAGGGCGAAGGCAAGGACCCGGCGACGGGCATCTATGACCAATATGACGAGTTCCGCCGGATCGGCGGCGCCGCCGAATGGGCCAGGACCGCCGGCTTCGACCAGTTGCCGGCCTGGGCCAAGATGGTCGACCACCCGGCCTATGATGCCTTCTGGCAGGGCCAGGCGCTCGACAGGCAGCTTGCCGCCAGGCCGTCCAACGTGCCGACCCTGTGGGAACAGGGGCTGTGGGACCATGAGGACATCTATGGCGGCATCACCGCCTGGGAGGCGCTGAAGGCCAGGGGCAAAATGGCCAGCAACTGGCTGGTGCTGGGGCCGTGGCGGCACAGCCAGGTCAACCGCGTCGGGCGCGAGCTGGGTCCGCTGCAATGGGAAGGCGATACGGCGCGGCAGTTCCGCGAGCAGATGGTGCTGCCGTTTTTCGACCAGTATCTGAAAGATGGCCCGCCGGCGGCGCTGCCCGCCGCCGCCGTCTACAACACCGGCGAGAACCGCTGGGACCGGCTGAAGACCTGGCCGCTGGCGTGTGAGAGCGGCTGTCCCTCGGGGCTGACGCCGCTCTATCTGGGGGCCGACAGCAGCGCGTCGTTCGCCAAGGGCGCGGCGGGCGGGGTCAGCTATGTGTCGGACCCGGCCAAGCCGGTGCCCTATCTGCCGCGGCCGATCAATTTCGACGATGGCCGCTGGGGCGACTGGCTGGTGACCGACCAGCGCTTCGTCGATGGCCGGCCCGATGTGCTGACCTTCACCGGGCCGCTGCTCGACAAGCCGGTCCGGGTATCGGGCGCGCCGATCGCCGAGATCTTTGCGAAGACGACGGGCAGCGACGGCGATTTCGTCGTCAAGCTGATCGATGTCTATCCCGACGAAGTGGCGAGCGACCCCAAGATGGGCGGGTACCAGTTGGCGATCAGCCTCGACATCTTCCGCGGCCGCTATCGCGACAGCTTCGAGAAACCGACCGCCATCCCGGCGGGCAAGGTGCAGCGCTATCGCTTTCGCCTGCCGACGGTGAACCATGTCTTCCAGCCGGGCCACCGCATCATGGTGCAGGTGCAGTCGAGCCTGTTCCCGGTCTATGACCGCAATCCGCAAAGCTTCGTGCCGAACATCTTCCTCGCGAAGGCGAGCGACTACAAGCCGGCGACGGTGACGGTGGTCACCGGCGGCGAAGCCCCAAGCGCGGTATGGCTGCCGATGGTGCCGGTGGACCAGAGCGGGGCGAAGGTAGCGCCCTGACCCTCCTCCCCCTGGAGGGGGGAGGCGAGAGACGCCCGCAGGGCGGACCTGGGGGTGGTCGCCGCGCGCCGAAATGTCGGCGCGGGGCGACCACCCCCACCCG
>LJHX01000201.1 GCA_001295935.1 alpha proteobacterium AAP81b
TCGCTCGCCTGGGACCCCGCCGGCCTGCGCGCCGTCGCGGCGCGCGATCCGGCGCTGGCGCGCACCATCCTCGTCGAGCTGCGCCTGCCGCGCACCGCGCTGGCGCTGCTGATCGGCGCCAGCCTCGGCGCCGGCGGCGCCGCCATGCAGGGGCTGCTGAGGAATCCGCTCGCCTCGCCCGATGTGCTCGGCCCGAGCACCGGCGCGGCGCTCGGCGCGATCCTCGCCGGCTATCAGTTCGGCGGCGGGCCGCTCGCCGTCGCCGGCGGCGGCATCGCCGGCGCGCTGGCGGCGCTGCTGCTGCTGCTGGCGCTCGCCGGCCCGGCGGCGGGAACGGCGACCTTGGTGCTCGCCGGGGTGGCGATTTCGGCGCTCGCCGGCGCGGCGATGAACCTGGCTCTCAGCCTGGCGCCGTCGCCCTACGCCCTCTACGACCTGATGTTCTGGCTGTTCGGCAGCCTCGCCGACCGCAGCCTGCCGCAGCTTGCGATCGCGGCGCCCTTGCTGCTCGTCGGCACCGCCGTGCTGCTCGGCTGCCGCCACCGCCTCGACAGCCTGGCGCTCGGCGAGGAAGTCGCGCAATCGCTCGGCGTCGATATCGCCCGGCTGCGCTGGACGATCGTCGTTGCCACCGGCGTCACCACCGGCGCCGGGGTGGCGGTCGCCGGCGCCATCGGCTTTGTCGGGCTGATCGTTCCCCACCTCGTCCGCCCACTGGTCGGCGGACGCCCCGGCGCGGCGCTGCTGCCCTCGGCGCTCGCCGGCGCGGCGCTGCTGACCGCCGCCGACATGGCGGTGCGAATCCCCATCGCCGGCGAGGAACTCAAGCTCGGCGTCCTCACCGCGCTGATCGGCGCCCCCTTCTTCCTGGCGCTGGTGCTGCGGGGGCGTTCGCAATGACCCTCACCGCCACCGCCCTCGCCCGCCCGCCAATGCTGGCGCCGGTCGACCTGACGCTCACCCCCGGCACCGTCACCGGCGTCATCGGCCCCAACGGCAGCGGCAAGACCACGCTGCTGCGCGCGCTGGCCGGCCTCAGCCGCGGGCCGGGCACGGCCACCCTCGCCGGCGAGCCCCTCGCCACCCTGCCCGCGGTGCAGCGTGCCAAGCGCCTCGCCTGGCTGCCCTCGACGCGCGACCTCGCCTGGCCGATGCGCGCCGACGATCTCGTCGCCCTCGGCCTTGGCCCCGGCGCGCAGCGCGACGAACCCGCCATCGCCGCCGCCCTCGCCGCCGCCGACGCCACCGCCTTCGCCGCCCGCCGCGTCGATACGCTTTCGACCGGCGAACGCGCCCGCGTTCTCCTCGCCCGCGCCCTCGTCGCCCGCCCGGCCTGGCTGCTCCTCGACGAACCGACGGCAAACCTCGACCCCTGGCACCGCCTCGCGGTGATGGCGCGCCTCCGCGCCGAAGCCGCCCGCGGCGCCGGCGTGGTCGTCGCGCTCCACGACCTCGACCTCGCCCGCCGCCACTGCGACCGGCTGCTGCTGCTGACGGGCGGCGCGCTGGTCGCCGATGGCGCGCCCGGCACGGTGCTCAGCCCCGACCATCTGGCGCGGGTTTTCGGCATCCGCGACAGCGAGTACGGCTGGGAAGCGCTGCCGGCCGCGCCGCTCTAACCGAAAATGAAATCGCCCGCCGTCAGCGCGGCGGTGGCAACGCCGTTGAGCACGATGAAATCGCCATTGCCGAGGTTGATCGCGGTGGTGCCGCCGACTTCGACGAAGCGCGCCTGCAGCGCCGCGAAGGTCGCGATACCGAAGGCCGCCAGCGAAATGCGATCGCTGCCGACGGCGAAATCGCCGATGACATCACCGCCACCGCCGACGAAGAAGGCAAAGACATCGGCGCCGGCCTCGCCGAACAGCACGTCGCCGCCGCCGCCGCCGTCGAGCGTGTCATTGCCGGCGCCGCCGAGCAGATAATTGCCCGCGGCACTGCCGGTCAGCCGGTTGTCGAGCCCATTGCCAACGCCAAAGCTCGTCGTGCCGAGCAGCACGAGGTTCTCGATATTCTCGTAAAGGTAATAGCCGGTCCCGACGATGTTGGCGTAAACCGTGTCGGTGCCTTCGCCCGCCGCTTCGAAGACGAGGTCGAAGGGCGTATCGACGTAAACGCTGTCGTTGCCCGCATCGCCGAAGAGATAATCGAAATCGCCGAGACCGCTGTCGCCGCGCAGAATGTCGTCGCCGGCGCCGCCAACCAGCTGATCGAAGACGAAATCCTCGCCGCCGATCATCGAATCGTTACCGTCCTCGCCATAGAGAAGATCGCCACCGGTGCCGCCGTCGATCGTGTCCTTGCCGCTGCCGCCGACAACCACGTCATTGCCCGCGTCGCCGAACAGCTGGTCGTCGCCGGCCTCGCCGTAGACAATGTCGATACCGCCAGCGGCGACGACGAGGTCCGCGCCGCCGCCGCCGAGCAGCAGATTGGCGCCGCCATTGCCGAGCAGGATATTGTCGAGATCGTTGCCGACGCCGAAATTGCCAGCACTACCGGTCAGCACCAGACCTTCGATATTGGCATAGAGGTAGAAGCTGACGCTGGTGTTGACCGTGTCGAGAAAGCCTTCGCCGGCCAGCTCGAACACCAGGTCGCTCGCACTCTCGACCTCATAGGTGTCGTTGCCGGTGCCGCCGAAGAGCAGGTTGCCGCTGCCGCTGCCGCCGGCGAGCGTGTCGTCGCCGGCGCCGCCGATCAGCGTGTCATTGCCGGCAAAGCCGCTGATCCGGTCGTTGCCGGCCGCGCCGTCGATCTGGTCAGAGCCGTTTTCGCCGAAGATCGTGTCGTTCTGGGCGGTGCTGGTCCAGGGCGTCACCAGGGCCGCGGCGGTATAGTCGAAGCCGCCGAAATTGCTGGCGGCAAGGCTGTCGCGCTGCACGCCGCGGAAGATGACGTAATCGGCATAGCTGTTGCCCTGGCCGTTGGTATCGAGCTGGAAGCTCGTATCGGCGCCAATCTGGACCAGCCGGGCATGACCGCTGGCAAAGGGGTTGGTGCCGTTCCAGTTCGACAGCAGCGGCGCGAAGGCGATCGACAGCCGATCGACGGCCGGGTTGAAGTCGAGGATATCGGCCGCAGATTGCGGGCGGAAGTTGATGCCGACGGTGACGACATCGGCGCCCTCGCCGAGTTCGACCCGGAAACCGATGGCGCTGCCGAGGGTGACGCGATCGTCGCCGGTGCCGGCGTCGACGATGTTGCTGCCAAAGCCATTGGCGTCGATGGTGTCATTGCCCGCGCCGCCGATCAGGATGCTGTCGGCGCTGGTGGCGGTATGGCTGATCACGTCATCGCCATTGCCGCCATCGAGTCGGATGGTAACGCCGAAGACGATGACATTGCTCGTCGCGACCCGCAGCACATCATTGCCGTCCTCGCCGAAAAATTGGTCGCTGAAGCGGCCATCGCGGTCCTGCAGCAAATCATTGCCCGCGCCACCGCGCAGGCTGTCGGCGCCGATGCCGCCGTTCAGAGTGTCGTCGCCATCGCCGCCGTTCAGCGTGTCGTCGCCGGCATTGCCAGTCAGCGTGTCGTTGCCGCCGAGCCCCTCGACGAGATCGCCGCCGACGCTGCCGGCAAGCACTTCGGCCGCCGCTGTGCCGGTGACGGTGGTTCCCACCGGCGGTGAGCCGTCCGCCGCAAAACCGCCGAAGGTCGCCGCGGTCAGCGCCGCGATCTGGGTGTTCTGAAACCGGAAAAACTCGACAAAGCCCGCCCCCGTGCTGACCGCACTGCCGTTCTCGTCGCGCAGCAGAACAGCATCGGCGCCGACCTGGTCGAGCCGGAAGAAGCCCTCGGCAAAGGGGTTGGTCGCGCCCGACCAGCCCTGGAACAGGATGTCGAAGTTCATCTCGATCCGGTCGGTGCCCGGCGTATAGTCGGTGATGACCACCGGCCCCGTCGGCCGGAAGTTTTCAGGGCGCATGCGGATCACATCGGCGCCGGCGCCCAGCGTGATGATGTAGGACAGGCCGCTGCCGAGCAGGATATCGTCGTCGCCGCTGCCGCCATCGACAAGATTGGCGCCGAAGCCGTCGATCTCGATCCGGTCATTGCCGTCGCCACCGCGCAGGATCGAGCCATTGGCGCTGCCGAAAGGACCGCCGTTGGTGAAGTTGAGGAAATCATTGCCGGCGCCGCCATCGAGCAGGGTCGGTTGGGCAGCGAATCTGGCGCCGATGCCGCGCAGCTGGTCGTCATCGTCGCCGCCGAACAATTGGGCATCGCCGGTGCCGAGCAAGCTGTCGTTGCCGGCATCGCCGTTGATGACGTCCCGGCCAAGCCCGCCGGTCAGATTGTCATTGCCGGCGCCGCCGTTCAGCGTGTCGTCGCCGAGATTGCCGTCGAGATTGTCATTGCCGTCGCCGCCCGAGATCACGTCGTTGCCGACCCCGCCGGTGAGGGTATCGGCCGCCGTCGTGCCGGCCAGGGTCTGCCCCGCGGGCACCGCGCCATCGGGGGCGAAGCCGCCGAAATCGCTTGCGACAAAGCTGGCGACCTGGGTGTTGGCAAAGCGAACAAAGCCGACGAAACTGTTGGCGCCGCCATTGCGGTCAAGTTCCAGCACGGTGTCGCTGCCGCTTTGCACCAGCCGGGCAAAGCCGGTGCCGAACGGATTGCCGCCGCCCGGCCAGGCGGTCAGCTGTTGCGCCCAGGGGATGGTCAACCGATCGACACCCGGCGCGAAATCGCTGATCACCGTCACCTGCTGCGGCGCATAATTGCCCTGCAAGACGACTTCATCGGCACCGCCGCCGAGGGTCAGGGCGAAGGACAGCGGCGATCCGAGCTCGAAAAGATCATTGCCGTCGCCACCATCGACGGTGACCGCACCGAAACCCTGGAGGGTGAGGCGATCATTGCCGCCGCCGCCGCGCACCGTCGCGGTGCCGGACGCATAGATCGTGTCATTGCCTTCGCCGCCATCGGCGAGCTGGACGTCACCGCCGCTACTGGCGATGAGGGTCAGATTGTCGTCGCCGGAATCGCCGAACAACTGGTCACTGCCGCCGTTGCCGGCGATGAAATCATTGCCGTCACCGCCGCGTACCGTGTCGTTGCCGAAGCCGCCGCTGAGATTGTCGGCGCCGCCATTGCCGTTGATGACGTCATTGCCGGCGTCGCCGTTGATCTGATCGGAGTCGGCGGTGCCCTCGAGCGTGTCCGCCCCGGTCGTGCCGTTGATGTTGGCCATGTCACACCCTTGAAACATTACGTTACGGAAAGGCTTAAATGTCTTGCCCGGCGGCGCCTACCGCTTTTTGGCGGGGGCGGTGCGGCCGGAACGATGCGCCAGAGGACTTCGCGGCCACGATGGCCGACCGACGCCGGCTTGAGCCGCCCCCCCGCCCGGGTCTACAGCCTCTGCCATGCTCGCCAATTTCCAGACCATCGGC
>LJHX01000202.1 GCA_001295935.1 alpha proteobacterium AAP81b
ACCACCCCCTCCCGCCGCGCTGCGCGCGAGTCGCCTCCCCCCTCCAGGGGGAGGAGATTCTGGCGCCTACCGCCGCCCGCGTTTGATCCCGCGCGGCACTCGCGACTGCCCCGGCCGCGGCCCGGCGTAAGGCCGCCCGCGCACCCGGTCGCCGCGTGGGCGCTGGCTCGCTTCGCTGCCCGGCAGTTCGAAGCGCAGCGCGCCGGTGATCGGGTTGGCCTCGACCAGCCGCAGGTCGAGGCGCTGGCCGGTTTCGTAGCGCGTGCCGCTGCTCATCCCTTCGAGGATGCGCGTGTCCTCATTGTAAACGAAGCGCTCGTCGCCGAGCGTCGAGACCGGCACCAGCCCGTCGCCGCCGAGCCCCTCGACCTTGGCGAAGAAGCCGAATTTGGCGACGCCCGAGATGCGCGTCGGCAGCACCTCGCCGACGCGGGTGCCGAGGAAGGCCGCGACATAGCGGTCGATGGTGTCGCGCTCGGCCTCCATGGCGCGGCGCTCGGTCATCGAGACATGGTCGGCGGTGCGGCCGAGGATGGCCGCCTCGTCGGGCGCCAGCCCGCCCTCGCCGAGGCGCCACGCCTCGACGAGGCTGCGGTGGACGACGAGATCGGCATAGCGGCGGATCGGCGAGGTGAAATGGGCGTAACTGCCGAGCGCCAGCCCGAAATGGCCGTGGTTGTCGGGCGAATAATAGGCCTGGGTCTGGGTACGCAGCACCTGTTCCTGGACCTGGTCGTGATGGTCGCTGTCCTTCACCCGCGCCAGCACGCGGTTGAAGGTGGCGGGCTTGATCACTTGCCCCATCGCGAAGTTGTGGCCGAGCGTTTCGAGATAGTCGCGCAGTGCGACGAGTTTCTCGCGGCTCGGCGGCTCGTGGTCGCGATACATGCACGGCGCCTTTTTGGCCTCCAACGCCTTCGCCGCAGCGACATTGGCGGCGATCATATAATCCTCGATCAGCCGGTGCGCCGGCAGGTGCTCTCGCACGGCGATTTCGGCGATCTGGCCGCGGGCATCGAGGACGACGCGGCGTTCGGGGAGGTCGAGCGCCAGCGGCTCGCGATGGTCGCGCGCCTTCGATAGCGCGCCCCAGGCGGCCCAGAGCGGCTGCAACACTGGCAGCCATTCGCCGGCGCCGGCGTCGATGCTCGCCTGCGCCTCTTCATAGGCGATATTGGTGACGCAGGTGATGACGGCGCGGGTGAAGCGCTGGCTGAGGACCTTGCCCTGGGGGTCGATCTCGAGGTGGCAGGCGAGCACGGCGCGGGGCTTGCCCTCGACCAGCGAGCAGACATCGGCCGACAGCGTTTCGGGCAGCATCGGCACGACGCGATCGGGGAAATAGACGCTGTTGCCGCGCCGCCGCGCCTCGCGGTCGAGCGCCGAGTGGGGGCGGACGTAGAAGCTGACATCGGCGATGGCGACGATGGCGCGATGGTGGCCGTCGCGCTCGGGGTCGGGCGCCGCCCAGACGGCGTCGTCATGGTCGCGGGCGTCGGCGGGGTCGATGGTGAGGAAGGGAAGATGGCGCAAATCCTCGCGCTCACCCAGGCCTTGCGTCGCGACACGCTCGGCCTCGGCGAGGGTTTCGTCGGCAAAGGCGTGCGGGATGCCCTTGGCGTGGATGGCGATCAGGCTGAAGGCGCGCGGCGCGAAGGGATCGCCGAGCACCTCGACGACGCGGGCGAACTGGCGCGGCGGCCGCCCCGAGGGTTCGGCGAGCACCAGATCGCCGGCAGCGGCCTCGCCAGGATCGGAAACGACGAAATCGACCCGCGCCTTCTTGTCGACCGGCACCAGCCGCCAGCCGAGCGCTTCCTTGCGCAGGATGCCGAGGACGAACTCTTCGGCCTTGGCGAGCGCCTTCATCGGGAAGGCGGCATAGCCTCCGCCCTGCTCCTCGATCCGCGCCAGCAGGCGATCGCCGATGCCGAAGGCGCCGCGCCGCCGCGTCTCGATGACGCGGAGACGCGGCGGCGGCGAGGCCGCCTCCCAGCGATCGGGAACCGCCACCGGCCCCGAATCGGTAAGATCGACAACGCGGACGACGGTGACCTTGGGCAGCCCGCCGCCGCGATGCACGGTCCGCCCCGGCCCGGCGTCAAGCTCGCCGGCGTCCTGCATTTCCTTGAGCAGCGCTTTCAGCGCGATCTTGTCCTGCGCCGAAAGCCCGAAGGCCTTGGCGATCTCGCGCTTGCCGACCGCCTGCGGGCTCCTGGCGATGAAATCGAGGACGGCCTGGCGGGTGGGCAGGCCGGCCGACGGGCGGGGCACGCGGGGCATGGCGCACCATGGGCGGCGGCGCGGTTGAGCGCAACCGCCGGGTCCCCACCGTCTATTGTGCGTTGCAGCAAACTCCGATCGCCCCCATGTTGGCGGCGACGGCATCCCGAGGAATTCCCAATGGCCAGCATGCGCGACACGATCGCCAAAATGGCGGCACTTCAGACGGCGATGCGCCACAATGGCGGCGTCGACGCCGGCCGGCTGGTCGATCTCGGCGATTTCGGTGCGAACCCCGGGCATCTTTCGGGCTGGACCTTTGTGCCGGCCGACCTGCCGGCGCGCGCGCCGCTGCTGGTCGTCCTCCACGGCTGCACCCAGACCGCGGCGAGCTACGACGCCGGCGCCGGCTGGTCGGCGCTCGCCGATGCCCATGGCTTTGCCCTGCTGTTTCCCGAACAGACCCGCGCCAACAACCCCAATCTCTGCTTCAACTGGTTCCAGCCCGGCGACACGGCGCGCGGCAGCGGCGAGGGCCAGTCGATCCGCGCGATGATCGCCGCGATGGTGGCGCGGCATGATCTCGATCCGGCGCGCGTCCATGTCACCGGGCTGTCGGCGGGCGGCGCGATGGCGGCGGCACTGCTCGGCGCCTATCCGGAAGTCTTCGCCAGCGGCGCGATCATCGCCGGGCTGGCGGCGGGCGAAGCGTCGAGCGTCACCGAGGCGCTCGAGCGGATGCGTGGCCAGGGCGGCGCCGACCCTGCCGAACTCGCCGCGCGACTGGCGCGCGCTGCGCCGGGGCAAAAGCGCTGGCCGCGGGTGAGCATCTGGACCGGCGACGCCGATGCGACGGTAGCACCGGGCAACGCCGACCGCCTCGCCGCGCAGTGGCGCCGCCTGCACGGCGTCACCACGCGCGCTGAAACCGAGACCCAGAGCGTGCTCCGCCGCGAGTCGTGGCGCGGCCCCGACGGCGTGGTGCGCGTCGAGAAGGTCACCATCGCCGGCCTCGGCCATGGCACGCCGATCGACGGCGGCGAGAGCCAGGCGATGCCCTATATGCTCGACGTCGGCGTCTCGTCGTCGCGGGCGATCGCCGAGTTCATGGGGCTGGCGTCGGGTGAGGCGCTGCGCCACGCGGCGCCGCGCGCTGCGACCCGGGCGCCGCCCCACGCGATGCCGTACGCGGCACAGCACGCGCGATCGCACGCCGGCATTGTCCCCGCCGGCATCGCCCGCACCATCGATCAGGCGTTGCGCGCCGCCGGGTTGAAGGGCTGACAGCAGAACCCGCGGGGCCGCGCCTCTTCCTTCCCCCTCCCCCCACGTGAGCGAAGCGAACGTAGAGTGGGGAGGGTCGGGG
>LJHX01000203.1 GCA_001295935.1 alpha proteobacterium AAP81b
CTGTCCGTCGTCAGAACATTTGGCTCAACTCGCGGTGTAAATTAGCGGAGCGCGGGCCTCGTCTGGGGTTGGGTTTTAGGCGGCGAGCTTGCGGTGTTGCAAGCGCCGATGTTCGATGGTCTGTCGCTTGATCCTTTCGCGCTGATTGAGGATGGAAGCCGCCCTTCCGAAGTAGGCGTCGGCAGGCGTCACGTTGCACAGCGCTTCGTGGTAACGCTGGTGGTTGTAATGCTCGACGAAGGCCTCGATCTGGGCTTTGAGGTCGCCGGGCAGGAAGTAGTTTTCCAAGAGGATGCGGTTTTTCAGGGTTTGGTGCCAGCGCTCGATCTTGCCCTGGGTCTGCGGGTGCAGCGGGGCACCGCGAACATGGCTCATCTTCCGGGCCTCGATGTATTCAGCCAGTTCGCCCGCGATGTAGCTGGGGCCATTATCGCTGAGCAGCCTGGGCTTGTGCAGCACCGTGGCGCTGTCGCAGCCCGATGCGGCCAGTGCCATGTCCAGCGTGTCGGTCACGTCCTCGGCGCGCATGTTGGTGCACAGCTTCCAGGCGATGATGTAGCGCGAGAAGTCGTCGAGCACGGTCGAGAGGTACATCCAGCCCCAGCCGATGATCTTGAAGTAGGTGAAGTCGGTCTGCCACATCTCGTTGACCCGCGTGGTCCTGGTGTGGAACTGATCGGCGGCCTTGATCACGACGTAGGCCGGGCTGGTGATCAGGTCGTGGGCCTTCAGCAGGCGGTAGACTGTGGATTCGGACACAAAGTATTGGCGTTCATCGGTAAATCGGACAGCCAGTTCGCGCGGTGACAGCTCGGATTGCTCCAGCGCCATCTCAACGATCTGATCCTGCACCTCGGGTGCAATACGGTTCCACACCCGGCTCGGCGCGGAGGGGCGATCTTCCAGCGCCTCCGGCCCGCCCTCGAGGTAGCGGTCATACCAGCGGTAGAACGTCCGGCGGGCGATGCCCAGCTTGTCGAGCGTCCGCTTGGCGGGCAGGTCCGACTGCTCGACGATCCGGATGATCTCGAGCTTCTCGGATGCAGGATACCTCATTCGTCGCCCTCCCCATCCGCGATCATGCTTTTTTTCAGCAGCCGGTTCTCGAGGGTCAGGTCGGCAACGCATTCCTTCAGCGCGCGGGCTTCACGGCGCAGATCCTGCACCTCGCTGGTGGTTGCAGCACGGGCTGTGTCCCCGGCCAGGCGGCGCTTGCCGGCTTCCATGAACTCCTTCGACCAGGTGTAATACAGGCTCTGGGCAATGCCTTCCTTGCGGCACAACTCGGCAATGCTGTCCTCGCCGCGTAGCCCATCGAGCACGATACGGATCTTGTCCTCGGCCGAGAAATGGCGGCGCGTCTGGCGCCGGATGTCCTTCACCACCCGCTCAGCAGGGGCCTTTTGGGGCGCAGATTTTTTCAAGGAGGGTTGGGGCTTCATCTTCGTTCCTTCGTCACTACGACGAAACCCCAACCCTCCTTAAATCACAACCTCAAATCTGTGCCATAGGCGCTGACGGGGGACA